>JABWBM010000030.1 GCA_013360495.1 Planctomycetaceae bacterium
CTCGCAATTGATGCTGCCCTTTTCGCGCAGGTTGATGCCGCCCATGGCGACGACGTTGCGGTTGGATTTAACGTGCGCGCCTTCGATCACGCCATCGACCTCGACGCCGTCTGTGGCGGCGATGTTGAAGTTATCCTTGATGTTGCCGCGCACCTTGACGAGACCGTCGAACTGGACATTGCCGACGGAAAAGTCGACGTCGCCCGCGACTTCGAAAAGGCGCAATACCGAGATCACCGTCCCCTTGACCTCGACGCGGCCGGCGATCTTGGAAAAGAATTCATGATTCGTCTCGTCGTACTCGACGTTTTCGCCCGGGGCATAGGCGATGTCGGTGACGGGGACGGCCGGCATCGGTTCTCCCGTAACCGCGAGCCCGTCGGAGCCGGGTTCGGGGGGATGAACGCGCGCGATCAATTGATTGGCGTTGACGTTCTTGAGCGCCGAGAATGAGTAGAAGTCGACGCGCCCTTGGGAATCCTCTTCGATCTGCGGTTCCGTCTCGATGCACCACTCAAGCCAGGCGTTCTTGCCCGGCACCATGGGCTTCCCGGTGCTCGCGATCTCGACGTGCTCGAAAATCTCGCCGCTGGAGTTGTAAGCGTCGAGCAGGCTCTGCAGCAGATCGTGGTTGATGCCTTGAATCCGGAAGCGGCTTTCGATATCCGCAAGGACAACATTGAGATCAAGGCCGACGTCGCTTCCGCCCTCCGGGGGCGTGTAGGAAATATAGGCCGTTGTCCGGTCCTCGGATATTTCGACTTCCAGCCCCTCAACCGGCATGTTGCCCCGTCCCCTCGTACCCGGCGCGGCCATCCCGGCCACAGCGGAATGCTAGCCTACCAATTCCTTGATCTTTTCCTTGAGGATTTCGGGTGTGAAAGGTTTGACGACATACCCCTTGGCGCCAGCCTGAATCGCCTCAACGATGCGTTCGCGCTCGGCTTCGGTAGTGACCATGATGATGGGAATTTTCTTGAGATTCTCGACCGAACGGATTTTTCGCACGAATTCGATGCCGTTCATCTTTGGCATATTCCAGTCGCAGAGAATCAGATCGATGGCGAAGTCGTGCACCTTCATCTGATGGATGGCATCCTCGCCGTTCTCAGCCTCGACAACCTCCTCGTATCCCATTTGGGTCAGCACGTTGCGCTGAATCTTGCGCATCGTCGCGGAATCGTCAATCAACAGGATCTTCATTCCTCTGCTCTCCTACGCTTCGCTGTCAGGCCTATGACCCAAGTCTAGTATTGACCGGCCTTTCCGACAATACAGGAAAAGCGCGCCCGGTCACTCGGTTTTAAAGGCCACTTCCAGGTGAAAAACTCCCTTGACCGTCTCAAACGGAACGATGATCGATGCGTGTCCGCTCGCCGGGGCGATTGAAAGTGTGTCGCCCGTCAGCACATTGGGTATGGAGATATTGATCATCTCTTGCCCATCCTTATGGACGGCGGCCTTCGCGGCACCGGCAACCATGTTGGTGATCTCGCCCACGCCGTCGGCGATATCGGCGGGCGTAAGCGCGACCGGGTCTTGCGCCCCGACGAATGACGCAACGACGCTTCGCGCCGTATCGCCGCTGAAGCCGACGGCCACTCGCCCCTTCGCGGCCCCGCTCATACCGATCACGCCGCAGACCTGATACGCCGCGGTGACCGGCTCGCCGGGCTTGCGCAATGACGGCTTCCCCGGCTTGGCATCGATGCCGATCATCGTTTGGAAAGTGCTTTGCACCGCGTTGACGAACGGCGTGATGTACTCGCTTTTCATACGGGAGTCCGTAATGGGTTAAGAATGCACAGCCATGCGGCGCGGAAGCTTGTGCGCGAGTTCCATCACTCCAGCAATATCGAGAATCAGCGCAACGCGCCCATCGCCGAGAATCGTGCTGCCCGCGATGCCCGGGACGTCGTGGAGGTAATCGCCGAGGCTCTTGATCACGACTTCCTCTTGACCGAGCAACGAATCGACCACGAGACCGATGCGCTGTTCTGCAAGACCGAGCACGACGACATAGAGCTGGTCGTTCGCCTTGTAGTCCCCCGAACGCCGGCCGCGCGGACATTCGAGCACTTCCGCGAGGTGGACGATCGGCATGACTGTGTCACGTAACTGCACGACCTCATGCCCCTCGACGGATTGTACTCTCATGCGCGGGACGCGAACCGTTTCCATGACGTTGGCGAGCGAAATCGCGTAGACTTCGTCGCCGACAGCCACCATCAACGACTCGATAATCGCAAGCGTGAGCGGAAGCTTGATCACCATCTTGGTGCCAACGCCCGTCTCGCTCAGAATTTCAATCGTGCCCCCCAAGCCTTCGATATTCGAGCGCACCACGTCCATGCCGACGCCTCGCCCGGAAACGTTCGTAATCACCTGCGCCGTGGAGAATCCTGGGGCGAAGATCAGCAGACGCGCCTCCTTGTCCGTCATGCGCGCGGCCTGCACTTCGTCGATCACGCCCTTCTTGATGCCAATACTCTTGATCATCGCAACATCGATGCCTTTGCCATCGTCAGCGATCGTGATCACGACGTTGTTCCCCTCGTGGCGCGCAGCAAGCTCAACGTGGCCGGTCTCTGTTTTTCCGCGCTGCTTGCGCACATCCGGCGGCTCGACGCCGTGGTCGCAGGAATTGCGCACGAGGTGAACGAGCGGATCACCAATGGCCTCGATCACCGACTTGTCCACTTCGGTGTCGCCGCCGACGATCGACAATTCGATATTCTTCTTCAAATCGCGGGCGAGGTCCCGCACCATGCGCGGGAAGCGGTTGAACACCTTGCCGATAGGCAACATGCGGGTCTTCATCACCGCCATTTGCAAATCGCTTGCAACCAGCGAGATCGAGCCGACGACGTTGGACAATTCCAGCACCGCGTCGTGTTCGATATTAGATTGCTCGAGTTGACGCATGATATTGGCGAGGCGGTTGCGCCCGAGCACCAACTCCCCCGCGAGATTCATGAGCGCGTCAAGACGCTCGACGTCGACACGGATAGTCTGCTCCACGGCAACGCCGCCCTTGTGGTCGCCGGCAGGCGCGCCTTTCCCTTTGTCCACCGGGCCCGTGCCAGCCTTGGCCGGGTTGGCTGGTCCCGCTAACGCGACAGGAGCGCCTGCTTGCTCAGGCGCTACCGGGGGCGGCGTGAGACCGCGAAGACGCTGAGTCTTCTCCTTGAACTTGGCGGCGTCACGACTCAGGGCGCGCGTCGCCTCCTTAATCGCCTTTTCCACAGCCGCGGGAGCGGATTCACCGGGAACGGTGATCTTTGGTTCAACCTTCGGCGCGCTGGCAAGGATGTCGTCGAGAGATGAACTCGAAGCGGCAGCCTTCTTCTCGCCGGGGATCTCGATCTTCGGTTCGACCTTGGGCGCGCTGGCCAGCAAGTCATCAAGACTCATCTCTGACGCGGCTTTGGAGACTTTCTCGGTGGCCTTTTCCGGAGCCTTGTCAGCGGGTTTTGGCGCTTCGGCAGCTTTCGTGGCCCCCTGGGTGCCGCCTCTGGTTTCGACAATGGTGATGAGGCGCGCAATCACGGGCTTCGGGTCATAACTCCCGCCGTCGCCTTGGCCAGCCTGGATTTCCGCGAGGATGGCGCGAATGCCGTCAAGCGCCTTCAAGATCACGTCCATAATCTCCGGTGTGATCGGGAACGCGTGGTTGCGGAGCTTATCGAGGACGTTCTCGGCCTTGTGGGTCAACTCGGTCATGCGCGTGAAACCGAGGAATGAGCTGGTTCCCTTGATCGTGTGGAACGCGCGAAAGATGGAGTTCAGCAGGTCTGGGTTCGAGGGTTGATCCTCGAGCTCGACCAGTTCGTTGTCGAGCCGGCTGATGAGTTCTTCGGACTCGACAATGAAGTCGGATATGATTTCTTCGCGTTCGTCGCCGAAATCGGTCATGAACCCGCCGCCCTTCCTGAAAGGAGTCTACATCGCGGCCCCATGGCGTAAACAATCAGCCGGACGTAACCGTCTCCTGTCTTGTAGAAAAGTTGACTTTCAACCAACCACTACGCCATGTCATTCCCGCGAAAGCGGGAATCCAGTCCACTCAACAAACATTGTTTGACTCTAGATCCCCGCCTGCGCGGGGATGACGTTGCGTGGCGACGGTTTCTATCGAGACAGAGTCTCGCATAATTTCACGAACGCGGCCTTATGCACATTCCAGTCGAAGCTCTTAGAAGCATATTCCCGGCAACTGGCGCGGAAATGCTCATCGCCCGCGCGACTCAATCCCCGCTTGATGGCGGCCGCCAACGATTCCGCGCTCACCGCATCGGCGAGCAAGGTACGGTCCAGCCCCCCCACCACGTCCACCAAACTTCCGACCGACGTGGAAACCACCGGCGTACCGCAACTCATGGCCTCGGCAGCTGCGAGCCCAAACCCTTCCAGCTCCCGCGTCGGCAGCACCGCGAGGTCGGCGGACGCCGTGACAGCGCGCAATTCGTCAGGCTGCAAAAACCCAGTGAATGTTACACGATTGGCAAGCCCGATTTCCCGCGAACGGACATCGAGAGTCTCGCGCGATGGCCCATCACCAGTGACGACGAGCTTCACCTCGGACCCGAGCAATTTGAGCGCATCGAGCAGCAAGTCCACGCCCGTGCGCGGCACAAGCCTGCGCGAACAGACCAGCAGCCGCTCGCCTTCCTTAATACCGTATCGCGCACGAACTACCGCCCATTGCTCGACCGTGAGCGGCACATGGCGCGAACAATCCACCGCCCCGGGAACCACCGTCTTGGGAATCGCTCGCGTGTCACCGTGTTCCGCCGAGAACCAGTCGAGCTGCAACTGGCTTAGCGCCATCCACCCCTTCGCCCGCGTGACGACCTCGCGCTCGGCTCTGCGCCGCGGATACACGCCGAGCATGCGGCTTAATCCTTGTGGCTCGGCGCCGCCATTTTGTGCGCGCCACGCAGCCAGCCATTCCATGGCCCACGGCGAGTTACAACAATAGAGCAAGGGTACTCGCCGCCCGCCGCCATCGAGCGCACCCAGCGCGGAGGGAATGACCAGCGCCACCCACAGATCGGCCTTGCCCTTGCTGTACCAGCGGCCAAAGGCCTCGCCGCTGTTGCCCCGAAGTTTTTGGTAGAAACGAATTAACGCGAGCGGCGAGTCGCCTTTGCGTTCAGGATAGCGCCACGGCTCCACAGGAATGTCGTTTGGAAGCGCGTCATCCGTCTGGCCGGTGATCAGCGTTGCGTCATGGCCCGCGTCGATCAGCGCGCGCGTGAATCGCCACGCCATCAACGCCACGGCCCCGCCGTTGAAATGCGCGTCATTGGTTATGGCGATCCGCATTGTTTTTTGGCTCTCAGGCTTCCGACTTTGGACTCTCGACTTCCGACTGTTCAGGGCAACGCTTCATAGAGCAATTTCAGCGGATGAACAATCTTGCGGCCTTGAGCGCCCTGCATGATCTGGGTTTGGCAGACGCCGCAGGGAGTAAAGACAACGTCGGGGTTCACAGCGTCAATGCGCCCAAAAAGTTTTGAGCCAGCCTGCATGGACATTTCGAAGTTGTCGGTTTTCAAGCCGAACGTACCCGATAACCCGCAACACCCCGCGTTCAAGTTCGTTACCTGCGCCTGAGGTAGCAGCTCCACCAGCTTCATTGGCTCGGAGCCGACGCCCGATACCTTCGAGTGGCATGGCTGGTGATACGCCATCTTCACCGGTTTGTTGGCGATGGGCTTGAGCTGGTTTTTCAGGCGGGGATGACTGAATATCCCGCGCAGCATCTGGTGTGCGTCGGTGCAGGCGGCCGCCGTCTTCGTTGCTTCTTCGCTTTTCAAAAGGCGTGGCATGTCGTGGCGGCTGGCGAGTAAACAACTCGGCGCGCTGAAGACGATCTTCGCGCCGCGCGCGACGTAAGGACGGAGGATTTCAAGATTCTCGCGCCAGTCGCTCGCAGCGGCTTCCGTGTTTCCCTGTGTGATCTTCGAAATGCCACAGCAGTTCAATTTCGGGATATGTACGCGCGCGCCAAGGGCCTCGAAAATACGCCGCGCTGCGTTCTTCTCTCCGTCGGGGTCGTTGTAGTTCGCCCAGCAGCCGGGAAAGAGCACCACCTCCTCTGGCACCTTCACTTCGTCGGAGACGTGCAACCGCGACTTCGCGGGCAGCCCGCGCTCTTTACGATACTCAGGCAGATGGCGGCGCTCGTCGAGGCCGAATGCTTTTTGCGCGACGCCGCGCAGGAAACGCGAGCCGAGCACGCTCTTGGTCAGCCCCGGCGCCAAGCTTCCCATCCGGCCAATACGGTCGGGCTTGTTGAGCATGTTGGTCAGCATCGGCGCGCCCGCCCGCTGCATGTATTGCTCGCGATAGGCGATAGCAATGCCGGGAATGTCAACGTGCGTCGGGCACTCGGTGAGGCATTGGCCGCAGTTGATACACAGGTCAATGTTTTCCTTAAACGCGTCATCGAGCAGAAATGCGTGGCCATCAAGTTTGCCCGAAACCACAGCGCGCAGGAGATTGGCCTTGGCGCGGGCGGTGAAACGCTCTTCCTTCCCCACGCTCATGATCGGGCAGTAGGTGCGGCACTTGCCGCAGCCGTGGCATTTCTCGATCTCTTCCAGAATCTCTGGCCGGTCGAGACCGGTGCCGGTGGCGTGGCGCGTATAGCCTTCGCCCATACGCAGATCGGTCACCGTGTTGCGCGACGCTTCGTCCTCGGGCTTGAGAACTTTGACCAGCGGATTGAGCAGCCACTCCGGGTCCCATTCGCGCTTGACTTCGACCATCAGGTCGTAGGCTTCGCCGAACATGCGCCGCAGGTAAGGCGAGCGCATCACACCGTCGCCGTGTTCGCCGGAAATCACGCCGCCAAGCTCCTTGGCCAACGCGAACACCTTGTCGGCGCAGACCTTCATGCGCTCGCGCTCCGTCGAATCTTTGACGTTGGCCTTGGGATTGATGTGCAGGTTGCCCTCGCCGGCGTGGCCAAAGAGCGCGCCTTGAAAGTTCATGTCTTCAAATATCGCTTTAATCCCCGCAATGAATTTCGGCAGGTTCCACGGCGGCACGGCGACATCCTCGACCCAGCGCGTGGGACGGTGATCGCCTTTCACGCGCGAGAGGATCGGCGAAGCCACCTTGCGGATCGTCCAAAGCCGATCGAGTTCGGTCGGGTCATAGGCAACCGTTGCATCGAAGGCGGGGGCATTCATTCCTTCGCATACAGCCGCAACGCATGCATCCACCTGCCGCGCGACATCGTCCTTGCTTTCGCCGAAGTATTCGACGACAAGCATGGTCTTAAGTTTCGCGGGCAATCCCTGAGCCAGTTCGGGTTGCTCGCGCGCGGCGACGTCAATATAGGTACGGTCAAGCAGTTCGAGTTTTGCGGGCCGCGTCTTTTCGAGCAAGGTCACCACGCCCTCGGCCATCTTGGCGTCGGATTCGAACATGAGCGCAGCGCCCGCAACCGCATGCGGCAGCTTCGATACGCGCACCTTTGCTTCAAGCAAGACGCCGAGGGAGCCTTCGCTACCGCAAAAAAGGCGCGGCATGTCGAGAATCCACGGCGAGCCGATGGCGTTGGCGCCGCAAGGGATGACATCAGGCAAGGGGCCGTACTTTGGCCGTGGAGTATTCTCGTTGAACCCTCGTTCACCGGGCAAAGGGCCCTCGAGGGGCAACACTTGAAACAGGTTATAGCCCGAACTACAGCGCCGAGATTGCGGCTGATGCTTCTTGATCACTTCGCGGTTGCCGCGAATGAGCCGGTGCGCGTGCTCGGCGAGCCGCTTCTCGGTGGTGGTGGCGTCGGGCGCGAAGATCAGCCCGCCCTCAGGAGCTATTTCCACGGGTCGGATTTTGAAACGCTCGCCGCGCCAACTAAGTACGTCGAGTTCCAGCAGGTAATCGCGCGCCGTTCCGTACATCACTGACTTGGTACCGCCGGAGTTATTGGCCACCATCGCGCCGACGGTACACCACGGCGAGCTGGACGGATCGGGCGGCCAGAACAAGCCCGACGCAGCCAATTCTGTGTCGAGGTCGTCCTTCACCAGTCCCGGCTGAAAACGCACCCAGCGCTCGGCGGCGTTCACCTCGAGCAAGCGGTTCATGTGGACAGAAAAATCGATGATCAGGCCGCGGCCAAGGGACTGGCCGCACACACCGGAGCCCGCGCCACGACAGGTGACGGGTATACGATGCTCGGCGCAGAACTTGAGCGCCTCCTGAACATCGGCCACGTTGCGGGGGCAAAGCACGGCCTCAGGCCAGATTTCAACGATGGACGCCGACGAGGCATAGAGCGCGCGGCTGATGTCGTCCCACTTGAGTTCGCCGCTAACGATGGATGCGAGTTCGGAGAAATCGGCGGATGGTGCGGCGATAGCCACAGTGGTTTACCTCAGGGGTAGCGTCGCGCGCCCTCGCGTGACGGACAAGCCATACGGCAAGACGCCACTGCCGGAGGGCGCATGGCGCTACGTCCCCATGCCAATACCCTAGCGAACACCAAGACTTGCAACACGCGAACGCATGCGCTCTGAAAGGTCAGCAAGCTGTTGCGCCGAGTGCGCGATGCCCGAAATACCGTCGGTCACTTCCTGCGAAATCGACGCGATCGACTCGATGTGCTTGGCGATTTCCGTCGACGTCGCCGACTGCTCCTCGGCTGCCGTGGCAATCTGATGCACCATGTCGTTCACCGTGCCATAGCTCGACACGATATCGGCAAGACTATGTTCGGCCTTACCGGCATGGACAACACCCTGCTGAACATCTTGCGTTCCTGCGCGCATCGCCTTGACCGCTTCTTCTGTCTCGGTCTGGATCGCGCCAATGGTTTCGCGAACTTCACCGGTGGCTTTGCTGGTCTTTTCCGCGAGCTTTCGCACTTCGTCGGCGACGACGGCGAAGCCGCGTCCATGTTCACCGGCGCGGGCGGCCTCGATGGCTGCGTTCAACGAAAGCAGATTGGTAAGGTCGGCGATATCGGAGATCACACCGATGATCTGGCCGATCTCGGCGCTGCGTTTGCCCAGTTCTTCGACGGTGGCGGCGCTGGTTTTCACCGACCCGGAAATCGTTTCCATAGAATCGATGGTCTGGCGCACGACGCGGGCGCCCTCGTTGGCGAGGTCGCTGCCCGAGCGGGCCTGATCGGCCACGCGCGTGGCGTTCTGGGCCACTTCGTTGACCGTGGCCGTCATTTCTTCCATAGCAGTCGCGACCTCCGTCGCTTGGCGGGACTGCTGTTTGGCAGACCCGGAAATCTTGTTGCTCGAACTGGCAAGCTGGTTGGAGGCGGCTGCCACCTGATCCGCAACGTGGAGCAGGTCGCGCACAAGGTCGTGCAAGCCGTCCATCAGGCGATTGTGGGCTTCCGCGAGGTCCGTGAATTCGCCAAGGTTGGTGTCGATGCGGCGGGAGAGGTCGGCCTTGTTGCTCATCACGCGTTTGAGCTCGGCAAGAAACTTCTGCATGGGGGCGAGCACGCGAACGTAGGCGTAGCCGAAAACAGCAAGCGCGACGATGAAATAGCCGAGCGCGAAATTCTTCGCCATTTGAGGCTGATCCGCGCCGTACATCGTGGTATGCGCCAGCACAAGATGCAGCCCGGTCACCCCCACCAGCACCACCAAACATCCGAAGAGCTTGCTTCCAACGTTCATGCCTCGTCCTTTCGGCGCATCCGGAGAAACCGCGTCGAATCCCCCTCCCGGAATGGCCGCGCGAATTGTACCCACAAGGGGGAGCGATTCCAGAGCTTTACGCCCCTTGCCTGCGCGCCACCGCTCTCGCATCATGCAGTCGCCCGACGGAGCATATAAGAGACAACCATGGCCAAAGTCTTCATCTCCGCGAAACTCAGTCCCGAGGGAATCAACGTCCTCAAAAACGCAGGCCTTTCCTTTAAAGAGTCCGAACCACTCAACGGCTCCGACCTTGTTCGCGCTATGCAGGGCTACGATGCCTTGATCGTGCGCTCTGAATCGAAGATCACCGCCGATGTCATCAAGGGCTGCCCGTCATTACGCGTTGTCGGGCGCGCCGGAACTGGCGTCGACAATATCGACGTGGAAGCCGCCACACAGGCAGGCGTGATCGTGATGAACGCGCCGGGCGGCAACACCGTCACCACCGCCGAACACACCTTCGCGCTGATGCTCGCTGCCGCCCGTTCAATTCCACAGGGCCACATGAAGCTCGCACAGGGGACTTTTGACCGGAAACTCAAGGGCATTGAACTCGAAGGCAAAGTTCTCGGTATTGTCGGGCTTGGCCAGATCGGCCGTGTTGTCGCGCGCAAAGCAGCAGGTTTTGGCATGCGCGTCATCGGCCACGACCCCTATTGCCCCGAAGACATCGCCAGAAGCCTGAGCGTCGAACTGATGCCGCTCAATGATCTATTCGCGCGCGCCGATATCGTCAGCGTCCATGTGCCGAAGACCTCGGAAACCGGCAACCTGATCGACGCGGCAGCCATTGATCGCATGAAAAACGGCGCGATGCTCATCAATTGCGCGCGCGGAGGGCTCGTCGATGAGCAAGCCGTGCGCGCGGCGCTCGACTCAGGAAAGCTCGGCGCTGCCGCTTTTGACGTCTTTTCTGTTGAGCCACCGCCGCCGGGTCATCCGCTCGTTGATCACCCGAAATGTGTGGTTACCCCCCACCTCGGCGCGTCAACCGAAGAAGCTCAGGTCAACGTGGCACGCATTGTCGCTGAATCGGTGGTTGATTTCCTCAAAACCGGGGCGGTGCGAGGCGCAGTCAACCTTCCCGCCATCTCGCCGCAAGTGTACGCCGAGATCAAACCCTTCGTCGAGCTTGGACAACAGTTAGGTAGCTTCATCGCTCAGGCGAGCCGCACCGACGCGATCACCAGCCTCACTGTGAAATACCGCGGCAAGGTCGCCGAGCGCAGCACAGATTATGTGTTCCGCAGCGTGCTCTCCGGCTATCTCAAACACCGCACCGAGGACGTCAATTCCGTCAACGCCCCCGCCATCGCGAAGCGCTTTGGCTTCACGGTCACCGAAACCCACGAAACCGGCGAGCATCCCGGCCTTGGGGGCCTATGCGTCTCCATCAAGAGCAAGCTCGGCGAGCGCAGCGTCGAGGGAACAGTGTTCGATCCCGCTACCATGCGCATCACACGCTATGACGGATTTGCCATCGATGTGCCGCCGCGCGGGACGATGCTTTTGATGCGCAACGAGGATGTCCCGGGCGTGGTCGGCCACGTCGGCAACTTCTTCGGCAAGGAAAAGATCAACATTGCCGGCTTTTATCTTGGGCGCAAGGACAACGGCGGCGAGGCTGTGGCGCTGATCGAAATCGACGGCGCGTTGACACAGAGCCAGCTCGATGCCTTCGGCAAGTTGCCGCACGTCCGCTCGGTGAAACTTGTCAGGCTGTAAACTGCCGGCATTGTACGCTGATTGCGTTACGCGCTCTTGCGTGAGGAACGATTCAATAACAAAGACGTCACGCAGGGGCGCGTGACGCTAAGAGATGTTTCCCATTATTCCGGCCGTTTGAGGCCGTACTGCTCGATCTTGCGGTCAAGCGTCGGGCGGGTGATATCAAGTAACCTTGCGGCCTCGGCCTTGACCCAGCCGGTATATTCGAGCACAGCACCGATGTGCCGCTTCTCCAGCGCCGCAAGACTCAAGTCCCGCCCGCCATCGATCGTGTGATCGTTGCTGACGAGGCTGAGCTTGAGCTGTAATTCTTCCATCGAAAGCGTGTCGCTGATCGCGGCAGCCACGCCTCGCCGGATCAAGCCGCGTAATTCGCGCACGTTGCCGGGCCAGTCATGCTGGGCAAGGAGCGCAAGCGTCGCTTTGTCTACCTTGCGCACATGCTTGCCGTACTTTTCGTTGCACTCCTCGATGAAGAGTTCCACCAGCGCCGGGATGCATTCCTTGCGCTCACGAAGGGGAGGAACGCGCAGGGTGACTTCATTGAGGCGGTAAAACAGATCCTGCCGGAACGCGCCCTGTTCCACGCGTTGCTCGAGCGGGGCATTGGTCGCCGCGACGATGCGGACATCGGCGCGAATTGTTGCCTCGCCTCCCACGCGCGTGAACTCCTTGTATTCCGTGGCGTGCAGGATCTTTGCCTGCGCCTGAGGCGAGAGGTCGCCGATTTCGTCGAGGAAAAGTGTCCCGCCGTGAGCAGACTCAAAACGCCCGCGGCGAGTCTTGCGCGAATCGGTGTAAGCTCCCTCCTCCGCGCCGAAGAGCTCCGCTTCGAGCAGCGTGTCGGGAATCGCCGAACAATTGATCGCGACGAACGGCCCGCCAGCCCGCGACGACGCATTATGGATCGCTTGCGCGATCAGGTTCTTGCCTGTTCCCGTCTCGCCGATAAGGAGCACGTTCACCGAAGAATCGGCAATGCCTTCCGCCTCTTTCAAAAACTGCGTCATCTGCCGCGAGCGGCGCACGAGCGTCTTGAATGTCACCGAGATGGCGCGGTAGGCGGCGGAAAGCGTTGGATCTTCGGTGCTCATCAATTACTTCTTAGTTGCCTTTTTCTTGTTCGCTGCCTTTTTCGCGGGCTGCTCGATGGGCGGAGCGACAACATCCTTGCCGAAACACTTGTAACGCGTCACTTCGACGTCCATGCCGCCCATGCAGCGGGTGATCTTCGACTCGCCGCCGTCATGTCCGGGTTCGGTATAGCCGAAAAAGATGTAGCGCGCGGACGTTCCGGTTTCCGGGATCGTGGCGTCAACGGCGACCCACTGGCCAACATAAACCTCCGCCCAAGCGTGGAAGCCGACGATCGCCTTGTTCTTGTGATAAACGTATTCCATGCCGGCAACCGTGCGCGCGGGGATACCGGAAGCGCGGGCGAGAGCCACGGTGAGCGCGGCATGTTCGCTGCAATCACCATCCTTGGATTTGAGCGCTTCAAGGGCGCTGGCATTGCCGCGGCTACCAGCCGAGACCCGATTGAAGTGCTTGCCGACCCAATCGACAATGGCGCGCGCGGCGTCGAGGCTATTGGTCTTGTCGCCGACAATATCTTTCGCTTGTTTCTTGATGTCCTCATGATCGGACTGGCAGTTTGGCGTCGCTTTCAAAAACGGGGCAACTTCGTCTGGCGCGTTCATCGGCAGCATCAGCGGCCTGAAAGTATCGGGTAGCCGCGTCGGCTTGAGTTCAAGCTCGTAGCGGCCATCCTTGCGCGTGACCTTGTGGTAGTGATTGTCGGCGAGCAGCGGCGTCTCGTCAGCATCGTTCTTGAGCGTGAGGGTGAGCGACATGCTCTCGAGCTCGCGCCAATCCTTGATCGCGCAAGCCACGTCGTATGTTGAATCGATGTTCGCGCCCTTGCCTTCGAAATCGAATGGCGGCTCGTCGACCCATTCGAGCTGCATCATCCCCATGATGGTTCCCGTCACCATCATGTTGTCCTTGTCCACCTTGCCCGTCATGTTGACGCCGTCGCCACGCGTCAGTGCGACATCGTACACGTCAAGCGTCTGCTCGCCATGACGATGCTGGGAAACTCCCGTCAACTCGAAGCTTGCTTTGACGAACTGCTGTTGCTGATCTGAAAAAGCGGAGAACGACCGCTTGACGGCCTTCTTTTCCTTCTCGAATTCCGCGAGCATTTCGGGAAAGAGTTTGTACTCGTTGCCAAAGTCTTTGGGGAGTTCAAAAGTCTGTGTGCCCGAAGATCCTGGACTGTTGTGCATATATTCAAACTTCCCATCCTTGACCGTTTCTGTCTGTGTGGTGTTCTGGCCGCCCTCCCTTGTCACGGTCGTCTTGCTGACAAAATTGCGCGCGGCGTCATAGATTTCGGTCGTATCGACCTCCATTGCGAAAGCGGAACTGTCGTCCCGCGTCATCTTCAGCCTCATAGAGTTCTTGACTTCAAGCCCTCCATCGGCGCGAGGAAGACGCTCATCTTTCACTCCCGCCAGTTGTTGCCCGCCGATGCTTACCTTGTAATAGCGAACTTTCGCCGCAACTGCTTGTTCCGGCGCGGCGCTCTCAGACGCATGCACGACGGGCGCACTCGCCATGAGCACGAGCAGCAACGAAGTCCACAGAAAAGCCCGCATGCTCGAACGTCCGGTCATCGTTATCTCCGATCATTTCCCGGGCTTGACGCGCACCGAAAGCCAGTTCGCTATCGCGCGAGCCATCACGTCCCGGCACTGACGCTTCGCGCCATCGACGGTATTCGACTCTCTGGCGCCGGAGTCGAAACCCTTCGCCGGGGCCAACTCCTTGCCTGCAGCATCCGCGAGCGTGATGGAGCACGTCGCCTGATACTTGGCGGAAATCGTTTCGCCAAAGAACGTGGCATGATTCAACTCGGTCATATCATAGTCGCTGATGGTGATAGTGGCTTCCGCATCGCTTGTCTTGAGCGGGATCTTGTATTCCTTGCAGGCGTCCTTGAGCGCCGTCATGAAGTCCTTATCGCCATCAAACTCGATGGCGATAGACGACAAACGGGTTTTCGGTTCGGGGCCCGGTTGCGGCTCGACAGCCGGAGGCGGCTCCGGCTTGACCGGACCGGTCTCCGGAGGCTGCGGGTTGTCCAGCCCGACGGGCGTCCCGCCAAGCTCCTTGATCCGCTCATTGGCTGGTTTTAATTCGTCATCGAGGGCATTGTCGCGGCACCAGACAGCAAAGCTCTGCCACGACGCCAGCTTTTCGTCATCAACCAGTTCCTTACGCTCGTCCAGCAAGCGCTCGCCTCGCAGCAGATCCCAGGTCAGTTGCATGGGAATGCCGGAAAGTTCGATCTCGATGCCGCCCTCTTTGACCGAACGCAAAACAGCGCTGATGATCTGGCCGCTTTTCAGTTCGATGTCCTGCTCCTTCGTCTCTTCGGCGCGAGCGCCAAAAGGCCACAGGGCAGCAAGGAGGAAGGCCGACGCTAACAGCGCACATCGCATGGTGAGAGTATATCGCGCTTCTTACGCGGGGGCGAGCCGTTTGGCGAATTGCATGAGGCGTTCCTTGGCGCCCGGGTCGCGGTCAGGGAATGCCACGTCGCCGATATCGCTCGCTGGAAGCAGATGCACATGACTGTGCGGCACCTCGAAACCATACACCGCCATCACCACCCGCTTACAATCAAGCTTCGCCTTGAGCATGGCGGCCACTGTGCGCGAAGCGTCCATCAGCGCGCGGAAATCCGCCGGGGAAAGGTCAAAAAGTTCGTCGGCAAGGGCCTGCTTCGGAATCACAAGGGTGTGCCCGTCCACCACGGGGTTGATGTCGAGGAATGCTAGGTGACGCTCATCCTCCCACACCTTGTGACACGGAATCTCCCCTGTGGCGATACGCTCGAATATGGTCGGCATGATTATCTCCCCATACAAATGCAGCGGTAACACCGTCAAGCTTACGACAAGGCGGGGTTGCCCTCAATCTCTCGCTCGGAGAAGCCTTCCCTTTCACTCCCGCCTTCGCTCAAATGGCATCCCGATGAGCGAGATGCGCGTCTATGTCCTCGTTCGCCACGGCCATGCCATGGACGCCCCGGCGTTCAAGGGGCCGAGCCGCGAGCGTCCGCTCACCGAGCGCGGCCACGAGCAAGCGCGCGCATTGGCTGCGCTGCTGGCGGGGGAACGGATCACGGCCGTCTACGCCTCGCCTGCGCTGCGCTGCCAACAGACTGCGGAGCATCTGGCGAAGGCCTTCGGACTGACCATGGAGATTCGGCAGGGATTGCTCGAAGGCCGCATGATCGCGCTCGACCAGCACGAGTCCGGCTCCGTGCTCGTCGCCCACGGCGACAACATCCCGGCGCTGCTCGCGGAGCTTCGGGTGAAGTGCCACGAGCTTGACACCGCCTGCGCCTGGCGTGTGGAACTGACCGCGGAAGGCACGGTCAACGCTGCCGTCTATATCCGCCACGATGGCCACTGACATCTGTTGTCGCTTTATTCAGACCGGAAAGGGACAATGGCGGCAACGATGATTGCCAGTCGCCGCATCCTCTTTCTCGCGTTGAGCGGGGTTCGTGTTTGCGACCCCGAGCTACGGAAGCAGGGCTTGACCTTGCCTGGTTTCGTCGAACGAGGGCGGACGATCGCTGAAATGCCGGCGCTGGGATTGCTCACGCTGGCGGGTCTGTGTCCCGAGCATTGGCACGCCGAATACCGCGAGCTCGATGCGCCGCTGGCGCCCTGGGGAGACTTTGCCGCGGGCATTGCCGAAGAACAATTTGATCTTGTGGCGATCAGCGCGCTTACGGCCCGCATCAACGAGGCTTACGCACTCGCGGACGAGTTGAAAGGATGCGGCGTCAAAGTCGTGCTTGGCGGCCTTCATATCTCGGCGCTTCCCGATGAAGCCGCTCAACACGCGGATGCCATCGTAGTCGGTGAGGGCGAAGGGCCGTGGACGGCATTGCTGAACGACATTGAAGTTGGATTCCTAAGGCCACGGTACATTGCCAGTGAACATCAGGTTGCTTTTGACTATTCGCCCGTACCTCGTTATGACCTGCTGCGAAGCCAGCGTTATAATCGCATACCACTCCAAACCCAGAGAGGCTGCCCGTGGCACTGCGAATTCTGCGGCGCCTCGAGGACGATCAGCGCATTCAAATGCAAATCTGCCGATCACATCCGGCGTGACCTCGACGCGGCGCTGAGCGCGGTGGAACGCCCGTTCATTGAGCTTGCCGATGACAATACTTTTGCGGATAAGAAGCATGGCCGCTCAGTTGTCGAATGTATGTCGTCGCGGAATCTACATTGGTTTACGGAGACGGACATCACGGTGGCCAAAGACGAGCAGTTGCTTGACGCCTTGTCCGGAAGCGGGTGCGTGGAGTTGCTGATCGGGTTCGAGAGTTCCCAACCTCGCTCGCTTTCCGGGCTCGACACCCACGATTTCAAGTTGAGGTCTCTCGATTGGCAGCGCGAAGCCGTGCAACGCATTCAGTCGCGTGGAATCGGTGTAAACGGTTGTTTCATCATCGGTCTCGACGGCGATGACGAGAACGTATTCGAGCGCACGTACAATTACGTTTGTGAATTGGAGCTGGCCGAGGTGCAGATCACGTTGCCGACGCCTTTCCCCGGGACGGCGTTCCACCGGCGCTTGCAACGGGAGGGACGACTCCTGCGCCAACCATACTGGGAACAATGCACGCTCTTTGATGTGACGTTCAATCCGGCAAAAATGAGCGTCGATACATTGCGTACCGGCTTCGCGTGGTTAATGGAACGCCTCTATAACGGCGAAGCGGCGCAACGACGCAAACGCCTGCGTTCCAAATTGACGCGCGCGCGATTGGGAGAAAAGCGTGGATTCGCAACAAACTGACACAAACAGACTTTCCCCGTGGAGGGCGCTTCGGCTGCTTGGCGGCTACTTGTTCTTTCGCAGGGCTGCCGTCATCGAGTTAACTCGAAGACCTTCCGCTGTGTGGTATGGCGTAGCGTTCGTCCTGCTCGCCGGCCTTGCCCGTGAATGGTGGCAGGAGCCCTTCCCCAATGTTCTGTTCATAGGTCCGGCGCTCTCGCTTGTCGCTGCCTTCATCCTGAGCGGAATACTCTGGACTTTCAATCGCACCGTCGCAGGGCAACAATTTCACTACGTCCCTTTCCTCACGCTCTTCCTATTTACCGGGCCGGTTGCGTGGCTCTACGCGGTTCCGGCAAGCGCGTTGTTTGACGATCCGGTTGCCCAAGTGCAGTTCTCCCACGGCCGTCTTGCATTCGTCGCCGCATGGCGGGTGCTGCTTTACGCGTTCTTTCTGCGAGTATACGCACGTTTCGTGTGGTCTCGAGTTCTGCTCGGCTTCCTTGTGCCGGTGATGATTGTTCTCGGCATCGCGTCATGTGGGAGTTCATTTATGGGAAGCGTGGCGAATGCCATGGGTGGCGGGCCTCGCGAAATCAACGTGCAAAATGTGTTGGATGCGTGGACCGGAATGATCCTTCTTCTCGGGGCGTTTGTTTTGGGCATTCTCGGCGTTGTGTACCGGAAATCGCGCGAGCTGACGGTCTTTGATCTTGGCAGGGAATTCGCGACGGATCCGGAGCGCGACTTGTTCGGCGAGAACGGCGTGCATGAAACATGCCGCCGCTTATCGGTGTGGGCGCGCATGGGTCTCTCGCGGGGGATCGCGGCCGGAATCACCGACGCCTTCTGCTCCACAGGCAAAGGCAATCCTCGCCGGGAACAGGCGTTGCACGCGGCGGCGCTCTACATATCACAAGCGAGTGACCCGCAGAAAAGTGGCACGGAATTGGCCGCGGTGTTGAAGAAGAACCTCGAATTGCCGCCAGGCGCCGATGTCAGAGATTGGGCGGCTTCGTATTTGGCGCGCGCCGTAGAAGAAGTGAATGTGCTTTCCGAAGGCGATGACAAAGCCGACGGACCCGAGGCATAGCGATGCTTCGTTCTTCCTTTGCGCCATTTGCGCCTTTGCGGTAAAACATTCCTTATTGAAGGAGCGCCAATGACCACCCCAATTTATCTGATCGCGGGATTTCTCGGTTCGGGCAAGACGACGCTACTCAAGCGTATGCTCGACCATATGCATGCCAAAGGCGAGCGCCCGCTCGTGCTGATGAACGAGTTCGGCGAGACGAACATCGACAATGAATTGCTCGACAGCAACAAGGCCGAGATGCGCGAGCTGATCGACGGCTGCATCTGCTGCACGTCGAAGACCGATCTCTCGCGCACGCTCTATGAGATCGCGACCGACGACAAGCCGAGCATGGTCCTGCTGGAAGCCACCGGCCTCGCCAATCCCATCGAATTGCTCGACATTTGCACGCTGCCGAATCTCTTGGGAAAGTTACGGCTCGCTTCGATCATCTCCGTCGTCGATGCCAAACGCTATGGCCGCGTGGGGCAGGTGGCGGAACTGATGGAGGATCAGGCGAAGTACGCCGATGTGCTGATCCTCAATAAGACCGACCTTGTGGACGCCAAGGAGGCGGCGCAGATAGAGAAAGAATTGAAGCACCTCAACCCGCGCGCGACGTTCCACAAGACCGTCCGCGCCGAGGTGGATGTGGTGGCTTTGTTCTCGCAGCAGGAATCCACAGTGACCTGCGACAAGGAAGACCACAGTCATTGTGACCATGGCCCGCTGCACGACCACAAGCATCACCACCACGATCACGGCCATCATCATGAGCACGGTCACGAACATCACCATCACGACCATGAGCACCATCACCACGACCATTACCTAAGTTTCACCGTCTGGCTCGACGGTGTAGCCGACCGCAGCAAACTCGAAGGCTTCCTAAAGAAGGGCGTCAAAGGGCTGCTTCGCTTGAAGGGTTTCCTGCGGGTGAAGGGGCTGGAACCGCAGGCAGTACTGCAATGGACGAGCGGTGACTGGGAATTGATCAAACTCCCCGCGACGATGAAGCCGAAGAAGGATGTGCTGGTCTTCATCGGCGAGCATCTCGACCGCGCCGCCATCGAGCGTGAATTGGAAGCCTGCGGTCTGGAACTGCACGAGGCGGCCCATGAGCATTGATTGGCTCGACGCGGAAAAAGCCATCGACCGCGACGCGGTGCTGGAGGCGCGGCGCGCCGAACTGGAAGCGCGCGTGCAGAAGGAACCCGTCGCGCTCGAGGACGTGCTCGAGCTGCTCGATGTGCTCGACGAGATGGGCGCCGAAGTCCCGAACATGGCGCGGATCGCGCAATGGGGCGTCAAGCGCTGGATGAACGACGCCGGTCTGCGCGCCTGGCTCGGGACCATGTGGCTGCGCGGCGGCAAGGTGGAGCAGGCCGTTAAAGAACTTAACGCGGCCATTATGCTCGAGAAGCATCAGGCGCTGGCTCGGCTTACACGTGGGCAGGTCTACCTGCGCACGGAGAAGTTCGACAAGGCGCTGCTTGACTTCGAGGCTGGCTTGCTTGGTAAGCCCAATGACCGTATCCGGGACGAGCTTGACCGCATGGTGATCGTGGCGCTGGCGCGCGTGGGACGCGCTGCCGATGCCCTTGAGAAACAACGGGCGTTCGCTGCCCGTAAGCCCGACGACGTGCGGATTTTGGTCGACGGCGCGGATCTTCTGGAGTTGCTCGGGCGTGTGGACGAGGCCAAGGCCGAGCTTGATCGCCTCGTAGCCGCGCGGCCATGGGACACCGACCTGCTCTTTCAGTGCGCCATGCGAGCACTGGAACGCGACGAACTTGCGCGGGCAAAGACGCTCGCCGACGATCTGCTCAAGCGCGACAGCCAGCACCTCGAGGGCTGGAACCTGCGCGCGCAAATCCACTATCGCCTCGGCATGTTCGAGCAGGCGTTGACCGATCATTCCATGATCGACGAACTGTCAAAGAGCATGCCGCCGGACTACGCTTTCCGCGCCAAGTGCCATGTCGATCTCGGCAACAAGGCAGACGCTATTGCTTGCCTCGAAATCGGCCTGAAAGACAAACGCCTTCAGCCAGACCAGCGCACATCCGTTCAGCGTACGCTCGACACGCTCCACCGCGGGAAGTGATACCAAGTCTAAATTGGTTATTGGATTGCGCCCGTCATGCCGACGAAAGTCGGCATCCAGCGCCTACCGAGCATCGCCCATTGTACCTGGATTCCGGCTTTCGCCGGAATGACGGCCAGAATCACATTTTCTTTTTAGGATTGGTATGAGTCATCTTCCGTCCGAAATCCCGTGCAATCCCTCCGCCATATGGGATAATCACCCGCGGGGCGCGTTGGAGGGTTGGCGATGAAACTGCTCTTTCAAACCTTTGGCTGGGTGCTTGTCTTGCTCGGCCTGCTCGCGCCACCCGGCGTGTTCTACCTCGATAGCGTCCGCCCGGAGATGGTGGACGCCTACCGCGACACCTACGAAGATTTCGGTTCGTCGCCCGAGCAGGATCGGAAGCGGCTGCTCGAGGACCTTGACTTCATGATCGACGCCGATGTTGCCGCGCGTAGGGCTGCGCCGGGGATGATCTTTCCTCCCATGAATAGCGGGGAGGTGAAACCATGATGACCTTCATCAAAGTCATTCTCGGAATCGCGGGCGTTGCGGCGCTTGGCGGCGGCGCATACCTCTATTTCACTGACGGCGGTCTCGCCCTCGAACTGCGCGAGCGCGACGCGAAGTTGCAGGCCATGGGCGAGAAGGAGCGGCGCCAGACGCTCGAAGAGTGGTCGAAGATCGTGCATATCGTTGCCGAGGAAAGGCGTCAGCAAGAAAACGCCCCGGCAGAGAACAGCTCCCCTTCAACGGTTGAGAACGACACCGATGGGAACGCCTTGAGACCCAACGGGGCCAACGAAGGTTTTGAAACGCCGGAAAAGCCAAAAGCAAGCGCTGAACTCACGAATATCCTCGAACTCTCCGGCAAAGCGCGCACAAGCATGCAAGTTGCCGGGGCAACGTGGCGCGAGAAATATGACGCGTCAGGGTTTGAGAACGCGCTCCGTGAGACGCACGACGCATACGATCTCGCCATCAAGGCATGGCCATCGCTGTCGCCCGTCAATCGTGTCATCGCGGCAGAAGAAATCCGTCAGCTTCGCGAAGCAACGATCGTGAAATTCCTCGGCGTCCACAGCACCTATGGCGCAGCCGTCAAGGACGGCACCGGCGTGGAGAAGGCGCTCAAAGCCGCCCGAGTGCTGGAAGAGCGCTTTGCCAGCCTGACCACCCAGGAATAAGTCGGCGGCCTATCGTGTATCTTATGCCCATCGCGTCCGCTGCGTCTGTGTCGTCCGCATTCACGCCCGCCGTGCTGGCAGCCATCGGGCGCTTGCGGCTGATTGGCCGCACGCTCGCCAATTCGCGTTATCAGGGCGGGCAGCGGAGCCGCCTGCGCGGGCGCTCCCTTGATCTCTCCGACTACCGCGAATACGTCAGCGGCGATGACTTGCGCGATATCGATTGGAGCGCCTACGCGCGAACCGAAACGCTTTTTGTTCGGGTGTTTAGCATGGAGGCCGCGCTGCCACTCCGCATCATTGTTGATCCTTCGGCGAGCATGCGCTGGGGCGAGGGAACGACGAAGTATGTGGCGGCATTGCAGGCGGCCGTCGCGCTGGCCTTGATCGCCGCTCGCAGTCAGGGGCGGGTGCACCTGATCGCGGGCAGGGGTTACGAAGCAGATATTTCGTCGATCCGCGAAGAGATGGAATTCTTGAAACGCGTCGACCGATTTGAAGCGAGCGGCGAGCTGGCCGAACTCATCGAACAGGAGCTCGTCCACGGCGGTGGCCGGCAGGTCGTGGTGTTCAGCGATGGTTACGATCTTGAGGCGTTGCTGCCCCTCCTGCGAAGGGTTGCGGGCGCAAAGAGCCTGCCCTTCTTGCTGCAAACGTTCCACCAAGACGAACTCGACCCTCCGGTGCGCGGCGAGTTGACTCTTGTGGATTCCGAAAGCTTGCGGGAGATGCATACCAGCTTGGATCAAGAGCAGTTGGCCGAATACAAGGCAAGGCTGTCGCGATTTATGGATGCAACTCGAAGCGAGTGCCGGCGCGCCGGCATTGGGTATGGCTTTATCGCGCCGGGTCTCAGTCTTGAGCAGGTCGCGGCGCGGACTTTCGTTGAGGCCGGATTGGTGGAGTTGGTGGCGTGAAGACCATCCGCCCGGAAGAATTTTTCTGCCAGGCCGTTGACGTCACGCCCCACATATTCAATCATTAGAGGCATAGAATTCTTGGTGGGACGAGTGCGCGCTTGAATTCGTGCGTTTCGATCCGGGAGCAATGATGGATAAGTGGACTGTTCATGACGCTGACGAGCTCTACAACATTTCACGCTGGGGCGAAGGCTTCTTCTCGATCAACTCCGATGGCCATGTCATCGCCCACCCCAAGGGCCAGGGCAAAGGCGATATCGACCTCAAGTATCTGATTGAAGACCTGGAAGACCGTGGCATCGCGCTTCCCGTGCTGCTGCGCTTTAGCGATATTCTCGCGCGACGCATTGAAGACGTTTCACTGGCATTCGCGGGCGCGATCAAGGAATACGACTACAAGGGAAGCTATCAATCCGTCGTCCCGATCAAGGTCAACCAGCAGAAGCACGTTGTCGAGGAATTGATCACCTCCGGCCGCCCTTACCATCTCGGCCTCGAAGCTGGTTCGAAACCCGAACTGCTCGCCGCCATCGGTATGATCGATGACCCGCAGGCAATCATCGTCTGCAACGGCTACAAAGACTTCGAGTATCTGGAGACCGCGTTGCTCTCATGCAAGATCGGCTTGCGCACCATCATCATCTGCGACCGCTTTCAGGAGATCGTCGATCTCGTGCGCCTCAAGAACGAGCGCAACCTCGTGGGCCCGATTGGTGTACGCTGCAAGCTCGCGGCAAAGGGCGCCGGACGCTGGTCCGAGAGCGGCGGAGAGTTCTCCAAGTTCGGCCTCACCGCGAACGAATTGGTCAAGGCAGTCGATCTGCTCGCGCAGAACAACATGCTCGACCAGCTCAAGTGCCTGCACTTCCATATCGGCTCTCAGGTGACAGCGATCCGCGCGGTCAAAGGCGCGATCAGGGAAGCGAGCCGCCTCTTCGTCGACCTCTACAAAATGGGCGCGAAGCTCGAATACCTCGACGTCGGCGGCGGCCTCGCGGTCGACTACGACGGATCGAAGACCAACTTCGCGTCATCGGCGAACTATACGCTGCAGGAATACGCGACGGACATTGTGGCGGAGCTTGGCGCGGCGTGTTCGCGCGAGGACGTGCCGCATCCGGTGATCCTGAGCGAGTCGGGGCGAGCTTTGGTGGCGCATCATTCGGTGTTGGTGTTCAACGTGCTAGGCGTCAATGAATTGACTCAGACGGACGCGCTGCTTCCGGAAGTCACCGACGACGACCACGAAATCCTCCACGATTTGAAGGAGCTCTACACCAATATCAACGCCAAGAACTTCGTCGAAATATACCACGACGCCAGCGAAGCCAAGGACCAGCTCACCAACCTGTTCACGCTCGGTTACGTCAGCCTGCGCGAGCGCGCCAAGGCCGAGGAAATGTTCCTTGCCTGCGTGCGAAAGATGATGGCGCTGGCGGAAAAGCTCGAATACGTTCCCGAAGACATCGAACGCATCCAGAAAAAGATGTTCGACACGTATTACTGTAATTTTTCGGTCTTCCAGTCCGTACCCGACCATTGGGCCGTCGGAGGCCTCTTCCCGGTGATGCCCTTGCACAGGCTTGGCGAAGAGCCCAAGCGGCGCGGGATCATCGCCGACCTCACCTGCGACTCTGACGGCAAGATCGCGAAGTTTATCGACCTGCACGATGTCAACTCGACACTCGCGCTTCACAACTTCGACGGCTCGCCCTACTATGTCGGCGTGTTCCTTGTCGGCGCATATCAGGAAACCCTCGGCGACCTGCACAACCTCTTCGGCGACACCAACGTCGTTCACGTCTCACTCAGCGAGACCGGCGGCTACCGCATCACGCATCACGTCGCCGGCGACACCGTGGCCGACGTGCTCGAGTATATGGAGTATGAGCCAAAGGAATTGATCCGGCGCGTACGCATGGCGACCGAGGAAGCCCTGTCGTCTGGCCGTATGACCTTCGACGAAGTTCGCGCGCTGATGGCACGTTACGAGACAGGCCTGTCGGGTTATACCTACCTCGAAGGCGAAGACCAGATGCTCACAGTGACCGACCAGAATGGCCAAACGACGAAGGCGCGCGAAAACCCTCGCCAGTTCCCGCACATCAGCGGAGTGCAAGCAGCTGTGCCAGTATCGCCCGTGGCGCCCGTCGCTGAAACGGCTGCACAAACATAGCCGCGCTTGATCGTCGCCAGTCCTGTGCTAGGATGCGTTTTGTTGCGTAGCCGGAGCGGGAACGCCGTTCTCCTGCCAAGGAGAAGCGCTGTTTCGCCCTGTGCCACGCGGAAAGTTTAACGCCGGACTATCTTTGGAGCAGAGACCTATTCGTAAACCATGGAGTAAATTTCCGGAACACGACCGGAGCGCCCCTCGCGTCAACCGTGCCATCCGCGTTCGCGAGGTTTTCCTGATCGATGAAAAAGGCGAGAACGTCGGGAATGTCCCGACTGACGTCGCCCAGCGCCGCGCCGACGAAGCGGGACTCGATCTCGTCGAGGTCAATCCCGCCGCCCGTCCTCCGGTCTGCAAGATCATCAACTACGGCAAGTACAAATACTCCCTCCAG
>JABWBM010000206.1 GCA_013360495.1 Planctomycetaceae bacterium
TAAAACGAGATCACGCTATGCGCAACATTAAAACGAGAACATCGAACCGCTGCCGATGTCGGCCTCCGAGCGGGGAAATACCGCTTTCCCGTTGTAAGCCACCCTACCGCAAACCAAGCCGGATGCCGGGCTCAACAGGGCTTCGAACTCCTTACCAAATCAAGTACAAAGGATAAACCATGGCTTTTGACAGTAGCGAAATCGCCTCGAAAATCAGGGCGGATTACAAGGATTCCCTCCCCTGGCCGTGCCCAGACAACCTGCCCCGTAAGCTGCCGCTTGACCCTGGTTGCTTGATACGGGCGAAGGGCAAACGACCGAAGTTCGATGATGGGCGGGTTGAGTTCACAAGCGAGCATCGCTATCCCATTGCCGGAAGGAAAAGCATCGGTTTGCTCAGGATATCGCTGCAATGGGACACGAAAATATACCTGCCACCACTGGTTCAGCCGGAGCACTTCGGATTGATCGTCGGGCCGGAACGTGCGCCCGACATTTCCCTGAGCTTGAAGGACTTGCACTTTTGGCTGCCTCGCGACGAGCGAGCGAGAACTACCCACAACGCTTATCTCGACAAAGACAATATACCAGCACCAACGAGCAAAGATCTTGGCGTACCCTTGAAGGCCGTTTGCTCAGCGGCACATCTTCTGAGAACGACGACGGGCATCGACATCTGGTTTGAAAACGAAACGTTCACCCTTCTCGGGACCTTGGTGCGCGCCAAAGTACAGGTGCTTGACCGCGGTGAGCCGGGCAGTAACAAGCAAGATGAATTAGTCGCGAAGATGATGGAGTACGTGGCGGGAAATGAACCGAAGCTGGCATAGGCTCGCGGTATGAGAAACCGGACCGTCCAATACCGGATTGCGATGCCGGCATAACTATGCTGATTCTAAAAGGAAGGCCATGATCAATGGGACTAGCGCACCAACGGGAATGCACAGAGTCGCACAGAAAATAGGCCCAAAATAGGCACTTTTAGGGGTGGGGGGACGGGTCGATAAAATGCCTCCAAATGGCACTTATAAGAAAATTTGATGTCGCAATTTTTTTCTGGCGGCACACTGGGGTAATAAGGCAGGGGTGCAGTGCAATCCCGTCGCGAATCGCCAGTCTATCGCTCGTTCCCCAATCCCAACCTTCACAGGTACAAACCTACCGCCGAAAAACGCCCCAGCAATGGCCCTGGTGTCTTTTAGGAAAGCGATGCGCGCGCCGATGGTATGAAGGTAGCCGAGCCTTCTTAAATTACGGAGACGCCCTCTGTCTCCCGCACGTCGCACCAATCGGATTGCCCGTTATGCGCCGCGGCCGAAACCGTTATTGCCATAGAGCCCATCAACCTTCTCGTGGAGAACCACCATGCTACGCAACCTCCTGATCGCCGCAGCTTTGATACTCGTCGCTACGCCTGCTCTAGCCGAGGAGGGCAAGGAACGGAAATGCGGCTGCCACCGCAAGGGCGGCCAAATCTTCGAGAAGCTCGATAAGAGCAACGACGGCGTTCTCACTAAAGATGAAGCGCCCAAGATCGTCGAACATGCCGATTCCAACGGCGACGGCCAAGTCACCAAGGATGAGGCTAAGGAAGCCGTGAAGAAGCATATGAAGCGCAAGCATTCCGAGCCCAAGAAAAAGCAGGCATAGCGGCCACGTTATTCACCCAACGACCGGCGGGCTTTCCCGGCATGGCATTTCGCGATATACGCCTGTCGCCTGCTCCAGTTGAGGACGATTATCGGGCGCGCAGCTTGTACGCAGTCCCCGCACGCAATGTTCTACTTCGCCTCGTCACTTGGTATAGCTTTTGAACTGCGCGAGTTGCAGCCATTGCGCGCCATAATCCGGGTTGTCGCCCACCAGTACATTGTAGAGCTGCTCGTAGAGCGCTACGGTGCCGGAAGCCTCTGAGCTGCGGCTCTCTCGAATGCCTTCCAGCAGGATTGACGTGCGCGTATCGTACTCCAGCGAACATAAGTGTCCAGGCGCCGGGAAGATGCTGCGCGCCATAAACCACTTCAAAATCGACCAAAAGGGATCGCGGCAACTCTTGAGCAGCCCCAACTGCTGCATCAGCGTCGGTTTCCCGTTAACCTCCACGTTCGCCGCAAAACTCTTGTCGTTTCGCAGGCGCGCCTGAACGACCGGATGGGACGAATCTTTCAGTCCATAGAGCGAGATGCTTTGGTCGAGCAAGCGTGCCTCGACGATCAGGCCATAACAGCGGTAGGCGCGAATCAGCGCATCTTCACGGTGCAGGTCTTGCAGCCGGCGAATACCGTTGGCGTAGAGATCAGCCGCCAGGCGGCGAAGGTTCTCGGCGCCCATCGTCATATCGCCTGCCGAACAGAACGCACGGAAGTCATCGCGTATGGCAGTATTGTTGACAAGCTCGGCCTGTATCGCGCGTTCCACGGGTTGAGCGTCGATTTGCGAGAGCCGCACCACCCACTCCTGTTGTTCCTTTGTTGGCGCAAACCGTAAATGCTCCTCGGGCAGGTCGTCGGAAAGGCTGAATGCGCTCGCGCCCGCATAGTTGAAAGTGTCCCAACAGACGTAGAAACCGACGAGAGAGTGGATTCGCCCGATCAGATCGAGGACTACCGGCGGGCAATCGTCCGATTCCGCAGGCGTCATGCCAAGTTGTTGCGCAATGTGAAGGCGCGTCTTCGGGTCAAACATGAAGATGGGGAGAGTGTGTAGCGCGATGTCGTGTTTGCCGACTGCCAGGAAGAACTCCAACTGCTCCAAACGCGGCTCTATCTCCTCGCGCCATGGCGATCCGCCCCACAGATACTCGAGCGGCGCATACGCCATGAACGCTCCGGGAGGAAAGTTGTCGCAGATTCAACCGGCGGCGCGCGAGCAGCCCTGCCGGCTATTGCTTGCGGTAGGCGTAGAGTGTGTGTCCCGAGCCTTATTCCTGCTTCGCGAATTTCAGCCCAACGAACGCGCCGCCACTGCTGTCGAAGCTCATGTGCGCCTCGCCTGTAGAATCGGTTGCGATACTGGGGCTGGCGCCGACACTGGCGTCGATGGCTTGCGTAAGCCAGCTACCCGAGGCGTTCGAGGCGTACTTGACGCCGGGGTTGGTGTAGTATCCGATATGCGCCTTACCGTTAGCGCCGATGGCTATGCTCGACGCTGTTCCGACATCGCCTACATTATCGATAACATCCGCGACCCAACTGCCCGACGCGTTCGTGGCGTAGTTGAGAGCGCCGCCAACCGTCTCGTCGTAATAACTGATGTGAGCTTTGCCATTCGTGTCCACGGCAATGGATGACTCTCCGCCGTTGGCGCCTACGGCATCGACAGCTTCGGTCACCCAGCTTCCGGATGCATTTGTCGCGTACTTGAGGTCATCGTTGGTGGTATCGCGATAGCTGATGTGCGCCTTGCCATTCATATCCAGCGCTATGGCGGGATCTTCACCGACGTTTCCCGCGCTATCCACGGTGCTCAATACCCAGCTGCCTGATGCGTTGGTCGCATACTTGAGATTGTTGTTAGTGACATCCCAGTATCCGATATGAGACTTGTCGGCAGCATCGACCGCTATAGCGTTATCCGCGCCCACACTTCCTGTCGTATCGACAGCCGCCGTAACCCAACTTCCCGAAGCATTGGTAGCGTAATTGAGGTCGCCACTGGCAACAACCTCGTAGCTGACGTGCGCCTTGCCGTTGGAATCGAGCGCGATGGATGGCGTCCCCATCCCCGGGCCGTCCACTGTCTGAATAACCCAACTACCGGATGCGTTCGTCGCATACTTCAAAGTACCGCCGGCGATCGAGTAGCAGATATGCGCCTTGTCGGCTGCGTCCAACGCCAAGGACGATGCGCCGCCAGCGGTATCGACAACTTCCTGCGCCCATGCGCCGCCGGACAACGCGCCTACCGCGCTTTGCAAGTTGGCGATGCTTGAAGTGTGACCGGTAACGGTCGTATCGAGGGCTGCTACGGCCGCGTCGTTCGCACTCTCATAGGCGTCGAGTTGCGCCTGCAATGCCGCAACCAATGTTTCAAGAGCATCGATGCGGGAATCGGCATCAGTGGCGGAAGTCTCAAGAACAGCGACGTCAGACTCCACCGTATCGATTCGGGTTTCGTGACTGCCCGATGTAGCTTCCAAAGTATCGAGCCGGGCATCATGCGATGCTGCTGTCGATTCCAGGGCATCCAGTCGTCCGTCGTTGGCGCTTGAATCGGTCTCGAGAGTATCGAGCCTGCTGGTGTGGGACGCGCTTGACGTTTCGAGGGTCTCAATTCTCCCTTCGTTGTCCCCGATGGCATCTTTCAATGCCGCGAAGTTCTCGTTCACCTCGTCCGCATCGGCGATCTCGCCGTTGACGAAGGTGTTTGGGACTTCCGCCGCGGTGAGCACCCAAAGCGGCAGCCCGACGCCCAGAGCAACTCCGAGCGCCATTACAGCCAACCGATATTTGCGCGGCAGCGCGCGAAATTCCTTCCCCACCATAGCCACCTCCATCTCCGGTTCATGCCGGTATTTATTCGTCCTTGTTAGTCCAATCGTCCGTACCCCAAATCATCGTCCCCCAGCGCGGGATCGTGTAGGTGAAGCCATCCTCCAGTGTCGCGGAACCGTTGGGGCCGGAAATCGTTACGTCGACCGCGCCTTCCTCCTCGCCAGCGGGCGTTATGCAGGTGATCATGGTGCTGTCGATGCGCGTGACATTGCTTGCAGCGACGCCGTCGAACGTGACACTGTAATCAAAGCCGGCAAGGAAGCGCCCGCCGGTAATGGTTACCGCGGTGCCGCCGGATAGCTTGCCGCTGGTAGGAGAGATCAAGGTAATAATCGGCGGCAGCTTGGTGGGCTTGAGGTCGTCCGAAAACCCGCCGATCTTCTCCACCACGTCGAAGACCGGCTGAACGGCGTGCGGGTTTTTGTCGGATTCCACAAAGGCGATCACCGCGCCCGCAAGCTCAGCGGTAAGTGTGGCGGGATTGACGAAAACATCTTCATCATCGCGCTTTCCATCAAGCAGCCCGTCGCTGGCATCCGCGATCGCTTTGTCCAGGAATTCGTCAGGATCAAGCTCGAGGTCCGCGGCAAGCTGCGAGAACCCGGCGAGTGCCAGGGCGTAATCATTTTCCGCATCCGTGGCTAGGGCATCGCCATCATTCAGATCGCGGGGGATAGTTGTTGCGATATCGAACGCGCCGCCCATCCAGGCATTGACGTTATTGAAGGCCTGGCGGATATTATCGACTGTAGCCCCGCCATCAGCGTTCATCGCCAGTTCCGCCGCGATCGTGGTGAGCGGCGTAATAGGGATTTCCGTTTCGTTCTCGGGCATTTCCTCGAGCAAGGTCATGAGATCGCGATCAAGGGCTATCTCCTCGCCCGTAGCTTCGTCGATATAGGTGCCGCCAGAGACATCGACCTGCACGGGCTTCTTCGTCTTGCGCGCGCTATAGCGGTACTTGCCGGCG
>JABWBM010000031.1 GCA_013360495.1 Planctomycetaceae bacterium
GCTTTTCGGCAACGACCTCAAGGGCGAGTACGACCCTGAGGGCGATGACCGCCTCGTGGAATCCATCGTGCTCAAGGCGGGTCGGAACGACCTTGACATCAAGGCCCTGCGTGCATTCATCGAAAGCACGTTCGACGACAGCAGCGCCGTCAACCAGTTCGATCTCTACCTCGACGACGGTGTTGATACGGGTCTATGGGATCCGAACGACTCACCATTGATCACCGGAACGACGCTTGGCTCCGACGACCCAATTGTGGTCTTTGACACATCATCGAGCTTGTCTCCGCTCCTGGCTGGGCAATCCGTCACATTCCACTTGACCGCCACCCTCAACTCAAGCGCGCCTGAAAGCACCTTCATCCGGGCGCGATTCGAGTTGCCGTCCTTCAAGCGCTTCGGCGAACTGGCCCCCGACGGCGCGGCGATGGTCAGTGAAAGCAGCGGCTCATTCCTGATTGGCGACACGTCGAGCCCCGGCTTGGCTGTCCGCATCCCCGGCGGCGGCGCGGGCGACTTTACTTCTTTTGGGGGAACGATCTCCGGCGCCATCCCCATGCCCGCCAACTCTCAGGGCGGAAGCCTGATCTTCGGCGTCGACACCGGCGGCGGAGTGCAAAACATTCTCGTTCAAGACGATCTGTCCGGCATCTCGACGGACTATATCACGTCGGATGCGCTCCAAAGCGCGCTTTCGAGCCAAGGCTTGAGCGTCACTTTCGATACCTTCGACACGATCATCACAGGCGACTTCTCCATTGGCCCGGCGTCAAACGTCATCGCCGTTGAGATTCCTGTCGCGTTCATCATCGAAGCTTTCAATCTCTATACACTACCCGGTGGTCCATATTATGGTAACGGCTCAGGCCCTGGAACACCTGGCGTTTGGGATATTCACTTTGATTTCGATGGCGACGGCAGCGAGGACCTGCCACTGAGCGTTCTTGATGACGGCGTTACCGACGTTATCGACGATGACATAGCGGCGATTGTCGAAGCGTTGGCCGACGCGCTCATTAATAGCACCGCCTACAATACCGCGGTCTTTATCGATCCCGAACAGAATGCGCTGGTACTTGTGCAGGACCCCAGTGCATCGCCGACAAATACACTAGGTTTTAACGGTGACGTCGGCATCCTCAATTTCAGTGAGGATAACGCTGATCCTGTTCTCGCAACCGCACTTTCGGCGGCGGAATACGACTCTGTCCCGGTCAACGTCTTCAAGTTTGACGAGGTGTATGGTTCCACGACTGTAAGCTCATCGCCCAATTATCCGATGCTCACCGTCCTTGGAGACTCGAGCATCAAGGGCGGCCTGGCTGACGGTGAAGGCTTCTTCGACCGTATAACCGGCGCTTCATCCATCACCAGCCTGCCCGTCACCATCGGCAGCGGCTCTACCCCCGTCGGCCATCTGGTGGAGGAACATTTTGGATATCTCAGGATGTATGGCCGGAACCTCCTCGATATCACGGGCGTGAGCTTTGACGTGATCAATTCGTCCGACGATACGACCGTTGTCGGCACCGACGGGTTCGACCCCAATTATGCCTCACCCGATGGTTTGTATCTTGAAAGCATCAACGACACGTCGTACCTCCAAGACATCGTGGGTACGGCTCACGTCGTCGTTACCGGAACACTGCCGGACGGTGGAGGGTCGTTCACCTGGACCTTCCGCGACGTCCTGCAGGGAAGCGCGGACGAGATCGAAATGTTCACCACGGGTTTTGAGTGGGATCTGGATGTGCCCCAGACAAGCCTCGACCTCAATTCTTCTTCAAGCAATGTCTTTGGCGGCTCTGGAACATACACTGGCTTTGCCGTCAGCAATGTCCTTCTCAACGGCGCCCAGCAAGCTCCTGACGATCTCTCCGCAGTCGGCCTGATGATTGATAGCAACGGGCTGATCTCTGAAACCGGCTCTGGCTTCGATTTCTATGCCGTTGCCGGCGACGTATTGACGTTTACATTGACGATCACGGACGACGCCGGCAATGTTTCCGAACCGGTCACCATCGCCGTCGACGTGGTTGGAACCCCGCCGATTACAATCTCAAATTCCACGGACGTCTTGCAACTTGGACAGCTTGTCACGCTGCTACCGACAGGTGGCGCAGGAGGGCCATACACCATCGATTCGGTATCGAACGTGGTGCTCAACTCTACACCTACAGCTAATGGTCTACTGAGCGATCTCAACATGTCTTACAACATCCTTGATATCGTCGACAACCAAGGAGGAGGGGGAACGAGTGTCATAGTTGGTGATGTCGTTGAATTCGATGTCGTAATACTTGACAACTTTTCAAATCCATCGAGTCCGATTCACGTTACGCTGACAATTGTTCCGTATCCGTAGCGCGAATCATCAAGCCATCGTTATCGCGGGCGGCGGGGAAACCCGCCGCCCCATTGCATTTGGCTGTAACGCCTTCCTGTAGCGCCATGCTTTCAGCATGGCGTCTTGGGATGTAGCGTCACGCTTCAGCGTGACGTTCTTTTCCTGCCGAAAGTCACATCGTTACCGGAAGGCGCCACGATAAATCGTGGCGCTACGAACACGTATAACACAATACCGGCTGCGTGGTCGCCTTGACCTCGTCGAGCCGGCGGACCGGTGCGGTGTGGGGAGCGTCTTTGATGACTTGCGGGTTGTCCTTGGCTTCCTTTGCGACCTTCTTCATCACATCAATGAAGTAGTCGATCGTCGCCTTCGACTCCGACTCCGTCGGCTCGATCATGATGGAACCATGCCCGCCCGTGACGGCGGCGAGCGGGAAGTAAATCGTCATCGGATGAATGCCGTAATCCAGCAGGCGCTTGGCGATATCCTTGGCATGGATGTCGCTCTCTTTGGCTTGGAGGGCATCGGTGAAGATCGCCTCGTGCATGCAGATGCGGTCATGCTGGATGTGATATGTGCCCTTGAGCTTCGCGCGTACGTAGTTGGCGTTGAGCACCGCGTGCTGCGAGTTGCGCCGTATGCCGTCGCGGCCGCACGCCGTCATGTAGGTGTACGCGCGCACGAGAGCGAGGAAGTTACCGTAATAGCTCCGCACCCGGCCGATGGATTTGGGATGGTTATAGTCGAGATGATAGGCGACCCCTTCAGACTGGATTCCCGCCTGCGCGGGAATGACAGACTCTTCCCGCTTCTTCTCTTCCTGCCCCCTGCCCCCTGCCCCCTGCCCCCTGACTATTCTCGGCACCGGCAGGAACGGTTCGAGCTGTTTCCGCACCGCGATGGGGCCGGCGCCGGGGCCGCCGCCGCCATGGGGGACGGCGAATGTCTTGTGCAGGTTGAAGTGCATGCAGTCGACGCCGAAATCGCCGGGCCGCGCGACGCCGGAGATGGCGTTCATATTGGCGCCGTCCATGTAGAGCAGCGCGCCGGCGCCGTGAAGAATCTCGGCGATCTGCTTGATGTTCGATTCGAAGATGCCAAGCGTCGAGGGGTTGGTGATCATCATACCGGCGGTCTTCGGGCCGACACGCTTTTTCAAATCCTCGATGTCCACTGCGCCTTGGGCGTTCGATTTCAGCTCGACGGCCTCAAACCCAGCCATGGTGCAGGTCGCGGGGTTGGTACCGTGGGCTGAATCGGGGATCAGGATATCCTTGCGCTCGTGCTCGCCGCGCGATTCGAAGTAGGCCTTGAAGCACATGATACCCGTCAACTCGCCGTGGGCGCCGGCAGCGGGCTGCAGTGTCACGGCATCGAGGCCGCTGATGTCGATGAGATAGTTTTGCAGGCGGTACATCATCTCGAGCGCGCCCTGCATTTCGTCTTCGCTCTGCCACGGGTGCAACTCGGCAAAGGGCGGCATTGAGGCCGCTTTGTCGCAGATCTTCGGGTTGTATTTCATCGTGCAGGAGCCGAGAGGATAGAAGTTGCGGTCGATGGAGAAGTTCTTCGACGACAGGTTGTTGAAGTGCCGCACGAGGTCGAGCTCGCCCACTTCGGGCAGTTCGGCGGGCTGTTTACGCAGCAGATTTGCGGGCAGCATGTCTGATGCGCTCTTGCGCGGGATGCCCGACTCGGGTACGCGCGCGCAGCGGCGTCCCGGCGCGCTGATTTCAAAGAGCAGGCTGTCTTGTGCGGGTGGTTTGGATAGGGTTTCGGCCATGGTCAGACCTTTGCTTGGATCGGATAATGAAGTCTGTGTTTAACGCTTTTGGAGCGCAAACGCAACGGGGCGAAAACGATCCGCGCACCCATGTCATTCTTGTGACATGAATTAGACCAAGGTAAGGTGAGGCCCGTGACAATCGGGTGGGGATCGGTCGTGCTGCTGATACCTGATTGGCGGATTCATTATAACCATACGTTCAATGTGGGTGGATACGATTGTCGTATTCGCATGATTACTCATTAAGGAGAACGCATGTCAGGATATCAACGCGCCCCTATGCCCGCTGGCGGTCAGCCCTATGGCAACGAGCCCGGGGAGCATAAGACGGGCAATGGTTTTGCTGTTACGGGTCTCGTTCTGGGAATTCTTGGCCTCGTTCTTTGCTGGACGACTTGGCCTGGAGCAATTCTTGGCATTCTTGGAATCATTTTTGGCGCGGTCGGCCTGAGCGCGGCAAAAAAGCGTAACGGCGCTGGCAAGGGAATGGCGATGACAGGGCTGATCCTTGGAATCCTTGGCACACTTCTTGCCATCATCTGGATGGCCTTCATCGTATCGATGATCACGAACTCTAGCAGCGAATTCCGGAAAGAATTTGATAAAGCCATGCGCGAGCAGCAGCAGAATCAGCAAAATCAACCTTCCCCCGCTGAATAAAGCGACGAGGCACTTTAGAATAACGACGAGGGGCGAGATTTTGCGTCGAGCAATTCCCGCCCGCTGTTCGTCAGTGTCCGGCCGCGGGGAGTCTTCGAGACGTAGCCCTCTTGAATCAAAAAAGGCTCGTACACGTCCTCGATCGTGCCTTCTTCTTCGCCTACGGCGACGGCGATAGTCTTCAGTCCCGCCGGGCCGTCATTACGAGCTATTGCGGCGATGATCTGGCGATCAAGCTCCGTCAGGCCGTGTTCGTCAATACCGAGCCGTAACAGGCCTTCGCGCGCGATGTCGCGGGTGATTGAGCCGTCGCCCTTCACCTGCGCAACGTCGCGCACGCGCCGTAAAATTCGATTGGCAACGCGCGGTGTTCCTCGCGCGCGGCGGGCAATCAGGTCGGCCCCTTCTTTATCGATGCCTGCACTCAAGATTCGCGCCGAGCGGGTAACGATGGCCAGCAGCTCTTCGAGGGCGTAGGGCTGAAGCCGCTCAAGCACGCCGAAGCGCGCGCGGAACGGCGACGACAGCAGCCCTTCGCGGGTGGTGGCCCCCACCAACGTGAAAGGTTTGAGGTCGATGCGCACGCTACGCGCTGCCGGGCCGGTGTCGATCATCACGTCCACATGGCCGTCTTCCATGGCCGAATAGAGGTATTCCTCCACGGCCACAGGCAGGCGGTGGATTTCGTCGATGAACAAAACATCGCCCTCCTCGATTGTCGTGAGCAGGCCCACGAGGTCGCCCGCGCGCTCGAGCACCGGGCCGCTGGTTTCCTTGATGGCGACGCCCATCTCCGTGGCGATCAGGCGGGCGAGCGTGGTCTTGCCAAGTCCCGGTTGGCCGGAAAAGAGCACATGGTCGAGGGGTTCCTTACGCTTGCGCGCCGCCTCCATATAGAGGCGCAGGTTGCCGACGATGGCGCGCTGGCCGACGAAGTCGTCAAGCTTCGCAGGTCGAAGCGATTCGTCGAAGGCGTCATTCGCCCCGGCAAGGGACTCATAGACCGAAGGCATCGGGCCTCCTGAAAAGTGCGGAGTGCGGAGTGTGGAGTGCGGAGTCAAAAGATGTGCAAGGTTTAATGTGCAACGTGCAAAGGAAGAACAGATGCTGAAGTGCCAACATATCCCCGCCTTGCACCCTGCACCTTGCACTTTGCACGTCTTCTCTCTCCCTACTTCCCGCTGGGCTGACGCAACGTGGTGTCATCGTCGTCCTCATCCTCGTCCATGGTGATCTTAACCGCCGTTCCGCTCAATACATCGCCAATTCTCTGGTTGCGGCGCGTGAGCAAGATCGAAAATGTCGAAATCATAATGACGAATGGGTGGGCGAATTCGATTACGCGGAGCAGGTTGCGCATGAAAACCGCCACCAACCCCGGCCGCTTGCCGTCGGGCGTTACGACGCGCATGCCGAGCAACATCTTGCCGAGCGTCCTCCCCCATCGCACCTCGCAGAAGAATCCGTACACCGCAAATACCAGCAACAGAATCAGCCTCTCCATCAACCCCTGCAACAGGTTCTCCGTCGGCTGCGCCCAAAGATTGATGTTCTCGATGTCCAGCTTCTTGGCGTCGATAATGAGGTAAAGGAAAGGAAAGAGCACCACGACGTCGGCCATGAACGCCAACGCCCTGCGTATCGGCCCAGCCCACATCAGTTTGTCCGATGGCGCCAACGCCGCGGAAACACTGAGTTTTTTCGTATCGCGCCCGGTGTGCGCGCGGATCATGACGTTAAGCGCACGGTCGATATCCTGCTCGCGGTTGAGTCCGAGCCAGACCATGCACAGCACCGTTCCGCTCATGAATATCAGGAAAAGCTTCGTCAGCAGATCGGCGTCAACAGGCAAATTGACGCCGATCAAGACCCAGGGTTGCAGCGTTTCCCATTTCACTTCACCGGCGACAGGAACGGAAACCGCGCGGCGCGTGATCGCCCGTTGTTCGCGATCTACGTCGAAATTCACGAGCCGATCCCCATCAAGGGCGATCAGCGGCCGAAGGTAGGGAATCGTTTCCGTTGGCGCGGGCATCAGCGCGCCGAGCTTGAAATCGGCGCTCCACTCCCCACCGTGATCGACGCTCGCGAGCCATTCATTGACGCTCTGCGGCCGCCACGCAACCAGCGCCCTGTTGCCGAAACTTGTCAGGGAGAAGCTTGTGACGCTCCCTTCAATCGTGCGCATGGAAAGATTACTAATCCTGTACACAAAGCGCTCCGGAGCCGGAGCGGATTCAGCGGGCGGCTGTACTTCAGGCTTGCCGGCGGGCGCGGGCGGCAGAACGTTTTCCGCCGGGGCGGAAACGGCTTCCTCGGACGCCTTTTCCCGGGCAAAAGCGAACTTCAGCAAGTGGAGTTGATCGCTCTCCGTCAGCAGCGCAGCGACCGCATGATCGCCAGCCCATGCCACGTCGAAAAGCTTGACCTTCTTCTCTACTCCTTCAAGCGGCGCCGGTTCGGAGGTAGTTTCGCCATCACCAGCCATACGGTAGTGAAGCTTCCCATCCATCACCCACGCCACCAGCACACCGTCGTTCGCGGCGCAGAATGCGCCGTGACGGGTTGGAATTTCATAGTAATGCAGAGCCTCGGACTCACCGGGCCACTGCTCAGGCTTGTCAGGCTTCGGGAACACGTTGGCGAGCGAATTGAAGAACACCGCTACCCGCCCGTCACTCAGGAATCCCGCGCCGTTGCTGACGCCCTTGAAAGGGTTCGGAGAAACCACCTGCTCCTCGCCGCGAAGAAAGTAGAGTTCATGGCGCGTGGTCAGGTGCATGATGTCGTGGCCGTGCGTGACGACGACGGCGCGATCGTCCGGCCCGAGCGCTACATGAATCCGCTGGGGATCGATGGTTTCGTTTTGCGCGAAGAAGGCGAGGCCCGCGCTGCCCATCGTCAGGATCGCGAGTATCACGAGCGCTACGCGCACGAAGCGGATACGCCCACGCTGGCGGCGCAAGTGGTCCTCGAACGCGCGAGGCATGTCCGGCTCGCGGAGTTTCGACGGATCGGGTTCGTTGGGGCGAGGCATATCGGTATCATTCCGCCATCGTCGCCGTCGCGCGGGCGAGCGCGAGCTTCGCGAGCTCGTGCACCACACGTGCAGCGATCAAGTCGCGTTCGGCGGCGACGAAATCACTCTCCGCCTGATCGACCTCGAAACTCGTACCAAGCCCGTTGTCTTGCCGGTTCACCTCGGCCTCGTATTCGCGCTGGGAGAGGTCGCGGGCTTTCTTCGCAGCACTCACACCCTTCACGCCGGATTCGATCTGACGGATGGCGTCAACGACCTCGATAATGATGTCGATCTCCACTTCGCGGGCGTTGAGCACGGCGCGTTCCTGCTCGACTTCGGCGATACGTTGCGCCGCGCGGTCGGCGGAGTTCTGTAAAGGAATGATGAAGGTCAGGCCGGCGAAGAGCGTGCTGTTATCGTTATCCAGAATCGAATCCAGCGCGCGGCCATAGTCGTCGCCATTCCCGCCAAGTTCGCCGGAAAGCTGAAGGTTGAGATCGGGCAACACGTCCTGCTCGCGCTGCTTGACGCGCAAGCCTGTGTTCTCCAGACGTTTGATGGCGGCCTTGAGCTCGTCACGTTGAACGAGCGCGCGGCGCACTTCTCCCACCACGTCGATCGGCGTCCATTCGGGAGCTTCTTCCGTGAACGCTTCACGCGGACGGATTTCGAGGCGATAACCGCGGATGCGTTGATAGCCGTGCAGGGAATCGGGACTGATGGCCTTGAGCAGAGCGTCCGAGCGTTTGTAGGTCTCGTATTCGGCTTTGATGATTTCCCGCTCGCGCGTGGCAAGCGTCGATTCCGCGCGCAGTACGTCAAGACGCGTCGCGAGCCCTTCCGCCTCGCGGCGTGTTTCGCGGTCGACCCTGGCTTGATCGACGCCGCGCTGGCGCTGGAGCACCCTGAGATCCTCCCATGCCAGCACGAGGTCCCAATAGGCGTTCGCGACGGAGAAGTTCACCGTCTGCCGTCGCGCACGGAGATCGAAATGGCTCGCCTGCATTTCTCCCTCGGCGATCAGGCGGTCGGCGCTTCCCGACGCGAAGCCAAAACCGTCAAGCAGGCGTTGCTCGACGGCGAGCGAAATGCCCGATGCCCATTCGAAGGTGTTGAAGGGGTTGTTGGTGGTGATGCGCCGCAGCGAATGGCGCAGCGTCACCGTCGTTCCAGTCTCGAATGGCTGGATGAGGCTAACATCGGCGTTCTGGCGGGTGGTCTTGTTCTCGTCGCGGTCGTCGTTGGCGAAACGTGAATCGATCAACGTTTCCTCGCGCTCGACGGACAGCCCGGCCTCTATGCGCGTATCGGTAGATGCCCCGGCCTGAATCGCGCGAGCTTGCGCCAATTCGCTATCCAGTTCCTCCAAGAGCAGGTCGAAATTGTTTTCCTGGGCTAATTCGAGGCAGCCCGACAGGCCAACGCTCAAGACCACCGGCTCCTTCCATTCCTCCTGAATCGGGCGTTCGAAGCCGGTGCCATCCTCCTGCGATTTGAGCGAGTCGAGCGCGCGATAGAAACGCTCTGGAACACCGCTCGGCTCCACTGGAGGCAAGGTCGAACACCCTATAAGCGCGGCGATGGCAAGACACAAAAATGGGGCAAATTTCATCATAGGGCGAACCCGTGGGGACTATACCTCATTGGCGGCGCGGGGAAAGAAGGTTGCCTCCCCCGCCCGATGGCTTTATCCTTGAAGAAAGCGCGGCATTTGCGACGAATCCCTGCGTCATTCCGGCTTACGCTGCGGGAATGACGTCGTGGTAATTCCGGCTCTTCCGGCACAACGAGGGCTCAGCCATGACCGACCGACCGACCGACCTGATCTACGACTGGAACCAGACCGGCGACTTTCCGAAGCCGCCACGCAAAGTGCTCGTCACCGACGAGACGCTGCGCGATGGTCTGCAGTCGCCCTCGGCGATCAACCCGACAGTGTCGCAAAAGATCGAACTTGTCGATCTGATGTGCGAACTCGGCATCTCCAAGACCGACGTCGGCCTGACCGGCGCGTCGGCCCATCAGAAGGAGCACGTCTACGAAATATACAAACACGTCTTGAATACCGGCAACCGCATCAAGATCAGTTCCGCCGGGCGCACGGTGATTCAAGACATCGAGGGCATGGTCGATATCGGCCAGAAGCTCGGGCATCCGCTTGAGGCCGACCTTTTCCTCGGCTGTTCGCCCATCCGGCAGTACGCCGAGGGCTGGGACCTCGAGAAGTTACTTAAGGTCGCGCGCGAGGCCATCGAGTTCGCTCATAAGAACAAGATGACGGTGATGTTCGTGACCGAGGATACCACGCGCGGCAAACCCTCCGACATCGAAGCGCTCTATAGTCAAGCCATCGACCTCGGCGTCTCGGCCATCTGTCTCTCCGACACCGTCGGCCACGCCACCCCCCACGGCGCGCAACAGCTTGTTCGCTTCTGCCGCACAATCGCCGAAAAGCGCGGCCGCCCCGACGTGATCATCGACTGGCACGGACATAACGACCGCGGGTTGGCCATCGCCAACTGCCTCGCGGCGCTGACTGCCGGGGCCGATCGTGTGCATGGCACGGCGCTTGGCATCGGCGAACGCGTCGGCAACGCCATGACCGATCAATTGCTCGTGAACCTCAAGCTCCTTGGCTGGATCGACGGCAACCACAAGCGCCTGCGCGAATTCTGCGAAAAAGCCGCGAAGTATTGCGGCGTGCAAATTCCTTATAATTACCCGGTCATGGGTCGCGATGCCTTCGAGACCGGCACCGGCGTTCACGCGGCTGCCGTCATCAAAGCCATGAAGAAAGGCGATACGTGGCTCGCTGACCGCGTCTATAGCTCGGTCCCCGCAAGCGATTATGGTGCGGCGCAAAAGATTCGCATCGGGCCGATGTCAGGACGCTCGAACATCGTCTGGTGGCTCGAGAGCAACGGCCACGAGGCCACCGACGAGCGGGTAGTGAAAATCTTCGAAGCGGTCAAGAAGACCCACCGTCTGCTTGAGGATCGCGAGATCGAAGCGCTGATCGGGTGATGGTTAACTCAAGTGCTCTTCACTGACATTGAAAACTTCTTGAATCAACGCCTTGGCTTTGGCGAAGGATTCGGGAAGTTCACCGCCGCGCACCGGAGCGGGGCGGGGAGGCTGCACAGGCGCACTTCGCCCTTCCTGCGGATATGGAACGGCAGCAGCAGGCACGACAACCGGTAGCTCATCGGACGCTAAGACTTTTTTTTTGTCGGCGGGCGCCATAGCCGCCGAAGTAGGAGCCGCTGGCGCCGGACTTTGGGCGATGAGGGCTTCAACAGCGGCAATTACATCTTCGATCGGGCGCAGGTCGCCGATGCGGCACAGTTTGAAGAGCGCGCTTTCGAGCGCCACGCGCGGATATTCGGACGACTTCAGGTAACGGCCACACTCGTTGAGCATATCGATGGCATAGACGAGCGATTCACTCGACCATTGCTTCGCCTCCTTTTCGAGTACGGCGCGGGCATCGCCCGTCATATCGAGAGTGCGGATTTCGGCGCCGCAGGTAGCGAGCAAAAGCGCATCGCGCAACGTCCCGATCAAGCCCACGAGGAAGGAACGCAAATCTTTCCCCGAAGAAAACACGTCTTCAACAAAGGTGAAAACGCCACGCGTATCGCCCGCGCGCAGCAGGCCGAGCAATTCCACCAGCCGCGCCTGCCCGACGAGGCCGAAGACTTCCTCGACATCTTTGAGCGCGACCTTCTCGCCGCGAAAGGCGATGAGTTGGTCAAGCTTGGATTGCGCGTCGCGCATGCCGCCCTCGCTGATGCTCGCGATGGCAAGCAGCGCACCCGGCTCGACCTTTACACTTTCCTTGATGCAGATGTCTTCGAGGCAGGCGGCGATCTCGGCGTTGGTCAGGCGGCGGAAGTCGTAGTGCTGGCAGCGCGAGTGAATCGTCTCCGGAACTTTGTGGGCGTCGGTGGTGGCGAAAATGAACTTCACGTGCGCTGGCGGCTCCTCGAGCGTCTTGAGCAGCGCATTGAACGCCGCCGTCGAGAGCATATGCACTTCGTCGATGATCACCACGCGGAAACGGTCGCGGGCGGGGCGGTTCTCGATATTGCCCAGCAGCTCGCGCACCTGTTCCACACCGTTGTTGGAAGCGCCGTCGATTTCGAGCACATCCATGTCGCGGGATTCGGCGATCTCCTTGCACGCAGCGCATTGGCCGCAGGGCTTGACCGTCGGGCCGTCGCCCGCGAGACAGTTGAGCGCCTTGGCAAGGATGCGCGCGCTGGTGGTCTTGCCTGTGCCACGCGACCCCGCGAAGAGGAATGCGTGGGCGATCTTGTTGCGCGTGATGGCGCCGGAAAGAGCCTGCTTGATGTGGCCTTGCCCGGCCATGTCCTCGAAGGTTTGAGGCCGGTACTTGAGGGCGATGACTTTGTATGCGGCCTTGGCCATGGCTGATCCGTTGACTTGTTTGGTCACATCGTGCCACACAAGCCATGGCACTCAAGAGGCATTTTGACTTTTTATCAACACCGACTTCATCATTGGATACCTCGGCGATAAGCTATACTCGCCTCCGACCCTCGGGGCAAGAAAGGCGAAAAATGCCCGAAATATGCCGTTTCTTTGGTATCATCATTACTATGTACCATCGGGATCATGCCCCAGCGCACTTTCATGTGAGGTACGGCGACCAGAAGGCATTGGTCGGGATCGACTCACTGACCGTGCTTGAGGGAAACTTATCGCCGCGCGCCCTGAATCTCGTGACCGAATGGGCTGCCCTGCATAAGCATGAATTGCGCCAAAACTGGGAACGCGCACAGGCATTGAAGGAACTTCGCAAGATCGAACCGTTGAAGTAAGCAGAGGCTCTTATGTTGAACGACGTCGTCAAAGTAGAAGTTCTCGATGGATACAAGTTACGCCTGACCTTCGAAGACGGGGTCAGTGGCGTTGTTGATGTTGCACAACTTATCCCCTTTGAGGGAGTTTTTACGCCGCTCAAAAACCGCGGTGCCTTTGCGAACGTCAGCGTCAATCCTGAACTCGGAACGGTCGAATGGGCGTGCGGCGTCGATCTCGACCCTGTCGTTTTGTATTCCGCTGTCGCCGGAACGCCGCTTCCCACATAGCGTGGTCATCGGGCTCCCAACAGCAGTTCCCTCGCTTGTGAGCCTGCGTTGAACAGCATATCCAGCGCGCTCAGGTTCGGCTCGAAAGCGCCGGGCTGGCATTGCTCATACACCGGATGCGTGAACTCCTGAAAGCGAATCGTAATCCCCCGCCGCTTCATGTCGTCAAGGTCAAGATAGTCCCTGCCATGGACGCCTGACAGGTACTCATTCGCGCCGTAATGGCGGCAGATATTTTCGAGCAGAGTATGTGCCTCGCCGGTGACGCCGCACTGGCTGGCAAGATCGATGGGTGTGGCGATGCCGAATGCATCCGCGATGACACGAATCAGCTCGACGCTCAACGCCGTAAGGTGCGTCCACTCGCGGGCGTAGACCGCTTCGAAGCGCTCGCGATACTCCTTGAAGTGCGGCGCGCGCTTGTAGTTGAACTCCATCGCCTTCCAATGTTTGCGCGACCAGTCCATTTGGTTGTTCAGTTGCGCTTCAGCGCAGGTCTGCTCGCGCTTACCTTTACTCAACACCGGCAAGCTCAGCCATTGCCAACCCTCAACGGTGCGGATGCGGTTGCGATGGATCCAGCCAAACTCGCCGCGTTTGACGAACTGCACGGTGTCGACGACCATGAAACGCTCGACCTGCGCGAGCTTGTGGAAGAACCCGGCATAGGGCAGGTAATTGGGCTGATGGCCGGCGACAAGCATGGCATCACGATAGCTTGCGCAAAGTCTATGCAGTAGGTTCTGCTGTCAATGCCAGAATGTTTTACTTCTTCTGAAATTAACGCTGGATTCCCGCCCCACGCCTTCGCGGGGGCAGGCTCTGCGCGGGAATGACGTTCACCGAAAAAAGCACAACGCCGGGTTTCCCCGGCGTCGGCCGTCATGCGGGTGAGACATGACGTGGTTACAGGTCTCTTGAAATCACTTAGGACTTGCTGCCGCAGGACTTCGCTGCGGCGTTGTCGGTCTTGGCTTCGCTCTTCGCTTTGCCATCGGTGCGCTTGGCAATCTCGGCCTTAATGGCGGTGAGCTTGCTGTCCATGGTGGTCAGGCCCTGCGTTGTTTGGGCGAGCAGGGTATCGACGTTCGCGATCTTGGCGTTGATCGCCTTGGCTTCGTCGCCCTCCTTGCTCTTCACCTGCTTCGCAAGTTCCGCCTTGTAAAGCTCATAGGCTTCTTTGGCAACTTCGAACGAGGCGCGGTTCGCCTCGATCTGGGCCTGCGCCTGGCTCAACTGTTTGCTGGTATAGCCGCTCAGGTCGTAGGTGGCGCCTTCGTTACAGCCGCCGCCGTTGCATCCACCGGCGTTCACTCCGCCGCCGTTACATCCCCCGCAGCCGCCAGCGTCAACGCTGACCGGGGCGAACATCGCGCCGGCGAAAGCGACGAGCGAGAACATCGAAATACGGACAAAGTTTAACATCATAGTCATGGTTCTTTTTCCTTCGTTTGAGTTTTTTGCGAAATCTTCGTGTTCGAATCTTAATCTCATGGCGCGCATCCAGCGCGTTCACTTCATTTTCCCCCTCATCCCCCCTTTCCCGGATCCTTTTCGCCACCCTCCGAAGGACTCAATTGCTCGGCCTTATGCATGTATTGCCGAGCCTGGTATTCATAGCTCCAAGCCTGTCCGAACAGCACCTTTGCCTGTTCCTTGAGCTGATGTTTGGTCATGTTGCAGGGCGTGGCCTTCGCTTCATCGAGCAATTGGTTCCCACGCTCGCGCAAGACATTGCCGACGGATCGCAGTTGTTCCGCGGCTTCTCTGATCTTTGAGGCCTTTTCTTCAGGGAGAAAATCGCCGTTCTCCTTCGGATTCCCAACCATGCCCAACTGATAGAATTCCTTGTTGCAGACCACCGAGCCGCTCAGCAAGTAGGCCGAGCAGTCCTTGTTGGAGAACCAGCTCTCGCGTTTCCCGACCGGCCGGAACTGACACGTCTGGACCGGATAACCAAGCACGTCGAACTGGCGGATCGCATCCTCGATGGCGGCTTCCTTGGGGAACTCCGGCCCGGCGTAGATCAGTACCGCTCCATCGACAGGCGTAATCGTCGTCTTTCCAATGGAGAGTGTGGGCGAATCGGCCTGCGCGAGGAACCAGCCCTGCTTGAGAAGAACCTGATTATCAATGTTCAATTCCCACGATGAACCGCTGACACCAATCAACTGCTTGGAGACATGCGAGAGAAGCGCTTGCCGTTGCAACTCAACCGGATCGTCCTCAATAGGAGGAAGATCGTCCTTGGGTTCATCCCCCACCGAAAGACCAACTGGCGCGTTGGTTGGCGCCCCCTCTATCAGCAAGCCACCGTCCCTGGAAGGAACGTTCTTGGATTCGTCGCCGAAGGCATACAGCCCAATCGCAATCACCAGCGATGCCGCTATAGCTCCGCCCGCGAAGAGCGCGATTCCTGCAGCGCTCACCCTGCGGCCACGGCGAGCCGTCTCGATCGAAACCACCGCGCCATTGCCAAGCTTACGCGCTTCGTATTCCGCCATCGTCTCGTCCACGAGGTCGGGCGGCGCATCGTCGCCCAGCACCTCGAGCAGGGAGAGCTCGAGGAGCCGCTGTTCGTATTTCGTCTGGTGCGCTTGCTCTTCCATAAATACGGTTCAACTTCGCCCTCTAGAGAAGCCAACTATTGAACAAAAACCCCCTACACAACGTCATTCCCGCGCAGGTGGGACACGAAGTGCGTAGCAATCCAGTTCCCCGCAAGAACCTTTGGTCGGTTCTGGATCCCCGCCTTCGCGGGGATGACGTCACGGATCAGCGCGTGACGCGACAGAAGCCCTATTCACCTACGCCGTTCCGCTCCCCGCGCGCAGCCGCCGCTCGATGCAATTCTTGAGCCATGCCTTTGCGCGCAGGAGCAATGTCTTCACGCCCGCATACTGCAAGCCGAGCGTCTTCGCGATTTCCTCCACCGGCGCGCGCTCGCCAAAGCGCATCTCCAACGCCTGCTTCGTCCGTTCCTCGGCGCTTTCCAGGCACCGCTTCATGGCATCGAGGTAGCCATCAATATCGCCACCCGCCGTGCGCTGCTCCCAGATGGCGTCAGCCGCCATCACTTCGCGCGCGTTAATCTCGATTTTTTTCCGCCGCACACTATTAAGGAAGAGAAAGCGCGCCCGGTTCCGAAGATACGCGGCTGTCGCCTTGTCCTCCACGGGCGTGAAATCCGAGTCAAGGATCGCAAGGAACGTTTCCTGTGTAAGATCCTCGGCCAACGCGCGTTCGCAGCCAAGAAAACGCAGGTAGCGCCAGACACCCGCCTGGTGCGTCCTCATCAAGGCTTCGAGGTCCGCTTTCTGCACAGCCATCGATCCCATCACCCTTCAAAAACGTGAGTATGCGTTTCGGCGTCAAGAAAGTGAGTTGCCGGCGCTCTTTTTATGCACAAAACCCCGGAAGCTGAACGGGATGTCCATGCGCTCCCTCACCCCCCCCAAAAAAAACAGGCTCCCATGAAGACTGCCAATTTGGCGTGTCTCGCCGTAATGCGTCGAGGTCTATTCGAAAAAAAACATTCTGAAACAGCCGAACTCAAATAACGCCCCAATCTCTGCTCGAAAAAACAAGCGCACCCATGTCTACGAGAAAAAACGTCCCGATCTGTACAGCCCTGATTCCTCGTCTTCGATAGTTTTGAAGAAAAAAAACAGTCATGTGATGCTCCCGGGTGCCGGGATCATGAAAAAAGCGCCCTTTTCTTCCGCGAAACAAAAAAAAGCACCTCTCTCCCCCCGAAAAAAACACCCGCCTTTGATGGTGAAAGCGGCCGTCCCGTGACGTGAAAAAAAACGGCTCCTCAACAACGCCTCAAAAGCGACCATCGTTGATACGTACCCGGGGTTTCATGCAAATCCCCTTAATACATCCACGACCCGGTAAAAATGTGGGCGTTCCAGAGAAATTCTAAACATTTTCTGTCGCTCTGAACCGTTCGTGGCGCTCGACCTCGCTCGTCGCACTGCGACTCGCTCAGGCGGTCTCGCGGGTAAAAATGTGGGCGTTCCAGAGAAATTCTAAACATTTTCTGTCGCTCTGAATTCTCATGATTTCCCAAATCCGTTCGCCCGCTCACGGGGTGCTTCGCATTGAGGAGGCGAGACACAACGCCGCCCACATGGTGAAATAGGGTGTTTACGGAAACCCCATGGCCACACAGCCGACGAGCTGCGATATCGAGTTTCTGCGCTCCGGCCTGATCCGGGGCGAGGCGGATGCTTACCGCCTGCTGGTTCGGGGGTTGACTGAACCGCTCTACCGCTACGCAGCCGGGGCACTCGGCGACCCGGATGCGGCGCGGGATGTCGCGCAGCAGACCTTCGTGCGTCTCTACCGCGCGCGAAAGCGGCTCGATGCCGGCGGCAACCTGCGGACGCTCTGCTTCACCATTGCGGCGAATCTCGCGCGCAACGCTCTACGGGACCGGGCGCTGCGGGAACAACGCGAACGTGAGGCCGCCATGCAACGAAGCGAAACCAAAGGCGCACACATCCCTGAGCTTGCGGATGCGGCATGGAGCATGTTGCCGTCGCTCGAGCCGGAAGTGCGCGAGGTGTTGCTTTTGCATTTCGCCCACGGTTTCAGTCTAAGCGAAACAGCGGAAGTGCTCGCCATTCCGGCGGGTACCGCGAAGACTCGCTGCCGCCGGGGACTGGAAGAGCTTCGCGAAAAGCTCGCGGGGCACAAGGCATTGACGGTAGGCATCGGCGCCGACGCGCTTGGCTCATCGCTCTTCTCCTCACCTGTACGGGTTCCATCAAACCTGGTCAATGTCGTGGAGGCTGGAGTCATGGCGAGCATCGGAACGAAGTCGGTTGGATTGATCGCGGCGTGTGTGCTGTTGTTGCTGGCGCTGGGAGGCGGCGCGGCGTTTGTAATTCTTGGGGACGATCTATCGGACGCGGGAGGCAAGAACGATACGTTTGCCAACGCTTTTGAATCGGACGAGCGGAATGGGCGCTCCGGCGAACTAGGCTCAGGAACGAGCGTGCCCCCCGCGAATGGCAAGAGAGACAATGTTGGTCCCGAAAGCGATACGCAGCCTCCGGCTGGCGAATCGCTCGGAACTGGTTCCAACACAACCGGCGACGACGCGCGATCTTCGGGAAGCTCAGGTACGCCTTCCGGTTCGGGTGCCAATAACGATACACCCAAAGAAGAAAAGGAAGAACTGCCCACGAACTCCAACGATCTCGGCAACGGCATTCTCGCCCGGTTCGGAAGCAAGCTTCCCTTCGACGCGGGCAGTACCCTCTGGGGCATCGCCCTCAGTCCCGGCGACGCGCATAAGATCGCGGTGTGCGGCGAGGACTATTTCGTCGGCATCTGGGACAAAACCGGCGACGAGATCTGCGGCAAAAACGGCGGCCTCGAGCGGCTCGGCAACAGCCCGGTCTATCATCGTGTCATTTTCAGCCCCGATGGCAGGTACGTCGTGGCGGCGGGCGCGGGATCGAGCATTTTTATTTTCGATCTCGAGCGCTACTTCTCACCCGGACTCTTAAAAACGTCCGGTATTTCCGCCTGCATCCTGGATTGTGACAGCGGCCATCAGGGAAGCGTCGGCGCGCTGGCATTCTCCCCTGACGGTCAGTTCCTATACTCCGGCGGATCGAATGACGGAATGGTCAAGAAGTGGTCAACAAGCGACTGGAAGGAAGCGGAGGAGAAGGCCCCGCTGCGGCGCGAGGGACAATACGATTGGAAGGCAGTGGGCGAGATAAAAATTCATAACGGCGGAATATCTGCATTCACGCTCAACAAGAGCGGCGACACGCTCTACAGCGCGGGCAAGGATATGAGGCTCAAGGCGTGGAACGTAACGAATTGGTCGCTGAACTTCGATGTCCCAATTGTCGATGGGGACGGCAAAGAGAGTGACGATCCGAAGGACAAGCAAAGCCTGCGTAACGTCACATTGTCCGGCGATCAATCGTCGCTCTATGTCGCTTCGCTGGATTGGCCGGTGAAAATGTTCGACGCCGTGACCGGGGAGAAACGCGGGGAACCGTTCGGCGACAAGCCCGCGTGGGACGTTGAACCTCTCCCGGGATCATCCCGTGTCGTCACCATCCATACCGGCGGAGCTATCAAGGTTTGGGAGCCTTCGGCGTCCGAACCTCTGGCAACCGCGGATGCCGATTGGCCGAGGGGTAACATTTCCGACATCGACGTGAGCGATGACGGCTCCTTGATCGGCATCTCAAACTGGAACGGCCTGACCTCGCTCTGGACCTTCGACGGCCAAAACCTTGTCAAGGTCGCTCCCAAAGATCAGACGATCGAAGTCGATGGAGAAGTGTACACACTTGCGTACACGTCAGGCGACTTTCTCGGAAAGATCACCGGACTTTCGGTCATTGACGACGGCAAGGCCTTCATCGCCGCAACCGACTACGGAACAATCACTCTCAACGATATCGCAACCGGCCACATCATGAGCGATCTCAGAGCCACCGATGAACTCTATCCTGTGTCCGGCTTTTCTATAGGACCGGGGAATCGTATCGCTACAGCGCATACTTTCGGCAGGGCGAACGTCTGGAACTGGAAAGAAGACAAGCACCTCGTAAGGATGAAGGAACCGTTGAAAGAGCACGTCAGCGCCATCGCGTGGAGCGCCGGCGGCAACGCCATCGTCACCGCCGACTGGGCCGGGAAGGTCATGCTCTGGGATGTTGCGACCGGGCAATATCTCCGCACCTTCGAAAGCCCCGCCGACGACGTTCGTATCTTCGCCCTCGCGGTCATCGACCAGAATGTGATCGCCGGCGACGACAACGGTATGTTGCACGTTTGGGACATCGTTTCAGGGACGTTGCTCTTTGAATTTAAGGCGCATCCGCATTGGATCACGGATATCGCGATTCCGCCGGTGCGCGATCAATATGACTTCTTCACCTCGTGCGCGAACGGCGCCATCGTCGCCTGGAAGCTCGGCTCAGGAAAAGCTGAGCAAGTTCTCGTCCTTGATCAGTCTAACCCCGACGGCTGCGGCCAGATCCGCATCAGCCCCGACGGAACGTTTCTGGCTTCAACCCACAATGACGGCGCGCGCATCTGGGACCTGACGCCAAACTATCAGGCCTTCGGAGAACGGGTCAAAGCGTTCAAACACGGCCACAACGGCCCTACGACCGCCATCGCCATCACGCCCGACAGCAAGCGCCTGCTCACCGGCGGCAAGGACAAAACCGTGATCCTGTGGAAGGTGAAAGATTGAGCGGGTTTACCCGAAGACGTAATCCTCAGCCTGTCATCCCCGCGCAGGCGGGGATCCAGATTGGCCCAAGAAAGACTGGATTCCCGCCTTCGCGGGAATGACGTAGGATAAGCCTACTTCTCCTCGCGCAGCGCGATGCCCAATTCCTTCAACTGCGCTTCTTCGGCAGGCGAGGGGCTGCCGTCCATCATGCCGCGCGCATTCGCGTGCTTGGGGAACACCACCACTTCCTGAATATTGTCGATGCCGAAGAGCGCCATCATCCAGCGATCGACGCCCATGCCGATGCCCGCCATGGGCGGCGCGCCATATTTCAACGCTTCGAGCAGGAAGCCGAACTTGGCGTTCGCCTGCTCGCGCGTCATTCCCAAACAATCGAACATCGCGTTCTGCACCGACGGTTTGACGATACGCTGGGAGCCGCTGCCGAGTTCGATACCGTTGACGATGATGTCGTACTGCGTCGCGGTGACGGCGAGCGCGAGGTCAACGATGCGCGGGTTAGCCTTCCGATCATTGCGCTTAAACTCCTCCGCGAACGCCATGAAGGCGTCCTCGTTCTTCGGCATCACGAAAGGGTGATGCTCCGGAACGATCTCGTTCTTCTCTTCGTCGTAGGCGAACTGCGGGAAGTCGTCCACCCAGAGATAGCGGAAGCCTTCCTTCTGGATCAGGCCGAACTCCGCGCCGAACTGGTTTCGGTACGCGCCCAATATCTGGCTCGCAAGCCGCGCGTGATCGGCGACGAAGATCAGCATATCGCCGGCATTGGCCCCGGTCTTCTCCTTGATCTTCGCCATGTGCGCTTCGCCGATAAACTTGGCGATGGGCGAGTCGACCCCGTCCGCCGTGTAGCGGATGAACGCGAGGCCCTTGGCGCCGCGCCCCTTGGCATCGGCTTCGAGATTCTTGAACTGTCCCTTGGAAATCTTCTCGTGGCCGCCGGGAAGCAGCAATGCTTTCACCGCCTTGCCAGACTTCACCGTATCGGCGAACACGCCGAAGCCGCAGTCCTTGACGATCTCCGAGAGGTCGACGAGCTGCATACCAAAGCGCAGGTCGGGCCGGTCGATGCCGTAGCTCGCCGTCGCCTCGGCATAAGACATGTGCGGCAGCGGAAGCTTGACCTCGACGCCCATCACCGCCTTCATCACGTGGGCGATGAGACCTTCGATCACCTTCTGCACATCGGCTGGTTCGACGAAGGAAAGCTCGACGTCGATCTGCGTGTGCTCGGGCTGGCGGTCGGCACGCTTGTCTTCGTCGCGGAAGTTGCGCGCAATCTGAAAGTACTTGTCGAAGCCCGACATCATCAATATCTGTTTGAAAATCTGCGGCGACTGCGGCAGCGCATAGAACGAGCCGGGATAATGGCGCGACGGCACGAGGAAGTCGCGCGCGCCCTCAGGTGTCGGTTTGGTGAGGAGCGGCGTTTCGATTTCGAGGAATCCCTGAGCATCGAAGTAGTCACGCGCGGCCTTGGCAAGCTTGTGCCGCACTTGAAAGATGTGCTGCATCTTCGGGCGGCGCAGGTCGACGTAGCGGTAGGTCAGGCGGATGTCGGAGTTGGCCTCGACGTCGTCGCGCACTTCGATTGGCGGGGTTTCGGCGCTGTTGTGAATTTCGAGGTCGGAGACAATCACCTCGACTTCGCCGGTAGGAAGGTTCTTGTTTACCTGCCGCTCGCTGCGTTTCGATACTTTGCCGCGCGCGCCGATCACCCATTCTCGGGCGAGGCGCTTGGCCTGCTCGTGAAGCTTCGGGATCACCTCCTTGTCGAACACAAGCTGCACCGTACCTTCGCGGTCGCGCAGGTCGATGAACACGAGTCCGCCAATTTCGCGGATGGTTTGAACCCAGCCGCAGACGGTGACTTCCTGCCCTGTGTGGGAGGCGCGCAACGCGCCGCACATGATGGATCGTTTGAGTCGCATGGTTGTCTTTCATTCTGTCGTCATTCCGGCGAAAGCCGGAATCCAGCACAAAGCATTGTCGTTTCATAGACGCTGGATGCCGACTTTCGTCGGCATGACGCGTCGATAAACGCATTTTCGTTTCAAGAGTGGTATCACTCCCGTTCCCATCGCACCTTTGCACCGTGCGCCGGGATTCTCAAGCCTAAAAGCTTGACTCCCCGCCAGCACGCGGCGAGGAGTCGTATATCACCCAGCGCCGCGCTACTTGGCTATGCAATTGCCGAAGAGATCGCCCGTTTCGTATTCCTCCGGATCGGTACCGGTACCTTGGCCGACGCGTGCAGCAGCAACGGTCCATACGTACGAAGAGAATTGAGTATGAGCTACGTTAAGATCGACAGGGCTTGGCTGCGCGGAATTGCCTAGAAGCAAATATACTTGTCCGGTCGATTCATCAGTCGAGGAATCCAACGCCGTAAATGTCGATGAAATGGCTATGTCCATCGTACCGTCGCCGTCGAGGTCGCCAACACCCGAGATAAACTTTCCCATCTCCTCCCGACCATTGGCAGCGGTGACAGCGTCATCATCGCCTTCAAGAATCACATAGCTCACAGTCTGAACGGACGTCGTATTGCTCACATTTGACGTTCCGTAATTTGCCACTGTCGCCGGGAAGTTGGTCGTTCCACCTTTGATGATATAAACACGTCCTCGTCCGGGAGGAACATTGGAACTGCCACTGGGGGCGGAAACCTCTGTGTTGGTCGGAGGGGCATCCGCACGGCTCCATCCTACAGCCGATATTGCAAGATCATCTATGTCATCGCCGTCGTAATCTCCGATCTTCGAAACGGCGTACCCCATGCCTTCACCGACGACATTCGTACTGGTATTAATAAATGCATCGGACTCGAAAGTAACGCTAGCAGGCGTCGCGCCGGCGAGATCGTCATATAGACCCGGGGTGGGATTGGTCGATCCGAGTGTCGCGCTGCCATAGAAAAGGTAGATAATACCAGTGAAGTCCCATAGTTGCGATGTTCCAGAATAAGGGGCCCAATAGGAACTGACCGAAAAATCATCGAACCCGTCGTTGTTCACGTCGCCAACGCCCGTTACATGCCTTCCCAACAAATCGGCAGTATTGGGACCGACAATTCGTACGGCCGGTTGATCGTCGTCGCCGAGCGTTCCGTTCACACCCATTGAACCGGGAAGATCACGATCACCGTAAAACAAATATCCAGCGCCATAATATATGTCATCTGTCGAGGTTGGAGGAGGGATATATGCAGCACCATCATATAGCCACGCACCGGCAAGAACGTCCGCTAGTCCATCACCATTGACGTCGCCCGCGCGACCTACGCTGATGCCGAAATATGTGTTGTCCGTCGTATCACCAATAATCGTTACATCAGCATCGGACGCGATCTTCGAACCCACAAAGTCCGGGCCACCGTAAAAGATATATACCCGACCAATGTTTGGCGGATCGGCCATGGTGTCCGAGTCGTATCGCTCATCAGCGATGACCAAGTCCTCGTAACCGTCACCATTAATATCGCCAGGGCACACGATGTCGCTACCCAAGCCCAATTGACCAGCAAAATCCTCATGCCGAATCACCACATCGGCGCTGCTTCCCGTGTCGAGGGCGACGTGGGTATCGCTCGCGTTCGCCTGTCCGATCTGTTTGTTGCCCGAACCATCCGGGGTATTCCCGAAATAGATGAAGACCATCCCTGATCCGGCCGGGGCGCCGCCAGCGACATAGGGAGAACTTACCGCCAAATCGTCGAGACCATCGCCGTTGAAATCCCCGGCGGTAACTTTCGAAAGTCTGTCGTCGGCGTCGTCGCCCGAAATGATGACATCCGGGCCATCAGCGGAACCAAGCGCCGCAGCGCCATCGAGGTCTCCGGATATCTGCCCATAGAAAATATACACCCTGCCAACGTCGTCGGTGGCGCCTTCATCGTACTTTGGCGCAACGAGGGCAAGATCCATGCGGTCGTCGCCGTCAAAGTCGAATCCCGGTTCGTCGTCGACGATCACGCAGTCCTGGCCCTCGACGTCGCCGATGATGTGCATGATCTGGGCGACGTTGGCCTGCTCGCGTCGCTTGTCGATGATGGCGAGCGGCGCGTCGAGCCGCTTGGCGTAGGCGCGCGCGCGCTCGACGCCCCCGGCGTCGGGCGAGATGATCGTGACCTTCGAGCCGAAGGCCTCGCGGATCGCCGGCAGGAGGACCGGCGTCGCGTAGAGGTTGTCGACCGGGATGTTGAAGAAGCCCTGGATCTGGCCGGCGTGCAGGTCGATGCACAGCACCCGGTCGGTGCCGGCCACGGCGATCAGGTCCGCCACGAGCTTGGCGGTGATCGGCACGCGCGGCGCGACCTTGCGGTCCTGGCGCGCATAGCCGTAGTAGGGGATCACGGCCGTCACGCGCCGGGCCGAGGAGCGGCGCAGCGCGTCCACCATGATCAGGAGCTCCATCAGGTGGCGGTTGGCGGGCGCCGCGGTCGACTGCAGCACGAAGCAGTCGAGCCCGCGCACGTTCTCCTGGATCTCCACCTGGATCTCGCCGTCGCTGAAGCGCTCGACGCGCGCGCGCCCGAGCGGCAGGCCGAGGTAGCCCGCCACCGACCCGGCGAGGGCCGGGTTGCTGTTTCCCGCGAAGAGCTTCATCCGCAGCATCGCGCGCCTCGATGGTGGAGGGCCCTGGCTGGGGCGGGAGGACTCGAACCTCCACACACGGCTCCAAAGGCCGCTGTCCTACCGTTAGACGACGCCCCAAGTCGCCGGAAGGCTACGGAAGTCGGTCAGGGCGAGCCCGCGGTCCGGCCGACGTGGACGCGATCGGTCGGCTGCCAGGGGATGCCGGCGGCCGCCGCCCGCGCTGCGTCGAGGTCGTCGAAGACGCCGAACACGGTCGGCCCGCTGCCCGACATCCCGACGGCCCGGGCC
>JABWBM010000207.1 GCA_013360495.1 Planctomycetaceae bacterium
CTTGTCCTCGTAGAGCACCGGGATGTGGTATTCGCCTTTGGCATCAACCTTGAGCACTTCGTCGCGGGCGTCAGGCACGGACATGAACATGGATTCCACAAGTGACACGAGCTTTTTCGAATCGCGCACCTCGACGATGATGAACAGCTGTTCATCGTCGAAATCGAAGGCCTCCTTCCCTTCGATCATCTCCGTCGGGTTGGGAGCAAAGCCGAAGGTGGCGTTGGTTCCAACCATCGCCGAGAACGCTTCGCGGGTGACGCCTGCCACGGCTGAGAGCGCGTCAATGCCGGCTGCCACAACCTCGGATATGGACGCGCGGGGAATGGCGCGTTCCTCTTCCTCGGTAACAGGGGCGTTGTCTGCGTCAGCGCGGGATTCGATCAGTTTGAGCGTGCAGTCCGGACAGCCCGCGCGCTGGTAGAGGATTTCTCCCGTGTAGGTGTCTTCGCCTATCGCTGCGAGGTTCGTCACCGTCATCGGTGCATAACCAAGGTAGGTGTTGAGCAACATCGGGTCCTTCACGGCCTTGGAGAGCGCATTGATATCGCCGGTAAAGGGCTCTGCGCGGCCATCGGCCTTGAGCTTTCGCGCCGCGCGCTGAAATGCCATATAGACCAAATCGTCAAGAATATCGTCGATATTTGAAGTCACCGGGCGCCGACGTTCGTCAAAGATATCACGTTCGCGTGTTTCGCCTTCCTTAACCTTGGCGGCAGCCATGCGCTCGCCTTCGGCAAGAAGGTCAAAGACGTTGGTCACCGTCTGATTCAATTCGCCAAAACTGCCGCTCATGTACCAGACGGTATTGGTGGGCAGGTACTTCACCGTAGTCAGTTGCGACGCGGGCGGAACGGCTTTGAGCGCGGCCGGAGCTTCGGAGAAGTGTATAGCTGCATCCGCCCCGGAATAGGAGATCGCGCCCTCGGCGTATTCCATCTTGCGCACACCGAGCATCTCAATCCAACCATGGGCTTCGGGCGGCAGCATGGCCTCGAATGGCGCCAGCACCTTCATGAGGTTCACGGCGTCGACGAAGATGCGCGCGTAGCCCTGATAACCCTCGTTCAGCCAGCGGGCGAAGCGCGGATTTTTGGGCAGACGCTCCTCGGCGTCGCCCTTGCCGTCCATGGCGTCGAGCATGTCCTTGAGCATGCCGATGTCGGTGGCGATGAGGATGTGACGGCCGGCGATGCAGACAGAGACGGGCGGCAAAATATTTCTTACGTGCTTGATCGGCTCTTCACCACTGCCTTCTTCCACTGCTTCCACCCAATAATCTTGAATTGGCGGTGAAGAGCGTATCGTGTATTTCCCATATTCTTCAGTGGTAAACACTTCAGGCTTTGCGCCCATATTCTCCAACAGCTTCGGGTCACGTGGCGTCGAATACGTCAGGATAACGTTGAGCTTCACGCCGAAATCCATGTCGGGGATGATGTCGGTTGCCGCGATCTCGATGGACTCGAAACCGGCGATCAGCGGATCAAGCTTTTCACGAACCATGGCCCACTGTTCGCGGTCGCGCTCGCGGGGGATCAAGAGCGCCGGAAGCTCGAGCAATTCTTCCACCTCGGGGCCGTTCGTGACCTTTCCATAGAAGACGGTATTTCGCGGGAACCATTCGCCATCGGCGAGCAACCCCGTCGCCAGCAACACCACACATCCGATCAATACGCTCCGCATGTTCACCCTCCCCGAAAATAACCACTGAAGACCGGATTTAACCACGGAGCGCACGGAGGTCACGGAGAAATGAAGGAGTAAGAAATTCGTCCACAGATTTCGCAGATGGCCGCAGATAAAGAAACTCATGAATTCCATCTGCGAACATCTGCGTCATCTGTGGATAAAATTCCTTTTCATAATTTCTTTCTCCGTGTTCTCCGTGTCCTCCGTGGTTAAATCTTTCCCGCTTACTCCTCGTCCCAGCTTGCTGCCGTGATGCCGCCGAGTTCGCTGTCGAACTCCGCCCAGTGGCCGTAGCCGCTGATGCGGATGCGCCCGCTCTGATCGGTCACAGCGAGGACTTCGACCTTGCCGTACTTCTCAAAATAGTGGACGGAGCCTACGCCGCCCTTGTAGAGCTCGGCGGCGCGCTCCTTGACTTCCGGCAGCGCGCGGCCAATCCACCAGCGTTCGAGCCAGATGGCGGCCTGTACCTTGTTGATCTTCGCCACCTGCGGGATGGCCAACTCGCGCGGGTCGGTCTTGCCCGGCGCTTTAAGCCATTCGAGCAGCTTTTTTTCATAGTCGGCGTTGAGCATGTAGGTCTGGCCATAGTGCGTTACCGCCAGCGTCTTTCCCATATAGGCCGTTGTGCTGAGGGCAATGATGCCCTGCGGCGAGTTCTTCTCGGGATCGGTTACGGGGACGAAGCGCCAGTGATCGCCAATGGAGCCGTCGAAGTACTGTAAGGCGTTAGACTCATCTTCGTAATCCTCGCCAAACTTCTCCGCATTATCCTTGTGAATCATCGCAAGGGATTCTGCGATTGTCGGAAACACATCGTTCTTAGGATCCGCGTCGGCCAGACGTTGATTGTAGACCTCGCATGCCTGTTCGTGAGCTCGGCGAATCCGATAACCGTCATCGTTGCTAAAGCCCATAAAAAAGCCAAAAAATTGCTCCCAGATTTGCGAGATGCTGTGGAGCCGGTGGGCAACTCTGATCGAGATGCCGATATTGGTGATTTGAGTTGCGATTGTTGTGGACGTACCTGTAGGCAGAGCATGCATAGGTGCGGCTAGACGGAGCATGGGTGAGTCGTCCGCCATTTTCATGCTGGTCAGATCGACGGTTGAGCCACCGAGCAGCATATTCGCCGTGCGGGTGGTATTGGCGGCGAATTCAGCGTCGTGGTTGCCCTCGGCGAATTGCGCCAGCAGTCCCGGCGGGGCGACAAAGAGCATGTTCTTGGTAATCGCAAAACCCACCTCGCCCTTGCCGGAAAGCTCATACACTTTCACGTCGTTGTATTTGTCGACTTTTTCGTAAACCGGCACCAGATCAAACTCGCCCTTGTCGTTCTTTTGCAGCAAGGGCATGGCTTCCGGGATGAGTGTCAAGCCATTGACAAAAGCCTTCATAAGCTTGTCGCGCTCGCGAATTTCGAGAATCACGAACCAGCTATCGTCGTCGTCGAAGGGGCGTTGGCCCATGATTGCGCCGATAGGATTCACTGCCATTCCCACCGAGAAGTTCGTCCCGATCATGGCCGCGAAGTCTTCCTTTGACACTCCAGCGGCCATAGCAAGCGCATCGCCGACGGCTGCAACGAATTCGCTTGCAGGAACACCGGGCAGGCCGTCGTCGCGGTTGAGCGGCTCTTGCTTCGCTGGGCTGGACATGTTGAGGCCCGCTCCATGCCGCTCAAGTTTGAGAAAACCCGACGCGCCTCGGCCGTTCACATACACGATCGTTCCCGTGTATTCGCCATCGTTGGGGTCGAGATCGCTGACCGTTGTTGGCGAGAAGCCGAAGAACGTGGTCGTAAGCAGCGGATCCTTGACGAGCTTGGCGAGTTCCTTGACCGTTCCCGACCATGGCGTTTGCACGCCATCGCGTTCGAGCTTCATGGCAGCGCGCTTGAAGCCCAATGCCGCGACGTCCTCGACGATATCGTCCATCCCAAAGCACTCTTCCGGCGTGCGCCAGCGATTATCGAACATATCGCGCGGGTCTTTCCGCGCGGGCGAATCAGGCGGGAGCGATGTCCACATCTTGATCTGTGATTCATAGAGCCAGTCGACGAGCTTCTGCCATGATTCGGCGATGTTGCCGCCGAGAGAAAAGCTGATGCAGCCGATGGTCATGGCGGGCAGGTATTGCAGCGTCGAGAGCGTGCTCGAATCGGGGATGACCTTCAGCGCGCCGGGCAGGGACGAGAAATTGATGTGGCAGTCGATCGTGCCGCGCGCGAGTTGCACGTCGATGTATTCGAGCTTGCGCCATTCGGCCCAATCGCCGGAGGCCGAGAAAATGTCCATCTCGCGGTCGCCGGGGTTGGCGGCAGCGAAATCGTCATAGGCCTTGATGACGTTGGCCATGTCGCCGTAGAGGCGGCCAAAGGCAGCCGTCGCCTGACTCTTCCATGTTTGGAAACGCGGGTTGGCCGTCAGGAGTTCGTCAGCAGGTTTTTTGCCAAGGGATGCGTCGATGGCGTCCTTGACGATCGAAGCCTCGGACGCGAAGAAGGCTGACTTCCCGCGCACGGAGAAGAAGAGCATCGGCGGCATGGAGTAGATCGTTCCGCCCTGATATTCCTCTGCCGGAAGCTGGTCTTTAGGGGGAAGCGGAATCTGCAGTTCGTTTTGAAATTCTTGAAAAAGCGCGTCGAGATCAAGGTCGTTGGCGAAGGTGATAACGCCGAGGTAGTTGGCGGGCAGCTTTGAATTCATCGCTTTCGCGAATGTCATATCAATCAGCGCGATTTCGAGGCGCGTGAGCGTCGCGATCTTTTTCTGCGCGAACTTACTGATCGGCTCGAATTCCGGGTGAGCCTTGGCGAGCGCGTCCGTGTCGCAGAACTCGATCAGATCCGCGCCGCCTTCAATTTGGACATATGCAATGACCTCGCGCGGGAACCACTCGCCCTGCGCCGCGAGCCCTGACGCGAACAACACCGCACAGCCGATCAACCAATGACGCATGTGACACCCCTTCCCAATGACAACCACCGTGAATAAAGCCATTTTACCGCAGAGAACGCAGAGATTCGCGGAGGAAGAGAGAATGAAAAAGAGTTTATCCACAGATTGCGCAGATGTTCGCAGATTGAATCCATGAACCTCTTTATCTGCGGCCATCTGCGACATCTGTGGACGTCCTTTTCTTCCTCTGTGTTCTCTGCGTCCTCTGCGGTTAAATATCTTCAACTCGTACCAGAAGATACTCCTTGTGGTACCCGAAAGGCGCTTACAAATTTCAGGTATTTCTCGAATAGCGGCCGGCTATCTGGCGGCGGGCATATGTGCCGTAGCGTCACGCGCCCCCGCGTGACGGACATATCAAAACAAGGCGCCATGCGAGGGCGCATGGCGCTACGCTCGCGACGTCGCGGGTTGCAGGGCGCGGTAATACTCCTGCAGTGAGCGGACGGTGTAACCTTTGTCTTTGGCGGACTTTATGCCCTTCAACGCCGCGCGGGCTGCCGAGACCGTGGTGATGCTCGGGATGCCTCTGGCGACGGCGAGCTTGCGCATCTGCGCTTCGTGGTCGCGGGGGTCCTTGCCTGATGGCGTGTTGATCAAGAGGTTCGCGTCGCCATTGAGAAGCATGTCGAGCGTATTGGGGCGCTGGTCCTGAATCTTGTTGATGATTCCGGCATTCACGCCGATGGAGGCAAGGTGCTTCGCCGTTCCCGGCGTAGCGAGGATGTCGTAGCCGAGGCCC
>JABWBM010000208.1 GCA_013360495.1 Planctomycetaceae bacterium
GGCGCTGTCCTTGTCGTTGGTCACCTTCTTCAATCTGGTGCCCTTGAAGAATGCCGCGAAGCTTTGAAAGTCCGTCTGCTTCCAGTGCTCAGTCTTGTGGTCGTGGCACTGGGCGCACTGAATCTCGATGCCGAGGAACACGCGGCTAATATTGGCAGCGAGATTGTTCACCTCGTTATCGAAGGCGAGGAAGTAGCCCGCGGGAATCGGATCGGGAGCGGCCGGGTCAACGACGCCCGTGGCGGTGAGTAGGGCGCTGGTCATCTTGTCGAATCCGGTGTTCGCGGCGATGTTTTCGCGCATCCAGTAATGCAGGTTAAGTGCCCCGCGCTTGCCCATGGTCTGGCCCGTGAGTTCTTTCCCCCAGAGATAGGCCCAGTAAATCGAATATTCCTCGGAGGCGAGCAGCGTCTCGATGGTCTTCGTGCGCTTATCCTTATCCTTGCTATCGAGGAACGCGACGGTTTCTTCAATCATCGGTGCGCGCCCAATAATGTCGAGATAGACACGCCGGATCCATTCGCTATCAGACGCTGGGGCTGACGGGGTCAGGCCTTTTTCCTTCCACTTGGCTTCGATCATCGCGTCGATCCGCGCGACGACCTCGCCCTCCTTGTCAGGCGTTGCGGAAGGACGGGCGCTGGTCTTGCCGCCATCAGTGTCTTCGCCAAAAACAATCTGCAGTCCTGCGAGCGAAGCGCAGAGGAAAGAGAGGGCAAGACACATCAGTGGTATTCGCTTCATGGGAGACTCCATAGGGTGACAGAACTCTGCCTACTATATCACATCGGCAAAGCGCGAACCGCACGCTCCCATTGCAGGATGGCGCTCCGCGAAGACGTCGATCACCTTCTCGATTCACTGAGGGAAGCCGTTGATAAGACGAAAGAGTTTGTCGAAACTAACGGCCATTTAGGAGTTTTTTGCCCCAGCTTATGCGATATTCACCGTCCGTACACTAAAACCTGACACCCCATATTCTGTGTGGTGGCACTCTGTTGATAACCGTTCAGAAAGACAAAGCCAACCAACAAATCGCCCATAACCCATGATATGGTAAACCAAATCCACCCTTACACAAAATATCGCGCTTTTTTCATCAATTTTTGTTGACTGGAGTTTCACATACGATAGATTCCCTGCGGCTGTGCCTCAGAGACGACCCCAAATGTAGCTGATGGTGGTAAGGTACTCACAATAGGTCGTATGTTAGTCACTCTGTATCGCACGGTTCGTCGCTCATAAGCCACAACATGTAGTTGCACGGTCATTCCGTGCCTTGCTGAAGGGTTTTGGCCGGATTCGGCCATGACACAGGGAGTTCGCGCGAGTAAATCAAAAGCAAAAACCCGACGCTTGGACGTGGGAATTTGCTCGGTTCACCGCGCGGCACCCGAAGGCTTGAGTGACAGCAAAAGTAAAACTTGGCCAGTCAGCGTCGGCTGGTAACAGACTTGCTCAGACATGAACTAGAGGGTGGACTGTACGTCTGTAGGGATATACAATGTCAAGCCCTCTGTCCATAAGTTTGAGCGTTTTCATGGGCAGACTTTCTCAGGGGATTTGAAGCATGGCTGTCAAGGACACGCGCGATACGAAATCGAAAAAGGACAAGGCCGCAAAGGTCATCAAGGACACCGTCGAGCCATCGGCCGCGACGCTGCCCTCGAAAACTCGAACAGGCGGTCTGAAAATTCCCCGGCGATTCACCACAGCAGGCGTCGACCCCCTCGAACAGGTCACTTACGACAAGCGCGCCACCAAGATCACCAACCCTGACGGCTCTGTGGTCTTCGAGATGCGCGACTGTGAAATTCCTTCCTCTTGGTCGCAGCTCGCCGCCGACATCATGGTGTCCAAGTACTTCCGCAAAGCCGGAGTGCCTCAGTTTGGAGCCAAAGGCGAACAACTGATCGACGATAACGGCCGCCCGGTCCTCGGGCCGGAACGCTCGGTCAAGCAGGTGATCCGCCGCCTGACCTCGTGCTGGCGCTGGTGGGGCGAACAATACGGCTACTTCGACACCAAGGAAGACGCCCAGGCCTTCGAGGACGAGCTCAACTACATGCTCGTCCATCAGATGGCGGCGCCCAACTCCCCCCAATGGTTCAACACCGGCCTCTACCATGCGTATGGCATTAACGGCCCCGCCCAAGGCCATTACTATGTAGATCCCGACACCGCGAAACTCACCCGCGCCAAAGACTCATACTCGCACCCGCAGCCCCACGCCTGCTTCATTCAGGCCGTGAGCGACGATCTCGTCAATGAGGGCGGTATCATGGACCTTTGGGCCCGTGAAGCGCGCCTTTTCAAATACGGCTCCGGCACCGGCACCAACTTCTCCGCACTGCGAGGCGATAGCGAAGAACTCTCCGGCGGCGGCAAGTCCTCGGGCCTGATGAGCTTCCTTAAGATTGGCGATCGCGCTGCGGGCGCCATCAAGTCCGGCGGCACCACACGTCGCGCTGCCAAGATGGTTTGCCTCGACCTCGACCACCCCGACATCGTCCAGTTCGTCAATTGGAAGGTAGAGGAAGAGAAGAAGGTCGCAGCGCTGGTAAAGGCCGGCTATTCGAGCGACTTCAACGGCGAAGCCTACGCCACCGTTTCCGGCCAGAATTCCAATAACTCCGTGCGAGTCCCCAACAGCTTCATCGACGCCGTTCGCAACGATGGCGACTGGCACCTCTATGGCCGCGTCGAACTGCGCAAGGCGCGGGACGAGAATCGCCCGCCCCGTCCGATGAAGACACTCAAAGCCCGCGCACTGTGGGATCAGATCGCCTACGCTGCCTGGGGTTGCGCCGACCCCGGCGTGCAGTATGACACGATCATCAACGATTGGCACACCTGTCCGGCGGGCGGCCGCATCAATGCCTCGAACCCATGCTCCGAATACATGTTCCTCGACGATACCGCCTGCAACCTCGCGTCGCTCAACTTCTCGACCTTCTTCGATCCGCCATCGGCGACCTTCGACGTGCCGGGCATCCAGCACGCCACGCGCCTCTGGACCGTGGTGCTCGAAATCTCCGTGTTGATGGCACAGTACCCATCGAAGGAAATCGCCCAGCGCAGCTATGACTATCGTACGCTCGGGCTCGGCTATGCCAACCTCGGCTCCTGCCTGATGATGGCGGGTATCCCCTACGACTCGAAGGAAGCCATGGCCGTATGCGGGGCGCTCACCTCGATTCTCACCGGCGAGTCCTATGCTGCCAGCGCAGAGATGGCGCAGGTGCTCGGGGCCTTCCCCAAGTATCAGGAGAATAGCCAGCACATGCTGCGCGTGATGCGCAACCATCGCCGCGCCGCCTATAACACTCCGGCAAACGAATACGAACAGGTCGGCGTCCCTCCTGTCGGCATCGACGGCGAGTTCTGTCCCGACTATCTGCTCAACCCCGCGCGGGAGGTCTGGGATCGCGCCCTCGACCTCGGCCGCAAGCACGGTTATCGCAACGCGCAAACTACGGTCATCGCCCCCACCGGCACCATCGGCCTTTTGATGGACTGCGACACCACCGGCATCGAGCCGGACTTCGCGCTCGTCAAGTTCAAGAAGCTCGCGGGCGGCGGCTACTTCAAGATCGTCAACCAGTCCGTGGAGCCCGCCCTCAAGCACCTCGGCTATGACGACAAACAGCGCCGCGACATCCTCGACTTCATCGTCGGCACTAATCGCCTCGAAGGGTCGCCCTTCATCAATCGCAACACGCTCAAAGCCAAGGGACTGACCGACGCCGATCTCGAACGCGTCGAGCGTTCGCTGCCCGGAGTGCTCGATGTGAGTTGGGCCTTCACGCCCTACACGCTCGGCGAGGACACGCTGGTGCGTCTTGGCTTTGCCAAGGAACAGTTCAGCGATTCGGCCTTCAGCCTGCTCAAGGAATTTGGCTTCACGCAGGAACAGATCGACGAAGCGACACTCGTCATCTGCGGCCATCAGACGATCGAGGGCGCTCCGCACGTCAAGACCGAGCATCTACCGGTCTTCGACTGCGCCAACAAGTGCGGAAAGGAAGGCAAACGCTTCATCCAGCACATGGGCCACGTGCGCATGATGGCGGCGGCGCAGCCCTTCATCTCCGGCGCGATCTCCAAGACGATCAACATGCCGAACGAGGCGACTCTTGACGACATCAAAGAAGCGTACATGAAGTCGTGGGAGCTTGGCCTCAAAGCTGTCGCTCTCTATCGCGACGGATCCAAGCTCAGCCAAGTGCTCTCCTCCGGCACCACCACCGAGGAAAAGAAGGAAGAGAAAGCGGAAGCCGTCGCCAAGTCCGACGCGGCGCTTACGCAGATCATCACGCCGCCGACGCCTCGCCGCCGGCCCATGCCGAAGAAGCGTCGTGGCTATACCTACGAGGCGAAGATCGGCGGCCAGAAGGTCTATGTCCGCACGGGCGAATACGAGAATGGCGAGCTTGGCGAAATCTTCATCGACATGAACAAAGAAGGCGCCACGATGCGCAGCATCATGAACTGCTTTGCCATCGCGGTGTCCAAGGGCCTGCAATACGGCGTACCGCTCGAGGAATACGTCAACACCTTCACGTTCACGCGCTTCGAGCCGCAAGGGATCGTCGACGGCCATCCGAACGTGAAGTTCGCAACGAGCGTTATCGACTTCGTCTTCCGCGTGCTGGGATACGAATACTCCGGCCGCACGGATTTCCTGCAAGTGAAACCCGAGGAAATGCTCGACCACTCGCCGGTGGAGACCCGCGAGACGGGCCAACTCGACAAAGAAATGCTGGACACTCCGGCGGCGAAGCAGGCCACGCCTGCCAAGCCTCCATTGTCAAAAGCCGCGCTGCAATCGGCGGCACACCAACGCGACGTGCTGGACGAGCAGCTCGAGGACATGATGGGCGACGCGCCCATGTGCGACGTCTGCGGCCACGTGACGGTGCGCAACGGCGCCTGCTACAAGTGCCTCAACTGCGGCAACAGCATGGGATGTAGCTGATCGCCACAAAACTGGTGCAAGTTGAAACAGCGCCCGGGGCAACAACCTCGGGCGCTGCTTTGTTCGAGCCGCTTATCGCGCCTTGCTTTCAAATGCTTGCATGAGAACATCGAGAAATGCCGGAGCATTGATGTCGAGATCGCCCTTAACGCGAATTGTTATTTGATCCGCCTTCTCTGCCTGTGAATTTACGACAACTGAACTGGGAGCACCGAGCTTTTCTGCCAAAGACTCGTCTTTATCGAAAGGTGAATTCAACTCGTAAGTGCAACTTTGATATTGAGGTTAGGTAAGCTGCATGGGTTAGCAGTGAACCTCAACCGCCAAGTCGAAGGAGCACGAATGC
>JABWBM010000032.1 GCA_013360495.1 Planctomycetaceae bacterium
CCATGCTGCTCGGCGCCGCGCAGCTCCTGCGCCAGCGGCAGGGCGAGCTGCGCCGGCCCGTGCGGTTCATCTTCCAGCCGCACGAGGAGCGCTTCCCTGGCGGAGCCGTGCCGCTGATCGCCGCGGGCGTTCTGGAGAACGTGGCGTCGATCTTCGGGCTGCATATTTCGTCGCAACTGCCGCTCGGCGTGCTGGGCACGCGCCCGGGTCCGTTCATGGCCGGGCTGAATGACCTGGACATCCGCGTGATCGGCAAGGGCGGCCACGCGGCGATGCCCGAGCAGTGCGTCGATCCGATCGTGACCGCAGCCCAGATCGTGCTCGCGTTGCAGTCGGTGGTCAGCCGCTCGCTGGCGATGACCGACCTGGCGGTCGTCTCCGTGACGCGCATCGAGGCCGGGACCGCCGACAACGTCATTCCGCAGGACGTGCGCATGCGCGGCACGATCCGCACGTATGACCCCGGCGTCCAGGCGCGCGTCTGCGCACGCGTGCGCGAGATCGCCACGGGCGTGGCGGCGGCGCACGGAGCGGCGGTGGACGTGCGGCTCGACCCCGGCTACCCGGTGCTGGTGAACAACCCGGAGGTGACGCGCCGGGCCTGTGAGATCGCGGCGGCGATCGGCTTCGACTCCGCGAAGATCCAGACGATCGAACCGCAGGGCGGCGGCGAAGACTTCGCGTATTACTGTCAGAAAGCGCCCGGCGCCTTCGCGTTTCTGGGCGCACGGGTGGCGGGCGACGCCTATCCGCATCATCACCCGCGCTTCGACGTGGACGAGGCGGCCCTGCCGCTGGGCGCGGCGCTGCTGGCGGCCTACGCGCTGCACGCGGCGTAGCAGAGCTACAAGCCGCGAGCGCAAATGCCGGGAGCGCAAGCGCGTGACGTGACGCGCCGCTCGTGCACCTCGCCCGGTGGGCAGCCGCGGGCTCGCGCGATATGATCCTTCTCATAGTCGCACAGCCAAGGGAGCGTGGGGTAATGGCCGTTCGAATCATCCGCTGCGCGAAGCTGGGGCGGGAACTGCCCGCGATCGACCCTGACACGCCAAAGGGCAACCAGGCGCTGAAGGTCGCGCTGCTGATCGGCGGCCGCGAGATGCAGACCCGCGTGCGCGACACCGTGTCGGCCGAGGCCTGGGACATGTGGACCGACCACATGCGCATGGTGATGAACGAGTTCCGCCTCGACCCCATGTCTGACGAGGCCAACCGCATCCTCCGCCACTACATGCAGGAGTTCTTCTTCGGCGGCGAGGCCGCGATCCCCAACTACGTGCCGCCGGCGCCCGGCCAGGCACCCCCGGGACCCGGCCAGGCGCCGCCGGCGCCCAAGCAATAGGCCCTCAGTCTGAGAGGAATCGGCCCCACGGCACACCGCGAGATCGTCCGGCGCAACCGCTTCCTCACGGGCGCGGCTCGGAGCGCGAGAAGCCTCAGCCGAGCCGGGCTGTCCCCAGCCAGGAACTGACGTGGCGCTTGCTTCGTCAACGGCGCGGGGACTCACGGCGCGGGGACTCACGGCGCGGGGACTCACGGCGCGGGGACTCACGGCGCGGGGACTCACGGCGCGGGGACTGCGAGCCCGGTTTTCCCCTGCCGCGTCACGCGCGTTGCCGCAGCCGCTCGTCGAGCCATTGAAGCATGATCCGCAGCGCCCGCCCGCGGTGGCTCAGCCGGTTCTTCTCGTCCGGCGGCAGCTCCGCCAGCGTGCGGCCCAGCTCCGGCACCAGAAAATGGGGATCGTAGCCGAAGCCGTTTTCGCCGCGCGGCGGATCAACGATCCGTCCCTCGACATGGCCCGTGCACTCGAAAAGCACGTCGTCGCCCAGCGCCAGCGCCAACGCGCAACGGAAGCGCGCGGTCCGGCGCTCCGCCGCCACGCCGCACAGCGCGGCCGCCAGCTTGCGGTTGTTGGCCGCGTCATCGCGAGGGACCCCGGCGAAGTAGGCGGAATCGACGCCCGGCCGGCCGGCGAGGGCATCGACCTCGAGCCCGGAGTCGTCCGCGAGCGTCATCAGTCCCGTCGCAGCCGCGTAGTGCAGGGCCTTCTGCCTGGCGTTCTGTTCGAGTGTGCGGCCATGTTCGGGCGACTCGATGACGGCCGGGAACTCATCCAGGCTGCGCCAGCGGACGCGCGCCAGACCTCCGGGCGCTTTGGCGTCGCTGCGCTGCGACGCGAGTGCGCGGATCTCGGCCACCTTGCCGCGATTCGTGGTTGCGATGAGGACGTCGACGGGCTGCGCCGGCGGGTTCACAGGCCGAGCCCCCCGGCGTGCTGGGCCGCGGGCAGGATGACGGGAAAGGACGCGTCGCGCGGCTCGCGGCGATCGACCTTGCCGGTCGCCTTGTCACGGACGACGGTGTAGCGGACGCGGCCGTTGTGGAGGTTGTACGGATAGCGGCGGGCGAGGTCGAGCATGCGCGGATCGACGATGCGGTTGACGGTGGTGACGCGCCCGGTGAGCGGGTCGCGGCTCTCGATCGGCTGGACGGCTGACTTCGGGAACAGGCCGATGCACACCGAGCTGTAGACGGCCCCGTGATGGTAGAAGGCCTGCTCACCCTGGTCGCGCAACTGTCTCGTGTACTCCTCCGCGACGGCCTTGCGCCGGCGCATCTCGCCCTCGTTGACGAAGACGGCGACCTGCCACGACCAGTAGCCATCGGCCCGCGCCAGGTCCCAGGCCGGGTTGCCCTGTTGCGAGCTGGGCAGCGACTCGACCGTCGCCTGGAGGAACGGCCATTCCGCCCGCTGACCGAGGTTGCGGTCGGTCACCGTCAGCGACAACGTGCGGATCAGCTCCAGGTCGCGGCGGAAGTCCGGGCGGAAGCTCTCGCGTCCGCTGCCCGCGTCATAGACGCGCTGGTAGCGCCCGTAATAAACGTTCGACTCGTCCTCGAAGTGCCGCACGAGCACGAGCTCCGGCCGCAATCCGCCGACGTTCCTCAGCAGCCTCTCCGCCGTCGCCGCCTGCCGGAAGCGCTCCGCCCCGATCATCGTCACGCAGCGTATCGCGTAGAGCTCCTCATCCGGCTCACCCGCACCGCCGCGCGGCGTGACCGAGTTCTGCCCGTTGCAGCCGGCGACGGCGCCGAGCGCCAGCCAGCACGCGAGCGCAGCCCGCCTCATCGCAGCGCCTCCTGTTGCAGGCGAAAGAGCTGCTCGATCCCGCGGCGGCCGAGCGACGTCAGCTCGTCCAGGCGCTCCTGCGCGAAGGTCGCTTGCTCGGCGGTTGCCTGGACCTCGATCCACTCTCCGCGCTCGTTCATCACCAGGTTGGCGTCCACTTCGGCGCTCGCGTCCTCGGCGTAGTCCAGGTCCAGCAGCGCTCGACCGCCCAGGATGCCGACGCTCACGGCCGCCACGGCGCACGTGCGCACGGCTCCGCCCCACAGGCCGCGCGCCGCGCCCGCCGTCAGCGCGTCACACAGCGCGACGTACGCCCCGGTGATCGCCGCGGTGCGCGTTCCGCCATCGGCTTGCAGCACGTCGCAGTCGATGTAGAGCGTTACTTCTGCGAGCTGGTTGATGTCGATGATCGAGCGTAATGAGCGGCCAATCAGCCGCTGAATTTCCACCGAGCGGCCATCCATTTTGTTGCGGCTGCGGCCCTTCCGGGTGCTGGTGGACCCGGGGAGCATATCGTACTCGGCGGTGAGCCAGCCACCCTTGCCGAGGCGGTGGCGGGGGACGCCGTCCTCGACGAACACGGTGCAGAGCACGCGTGTCTCGCCAAAGCGCACCAAGACGGAACCTTCCGCGTGCTTGGTGAAGCCGCGCTCGAAGGCTATGGGCCGAAGCTGGTTCGGCAATCGTCCGTCGGGCCGGGTCATCGCGTTACCGCCGTTTCCATTTCGAACACGTTGCCGCGCACGATGGTATACGCGACCTGTCCCCGCAGTGTCGCGCCATCGATCGGGCATACGTGGCTTTTACTGATGAAGGCGGAACTGTCTACCTTCCATTTCTTCTTCGGGTCGATCAGCGCCACGTCGCCGTCGGCGCCGGGAGCGAGCGTTCCCTTGCGTCCTTTCATGCGCAGGAGCTCCGCTGGGCGGGCGCTGCCAAGCTCGATCACGCGGCTGATACTCATGCCCCGCTGATGCACCAGTACTTCTAGCGTCGCGGCGAGCGCGATTTCAATAGTACTGCCGCCGAAGGGGGCGAGGTCGAATTCCATATCCTTACGTTCGTCGCTCACCGGCGCATGGGCGCTGACGATGCAGTCGACGATGCCGCTCTCGATGCCTTTGAGAAGCGCCTCGATGTCGCTTTGTGAACGCAGCGGCGGACGGAGTTTATAGCGTGTGTCGTAACGTTCGCGAATTTCTTCGTCGGTGAGCAGCAAATTGACGGGCGAGACCGCGCAACTGACCCGCAGCTTTTCCTGCTTTCCATGCGCCATCTGCCGCACCGCGCCGGCCGTGGAGATGTGGGCAGCGTGCCATGCACCACCCGACTCGCGCGCAAGCAAGCAGCCGCGCACCACGGCGAGTTCCTCGGCGACGGCGGGACTTCCGGAGAGACCCGCAAGCGTCGCAACCGCGCCGGAGTTCATCACGCCGCGCCCAAGGAACGGATCGCGGGGGATATCGCTGACGATCCGGTCGAACATGGAAGCGTACTTGAGACCTTTGAGCAGCAGGTCAGTGCGCTCCATGGGCCGCGTGTCGGAAAAGGCCACAGCTCCGGCTTTGGAGAGCTGGCCGAGTTCAGCGAGCGATTCGCCCTTGCAGCCCTTGGTCAGCGCGCAGATCGGGAAGACATCGGCCCCATCAGCGCGCTCGGATTGCAGGCGCACGTACTCCGCGCCCGATTCGCTATCGATGGGTGGGTTGGTGTCGGGTAGGCAGGCGACAGTAGTGAAACCGCCGCGGGCGGCGGCGCGCGCGCCGCTTCGGATCGTTTCGGCTTGCTCGTCGCCCGGCTCTCGCAGGTGCGCGTGCATGTCAACCCAACCGGGCGAGACGATCAGACCGTGGGCATCGATCTCGCGAAGTTCTTCGTCGCGTAATGCATCTTTGAGCGCCTCTTTCCCAACCTTGCCGCAGGCAATGACTTTGCCGCCCGCGATCAGCACGTCGCCTTCGGCATCGAGCTTTTGCGCGGGATCGACGATCCTGCCCTTCTTGATGAGTACCGCCATATTACGCCTCGCTCATTTCCCGCTTCGTCAAGATGTCATCGAGCGCGTTCGACACGTCGCTCACACTTATATCCTGAATCGTCTTGCCCGCCACCGCATGAACGCCGGGCGGGACGAATCCCCGCAGATTCTTTTGCGTTACGAGATACACGGTGGAGCAGCCAAGGGCTGCCGCGATATGCCCCGGCCCGGAATCGACGGATACCACGGCGTCGCAGATCTGGAGCAGCGCCACAAGTGAAAGTAATGGAGCGTTATGCAGGTGCAGCGCCACGCCCGGCTTGACCATTGTCCTATCCACGGCGTCGAGCAGATCCGTCTCGCCGGGACCGGTGACGACGATGGGTTTGCACTCAGTGCGCGAATACAGCCCCTTGGCCAGTTCGGCGTAGGCTTCGAGCGGCCAGCGCTTCGCCTTCTGTGAACCGCACACCAGCAACGCAACCCGAGGTTCACCGCTCCGGCCGATCAAGCCGTCCACTATCTCCTGCGCCTGACGTGGAACAGTAATACCCGCAAGACCCGGTTCGCGGACATTGCGAAATCCCGCGGCGTCCGCGATGCGTTGGTAGCGTTCGGCGCGCGAGATTGCGAGCGAACGCCACGGCAGCGAATGCGTCATCCACGCGCGGGTATAGATCCAGTTATGCTTCTTCGACGCGCTGACCCGGATCGATGCGGCGCTGACCGCCATGAACACCTGCCCTTCCGGGTCGGGCGAAAAGCACACCGAGAGGTGGGGCGCGAAACGCGATGTCCGTCCGAAAAGTTTGAGCCATTCAAGGTGAGGGGTGAGCGAACGAGCGGCACTGAGCCTTGGCAGCGTCCACACCTCGTTGCACCAGCCGCACGCGCGCAGCAATTGATCGGCAGGCGGAATGACCATGGCGCGTATATCGGCGTTCGGCAGTGTGCGGCGCGCGCGTCGCATAGCGGAAAGGGCGAGGACAGCGTCGCCGAGGTGGCCGGAGTGGATCAGGAGCATCCGTGTACCGCGCCCGCCATCGTTCGCGCCGGGAAGCCGCGACAGGATGCCGTTGGACGGTTCAAATATTGAGTGGTTTGGTTCGGGAGAAAGAATCAGGCTCTTCTTCGGGATCAGGCTCATACCGGAACCTTATGCCGCGTGGACTTTCCCCCTTCGCGCTGGCGGCGCAGTCGCGCGTTATTGAGCAGGAAGAGTACCGCCATGCGAACCGCCAACCCGTTTGAAACCTGTTCAAGGATGACACTGTGAGGGCCGTCGGCGACGGCCGGCGTGATCTCGACGCCGCGGTTCATGGGGCCGGGGTGCATAATGACCACGTCTTTCCGCATACGCGCGAGGCGTTCCTCGTTGATGCCGTAGAGCAGGGCGTACTCGCGCAGGGAGGGGAACTGCGGCTCCCCTTGCCGCTCGAGCTGGATGCGCAGGATGTTGAACACGTCGAAGTCTGCGATTACTTCGTCGAGGTTGTGGTACACCTCGACGCCAAGGGCTTTCAGGCTCGATGGCACGAGCGTCGTCGGCCCGATGACGGCCACCTTCGCGCCGAGCTTGGTCAGTCCCCAGATGTTCGAGCGCGCCACGCGGCTATGGACGATATCGCCGACGAGAGCGATGCGTTTGCCCTTGAGGTCGCCGAAGCGCTCGCGCAGCGTGTAGATGTCGAGCAGGCCCTGGGTTGGGTGTTCGTGGGTGCCGTCGCCGGCATTGACCACGCAAGTGTCGAGCGCTTCAGCGAGCATCTGAGGCGCGCCGGAGTTCTTGTGGCGCACGATGAAAATATCGACGCCCATGGCTTCGAGTGTCTTCGCCGTGTCGACCAGAGTTTCGCCTTTCGTGGTCGAACTGGCTTCGGCGGTGATGTCGAGAATATCGGCGCTCAGGCGCTGGGCGGCGAGCGAAAAGCTCGAGCGGGTGCGCGTGCTGGTCTCAAAGAAAAGGTTGACGACGACGCGGCCACGGAGCGCCGGAACCTTCTTGACGCTGCGGGTGCTGACTTCGCGGAAGCGCCGCGCGGTGTCAAGGATGGTGAGGATTTCGCCTTGGGTGAGGGATTCGAGGGAAAGCAGGTGTTCGCGGTTCCAAGTGGAAACCTTTTCGGTTTCGGTCGCGCGTTTACCGTTGCTCATCAAAAGTGAGGTTATAGCAACCCGGCGGAGAATAGACAGATGCCAAAGCGAAGTTTCTTCCTACACGAATCCGTTCGAAAACGTGACGGGAGTCGTCACGCGAGGACGCCTCTACGTTTGGCCTCATACAGACAAGGAGGTAAAACAACGCGGATAAATGAAGAACAACCTATGCCAGGCGCACCAGCTTTCTCACCAGCCATTCGGCGGCGAAGAGGCACGTGAGAGCGATCATCAGCTCAAGCAGGTCGAAGGCGTTGCGTTCCTCAGTACCTTCGATCACGGTCTTGGTCCGCAGGTCCGGGTTCAATTCGGAAATCTTGTAGAAGGGGACGTAGCGGGGGCGAAGGAGCACGCCGTCCTCCTCGCGCACATCGGCGGCGGATGCCGCAGCGGTATCGTTCGGCTTGATCTTTTCGTCAGAAGCAAGCTCCTTGAGTAGTTCGGCATTGAGCGAATACTCGCGCAACTCGCGCATTTGCTCGGTGCTTGCCTGCACGAAGAAGATGTGCGGGTTCTTGGTGGTGATAGGCTCATTCAGAATGTTGATCTCGTACTTGCCGATGCTGTTGGGGAACATGCGCCCCTCATAGAAGAATTTCCGGCCCTCCGACCGTGTGAGGACGAGCATACCCTTGTTGAGGTCCACCGCGCCCGCCGACATCGTTGGATCACCGGAGGCATTCTTCCATTCGACAACGAGGTACTTCCCTTCCTTGTCCTCGGCATCGGGGCTTTCCTCCATGATCTTGGCAAGTTCCGTGGACTGGCGTGAGGCGATCTGGTTGTAGAGTGTTTCAGTTCCGATCAGTTCACAATAGACATAGACGGGGGAACCGAGCACGTAACGTTTTTGATCGGTGTCGAGGTCGATCTCCTGCTTCTTGGCTTTGAGCTTGCTTGTCGCGGCCCAACGCACGGCGTTCTGCCAGAAACGGTAGGTGTAGTAATCGCCGAAATAGCGCCGCATGCGCCACACTTCGTCGGTGCCGACAAAAAGCGCTCGGCCTGAATCATATTCGCGCGCGATGATGAGCGCGTCAGAAGCTTCGACGCCATCGCCTGACGGGTAGAACGACAGCTTCCGCCCGTTGTGCGCGACGCGCGCGAGCACCGTGCAGACTGGATCCTTGGGTTCGACCTTCGCGTACCAATAGAATCCGTCGAGTTGTCCGGCTTCGAAGATTCCGCCCTGCCGCGTGCGGCCCCAGAGTTCGTCCTGACGCTGCTCGCTGTCGTGGAGGCGCAGAATATCGTTGCTCTTACCGACCGGCGTGCGCCCGAAGAACTTCATTTCACCGATATTGATGTCCCGGCCGTGTTCTCCTGCTCGTCCGGCGACTTTCACCGGCATGATTTCCTGCAGGTCGGGGTCGAGGTAATCGTGCGGGTTATGGTTTTGGCCGGCGAGCCAGATCACGCCGCCGCGCCGGCGCGTAACAAATTCATTGAGCCACTTGCGCTCGTCGTAGCGGAGTTTGGTCAGGTCGAGGTCGCCGATGATGACCACGTCGTACTTGCTCTCAAACCATTCTTCTTTGGTTCTGGCGGTTTTTGTATGCGAGCCGGGTTTGCCTTCGTTCACGATCTTGGCGAAGGGGGCGACAAGGGGCGGCATCTTGAGCTTCACTTCGTCGGAATAGGTGCTGCGAGGCTGAGCCCAGCCGTCGTCAGCGTCGAAGATAAAGGCCTGAAATTCGAGGGACTTGTCGCGCTGCATCGCTTCGTACATGTAACGCGTCTCATAGCGGAAGCGCTGGTCGATCAACAGCACACGAATCTTCCGGTCGATAACTTCAAGATTGTGAACGGCGATGTTGTTTTCGTAAGAATCCTCGCCCGGCAGGCGGCGGCGGTTGAGTTTGACCCAATACTGGTGCGGGCCGCCTTTCTCCGGAACGAAGCGCAGACGCGTCGTGATAAGGCGCTCGTCGCCACCCGGACCCGGCTCGACCTTGAGCTTGGTTTTTCCGGCGACGCCATCCAGTCCTTCGTAGGGAATTTCGTTGGCCGGGTTATCCTCGCACAAGATCACTTCGACGTCCCATGTCGCGTCGGTCAGGATCTTCAATTCGAAATCTACGGCTTCGTCCTTGATCACCTCGTCGTCGGCGGTGATACCGAAGAGTGCCAGCTTGCGTTCAGGGCGGGGGTGGCCGATGCCCGCGGTGAATACGGTGGGGGCGTCGGCTTGCGAACGCAGCGAGCGCTTCCAGTTGCGGGCAGCCTCGGCTTCCTTCCCGCCTTCGCGGGAGGTGTCGCGCCCGTCGCTGAGCACGAGGATCGTGGATACTTCGGCGTGTGATTCGCTCGAAAGCAGCGAGTTGTAAGCTTCGAACACTTGCGTCGTCTTGCCCGCCGGACGGAGAAAGTCCAGTTCCTCGACGGATGTCTCGCGGAGCACGCTGATGCCGCCGTGCTCTTCGTCGGGCGCGGAGAAGGTGTATACGGTTAACAAGTCCTTGAACTTTCCGGGTGTCGCCTGCGCCACTTTGGGCTGGTCGGGGAGTTTCATCCCGGCTTCGCGCCCAAGCGCATAGATATCGTCCGGCAATCGATCACCCTGACGCTCGGCGTGGCGGCGCAGCAGGTCGAGCAAGGGAAGCTCTGTCGCGCCATTCGCGCCGCGGTTTTTGCCGCGCTGGATGGTGAGTTCATTGCCCGGCTGAACAAGCTCGGCGGCCACATCCCAGCGGGTCGGGCCGCGCGGGTCGATGGTGCTGAGCAGGTTGCGCACGATGCCGGTAAGCGCGTTGCGAACGCGTTCTTGCTCTCGGGGAGTGGTATCTTTTTTCGTGCGGACAGCGCGCATAATCAAGCCGTTATCGAGCATTCTGGCGAAGCCTTCGCGTTCCGCGTCAAGCTCTGCGCGGATCTTTTCCACGTCGTCATTGAGCACGCGCAGGCGCGCCTGATTGGGCGTTTGCTGCTGCTGTTCGGCGGCGATTTCGTCGAGCTTGTTTCGCAAGTTTTCCTGGGCCTTGACGATGCGTTCTTCGCTCGCCATCCACGTACGCAGGTTCAACTCGCTGCCAAGCAGCAGATCGAGCTTTTGCTTGAGGCGCTTGGCGCGGGTCATGATTAGCGAGCGTCCAAACGCGCGCATCTCGAAATCTTCGACCAGCACATCGGAAAGTTCGATGGCGGGCGGTTCGTCGAGAGGGAGATTCAAGCGCCGCATGTCCTCGACATAGGCAGCGACCTGCTCGCTATCCTTCTGCGCGGCTTCGCGCAATTTGTCGAGAAGCTGACGGTCGGCCTCCGATCCATCCTGAAGCTGCGAGACGAGAGCCGGGGCGAGCGTCACGGACGAGAGCACCGCGAATTCGCGCACCGTATCGCCCATGCTCAAGGAATCGTCGATCATCACGATGGAGCGGTAGGGGCGCTCGGCGGTAGCATCTTTTGTGGTATAGGGCATGCAGATCATGAAAAAGAGCAGTATCAGCCCGAGCGCGCGCGTGCCAGCGAGCACGAGACGCGCGGGATTGGGGATCGGCTTGCGGTTGAGGGCGTAGCTTAAAGCCGCGAGTCCGATGATGCCCGGCAGCACAGCGATAAAAGTGATCGTGCGGTTGGTGCGCTCTTCGAAGGGGTCGAAGAGTTTCCAGCTCAAGTCGCTATAGGCATAAGGATAAACGATCAGGAAGGCGAGCAGCGCGAATCCGGCAATGCCGAGCGCCAGCCAGCCAAAACCAAGGTGGACGCGAACCGCACCGATGTCGCCGGCTGCGGCGCTCGCGCGCTCCATTGCCTCGGTTTCCGCGCGCAGGTAGCGCTTGCGGTAGAGCAGCGGATAAGCGGCCCAGAGCAGGAAGAAGACCGCGAACAGCACCCAACGGAGGAAGCCAAGCTCACCGAAGGGGTGAAGGATACGGTCCAAGGGACCGTCGTTGGCCGCTAACAACCACGCGTAAGCCATGCGTTACTCCGCTCTGCGTCCGAAATACAGCGATGCCCCCATCTCGGAGACGAGGAAGAGCATCGCAAGACCGATAAATAACACCCAAATATCGGAACTTCCCGCCGTCGATGCTTTGCCCGTGATCCCGGCGTCCTCCTCCGAGCGTTGATCGAAAACCATCGAGAGGTTCGGCAGCGCGTTTTTCAGCACCGTCGGCGGGTTGGCGGCTCCACCGGGACCGGGCGTTCCGCCAAGGCGTCCGACATCCGACTCGCGGCCATCGATGGCGACAGAGAACAATTCGGTGCGCGCGACGATCTCGTTGCCCGTGTCGTCGGTGGCGAGGTATTTGAGCCGGTAGAGGCCCGGCGTAGCCGTGCGCGTATAGTGGAGGCGGCGTCTGCCGTCGGGGAGCGTTGCCTCGACCAGCTTGTCGGTGGTGCTTTGAGGATTTTCGATGGCGTTGCCGCGCCCGGTCTGCTCGCGCTCGGAGAGCACACGGGTGAAATGCTCACCGACCATCAGATTGCGCCCGACAGCCGTGCGGCTCGAGCAGTAGCGGATCAGTTCGCTGAACATCCAGAGCGACAAACCCCGGTTTTCCCACAGGTGATTCCAGGCATTGTTGACCGTGGAGGTGAAGAGTGCCACATAGCCGCGGCCGAAAGGCTTGTCCACCACCAGTTCCGGCGCGCCCTCGGTTACGATCGAGAGGAGCGTGCGCGACTGGACAACATCGGCGAGGCCAAGCTCCGCAGGTGTCGACACGCCGTACCAGCGGCGCATAGCGGTCGGATTTTCGAGCAAACCGCGTTGAAGGTCGTTCTCGTCGAACATGGCGAAGGGCGTTCCGGGTGTGAGGTCTACGCCCTTGATGGTGTGCAGTTTCGGATTGCCGACGTCGGCGTCATCGCCTTCCGGCGTATCGAGCCGCGCAGGCATCAATCCCTTGCCCTCGCGCCAGAAGTGTGTGTTGTAGTCGTCGGCATTGACGTTGGCGCCAAGGGTGAAGACGAGCGAACCACCGCGGTTATCGAGATAGTCGTAGAGTGACTTTGCGAATTCCTCCGTCACCGAGCCGACGTTGCAGATGGCGATCACGTCATAGACGCTCAAGTCGGTGGTGCTGAGCTGGCGTTCGGTCACGACACTGACGCGGTTGATGGTTTTCTTGCGGCCTTCCTCCGGGTTGTACCACGAGGAAATGTCGAGCAGTAATTTGAACATCGCTACTTCGTCCTTGCTGAAATCCTCGTCGGGCGCGCCATTCACGATCAGGATTTCCACCGCTTCCACCACGTCGAAGGCGATGGTGCGAGTATTGTCATCCTCAAGCCGGTCTTGATCGGTGATCTTTATCTGGATCGAGTGGCATCCGGCGGTTTGGAAGGCCGGGATGTCCTGCCTGATTGTCCTGACCATTCCCGGCTCGACTGACACAGATTGCGAAAAGGGGCGCTCTTCTTCGTTATCGATGCGGTAGGTGAGTTTGAATTCGGACGATTCGGCTCCGCCCGAGCCGAAATTGCCGACTTGCACGTTGAGCGAGTTCGGAATCCCAACGCCGACGACCGGGTCTTCGAGCGAGAGGCCGGTGATCCCGCGGTTGCGGGTGCTGTTCTGGCCGACAACGTGCCACATGACCGGGATGTTGTGTTTCTGGAGCTTGGCGCCGATCTCTTCCATGATGTTGACGAAGGTCTGGTGTTCCGCCGATCCGGGATTGCCGAAGGCCCAGGCGTTGGCCTGCATGTCCGAAATGATGGAGAGGCGCGGCACTTCCTTCTCGTCGTCCATGGACGCGATGCGGCGGCCCGCTTCCCTGAGCGCTGGAAGCAGACTGCCCGTGCCATAGCCGGGCAAGGCGTGGCCGAGAAGCTCGCGCGCTTTTTTCACGTCGATGACGGGGACGTCGCGATTCAGGCGCTGGAGAGTTTCATCGTCCGCCTTCTTTTCGTCGCCGGCAGCAACCTGCACCGTTGAAACACGGATCAGCGTGACACGGTCCCGGCGGTCGTTAAGCCGGGAAAGCAGGTCGTTGGCGGTTTTGATGCCGTTGTCGAAGTTGGTGAGTTGAAGCTCCCGATACCGCATCGAAGCGGTGTCGTCGAGCACGAGCACCAGATGCTGGGGCTTGGTGGCCCCCGCTCCACCCGTGAAGGATATCCCCGCTTCATCGAGCAGCCATTTTGCCGCATTCGATACGCCATCGGGAAAGAAGGCAAACGCGATGAAGAGCATGGCGAAAACGCGCAGCAGGAGCAGCAACAGGTTTTCGAAACGCAGGCGCCGCCGCGTCTTGCGGTAGGCGTTGAGCAAAAACTCCATCGCGGCCCACTCGATACGCTTGTAGCGGGTGCGATTGAAGATATGGATGATGATGGGGACGGCGATCAGGCCGGCGCCCACCAGAAATGTCGTCATCATCCCTCAAACTCCTGACGCTTCTCTTTTATCCCCGTGTCCCGCTTTGGCGCCCGGTTCTTCCGCCGGAGCGCGCCGCCAAATAGGCCTGCAACGCCACCTGCAGCGGTGTCGAAGTGTTCATCAACAGATAGTCGCTTCGTGTCTTGAACGCTGCCGCTCGCAGATCCGACATGAATTCCGAAACCTCGTCGAGGTATGCCTTGCGCAGGGCGCGTGGATCGACGAGCAATTGCGGGTAGTCCTCGAGCCCCTTGAATTGCGTGAGGCGGTCGAAGGTAAAGTCCGTTTCCTGCTTGTCCATCACGTGCATCAGGATGATGTCGTGCTTGCGGTGGCGCAGGTGGTCAAGACCGGAACGGATCGCGCCGACCTTGTCGAAAAAATCCGAAATCACAATCACCAGCGCGCGCTTGCTAATGCGCTCGGCGAGCTGATCGAGGATCATGCCAACGCCGGTTTTCCCGCGCGGCGGGTGGTCGTACATCAATGCCAGCATTTCCATCAGTTTGTTATTCGCTGTCGATGCCTCGACAAAACCGTAGAGCTTTTCGTCGAAGAGCGCCATGCCCGCGGCGTCGGACTGCTGCTGGATCAGGTAGGCGAGGGAAGCTGCCGCGTAACGCGCGTATTCGAGTTTGTTGAGGTGGCCTTCGCTGCCGTAGAGCATTGATTCGCTGGTGTCGAGGACGATGTAGGCGCGGAAATTGGTCTCTTCCTCATACTGTTTGATGTAGTACTTGTCGGACTTGCCGAAGGCCTTCCAGTCGATGAAGCGCGGGTCGTCGCCCTGCACGTACTCGCGGTGTTCGGCGAATTCAACGCTGAATCCCTTGTACGGCGACTTATGCATGCCGGTGATGAAGCCCTCGACCATGGCGCGCGCCTTCATCTCCAGGTTGCGCACCTGATTGAGCACCGCTGGATCGAGGTATTTCTGGTAGGCCTGCGCCATTACTTCCCCGTTTGTTCTTTCAACTCAAGCATGAGCGCCTGAACCGGAGCGGTCTGGTTTTCCTCAAGTCCAAGGGCTTCGCGCGCATCGTACAACGAGCGCAGGCGTTCGTACCCCGAATTGCCAAGGGCGCGAAACGATGCCTTCGCGGCTGCCTGTTCTTCACCGGTGCTTTGCGCATCGATCAGCGCCGCTTCCGCCGCCGCCGCGAATGAGGCGTCGCCACAAGCGCCAGGGAGTTTGATGAGAATCAACCGCAGTGGATCGCCGGGTTTGAGATCTTTGTAGAGCAGGCGCACCAGGTCGGCTGCGCGTTTTTCGCCCGCGACGGCGCGCTCGCCAAGCGCGCGAACGCGAGTGGCAATATCGACGGCAGCGGTGTCAGCGATGGTCAGGCGCAACTCATTGGCCGTTTCGGTTGAGTAGCCGCTCAAGGCGCCGAGGATCTCGCCGGCGAGTTGTTCCCCTCCAGGAAGCCTGAACAGTTCGGTGGCAAGTTCGTCGCCGCCAACCGGGCGGCGGCCCTCGATCAGCATCAAGATCGTTTCCGGTAAAAGGGTTTTGGCGTTCTTCCTGATCGCGACGACGCAGGTGTCGTCGTCAACGCCGCGCATGGCGTCGATCACACTCAGGCGCACAGCGGTGTCCTTCTCGTTCTCATGCAGTCTCTGGAACGCGGCGTCGAGTTTTTCCGGCGCTGCCGGTTGAGCGCCCTCCGCCGGCTTTGGTTGTGTGGCTCCGGCACGCAGCAGGACATCGCGCTCTTCAGTCAGCAGTCTGATCTTTCGCTCAAGTTCGTCGAGCCTGGATAATGAGTGTTGAGCCTCGATGCCGGCCGTATCCGCGCGCATCCGCTCGTCGATCAATCGCTGATTCAAATCCGCGATTTCCTGGTCCTTGGCGGCGAGTTCCCCATTCAGGGTTTCGATTTGACGATGCAAGGCCGCGCCGTCGGAACCCCCGGAAGCGCGCGAGTACTGCAGCCCATCCAGCCCCTGTTCGAGCGCCGCGACACGTCCTTCGAGATCGCGTTTGTCCCTGCGGAGTTTTTCATTTTCGTTGCTTTCGCCGTTGGCATAGGCGAAAGCGGCGATGACGGCGATGCCCATAAAGAGATAGAGCCCGCGGCTGAACCAGCGCACCGCGCGTAAAAATGCCGGAGATGGGCCGTATAAACTCTCGCTCATGGTCGTTCCGTCGCGCCCTAGCCGTCAGAGCAATGGATGCGTCTCTCGTTTTTCTGGAATGTCACCCCGTGACTTTCGGCAGGCGCTCGTCATTAAGGGCGTCGGCCTCGGCGCGGGGAATGACTTCGATCAGCTTATCGATGATGACATCCGACGTGATGCCCTCAGCCTCCGCCGTGAAATTCGGCGCGATGCGGTGACGCATGACGGGGTGGGCAACCGCGCGAATGTCCTCGCCGCTGACATAGTTTCTGCCCTGCAGCACGGCTCGCGCCTTCGCGCCAAGAATCAGATTTTGCGAGGCGCGCGGCCCGGCACCCCAGCTGATGTATTGCTTGACAAAGTCCGGCGCTTCGGGGTTGTTGTGGCGTGTGAGGCGCGCGAACTGCATGGCATAACGGATGACGTGCTCCGCGATCGGCACCTTGCGGACGACTTCCTGCAGGCGCAGGATCGTCGGTCCGTCAAGAATGCGCTGCACCTTGCCCTGATATGACGCGGTGGTCATCTTCATCACCTGCAGTTCCTCGTCCTCGCTCGGATAATCGACCTTGATGTTGAACATGAAGCGGTCCTGCTGCGCCTCGGGCAGCGGATAGGTGCCTTCCTGTTCGATCGGGTTCTGGGTCGCGAGCACGAAGAAGGGCTGGTCGAGCTTGTGGCGCTTGCCTCCGGCGGTCACCTGATGTTCCTGCATGGCTTCGAGCAGCGCAGCCTGAGTTTTGGGCGGCGTGCGGTTGATTTCGTCGGCGAGAATGATGTTGGCGAAAATCGGTCCCGGCAGGAATTTGAACACGCGGTCGCCGGTGGCCTTGTCCTCTTGCAATACCTCTGTTCCCGTGATGTCGGAGGGCATCAGGTCAGGCGTGAACTGGATGCGCGAAAAGTTGAGGTTCATCGTTTCCGACAGCGTGCGGATCAACAGCGTTTTGGCGAGGCCCGGCACACCGACGAGCAGTGCGTGGCCTCGCGAGAAAATGCAGATCAGGAGTTGCTCGATGACGTCCTGTTGACCCACCACGACGTTGCCGAGTTCGGCCTTAATGCGCTCGAAAGCCTCGCGAATTTCCTTCACAGTCCGGGCGTCATTGTCCATGCGTTCTCTCCATTCACTTTTTGTATGTAGCGCCACACGTTCCCGCATGGCGTTCTTCGCTCTCCGATCGTTCCTCGCGTCCTGCGTAAGACGCCAGCAAGCACCGGCGATACAAATGTTCTCTTCATGTATACGAACGAACCGGCCACGGATGCCAGTTCTTTCATTCCTCTCGCGCAAAAGTCACCGGGTAGATTTTCAGCTCTTTCGCGTCAAGCCGCGCCAACGCTGGTTTCCCGCCCGGCCCACGCTCAAGCCAATGGATTGAAACGAGCCCCGGAACCCGGACGGGAGCGGTCTTGGTGTCTAGAGCCGCCTTCTCGTCCTTTGCGGGAGCTGCCGGTTCGGGCTTCATATCCGGCCATGGCATAAAGCCCGTATACGCCAGCGTATAGGCGTCGAACTGGACAACTCCGTCATGACCCGGAACGAGAATCACGTCACCAACGACAAGCGCGCGCGCCGAACCGTCAATCTGCTCACGTTGCCCGGCCGGAATACCCTCCGCCCGCAAGGGCTTGCCATAACCAATGCTGCCATCCTTCGCCCGGACGACGCCCGCATACGTCAGCGGCTCAGCCTCAAGCACGTCCGTCGTCTGGAAGATCGCGTAGCCTTCATGAACGCCGACGAAGAACTTCGCCGTGTCGTAAGAGCGTTCAAGGTCGCGGAGCAGGGGCTTGAGGATTGATCCGTCGTAGGCATTTAATGCCAAGGCGTGAACAGCGTCGCTCGGCGCCGCAATTGCCACGGAGCCGCTCAAGGTCATGGATGCCGGGAAAATGTTCAACGATTGCACGAATTGGTAGGGATTCCACCCCCCCCAGCCCGAAAAGGACGCGGTTTTCCGCTTGCGGTATTCGACGAACCATACGGGCTTGCCGTCCCGGACGTCGTAGCACGCCGCGACGCCGCAATTGGCGCTGACGAACGCCTGTCGCCCGCGCACCGTGACCGTCGCTGTCTCGATGATCGGCGAAGTCCAGCGGTCGCCCCACATTGAATAGCCGGCGGGGTCCTTGGCGCCCGCGACTTTCTTGCGCCAAAGCAGGCGGCCAAAGCGCTCTGACTGCGGTGAAACGTCAAAACAATGGAGATAAAGCTCGGTCGATGGCGAGACACTGATGCTGCCCATAATCAGCAGTGTGTCTCCCGACACAGCGGGAACGCCCCCGAAATGCGTACGTCCGAGATCGGCGGCGTTTTCTTCATCTCTGCGCGGGAGCGTCGCGATGATCGTTCCCTCGGCGTCGAGATCAAAAATCTGGATGTTGTTGCCGGTCAGTTCTCCGGTTGCTGACGTTCCGGTGCCAAGGGTTGCCGCGAGCCAGTGGCCTGTCCGGGCATGACGTAGGTCTGCTCCATCATACGCGGATAGGAGGCGCGGAATAACCATAGCGCCTCGCAAGCGCGCGTTCGGTCCGGTGTCCCCATATTGACGGTAAGAAAAGCGGTTACTCGGGCGTTTGGTGTTGGAGACACGGACGTTTCGGTCAGCGGCGGAGAGCGTCAGGATCCGGGTTTCATCAGATTCGATATTCGGAAGCCAGAGCAGGGCGTCGTCGGCGCGTGGTACGAGCAGTCCGCCGTTGTGTACGGTCAATTCGGGAAGCGTGGAAGGTGGAGCCTTGCCACTCGGGCCGGAACTGGTGAGTTCGATCGACGATGCGAGGGGATGGACGCGCGGTTCTTCCAGTGAGGCGAGTTTGAACGATTGCCGCGGCCCAGCGCCCGTGCCAAGGCCAAATGTTGTTCTGAGAGTTTCGACGGCGCTGTTGAAGTCTTTGCGTTCGTCGCCGATTCTCACTTGCGCGCGGGCGAAGACGCTCTTTGCGAAGTCGCGTTCGAGAGCAAGCAATTCGAAATCGCCAAGCATTTCCAGCGCTACGAGAAGCTGCGCATGCCAGAGTGGAACATCACGGTACAGATAGGGACGCATTTCCTTGAGGCGCATCGTCTGCGCGACCACGTCGAGCATGTCCCCCTGTTCGAAGGCGTGCGCGATCAATTCGGCAGCCGCGGTTTCTCCGGCTTCGGTATAGAAATAGAAGAAGGAGACGTCGCGGATGGCCATCATGGAATGCCGGTCATGGGCGGTTTTAAGCATATCGCGGGCTTCGGTCCCAAAGCGCTGGTCGAAATCGTCGTGATAATTCCTCGGCAACTGCGCGAGCCAGACATTCAAGTGCTCGGAGAGCGGACGCCACAGATCGCCGGAGGGTGATTCGATAAATTTGCCGCGCGCGAGGTTCCGGTCACGCACGATCATTTCCGGCGCGGTGAGGGAAAGATTCTCCTTTCGGATACCGAGCAGCATGGAGTATGCCGCGTCAAAATACTGGTTGGCTTGCTGAGGTTGGTCGCGCCGCAGGCACTGATAAGCGAGATTGAGCGATTGCTCCACGCGGGCGAAGCGGTATTGAAGGCTCGTGTCCTCGCCGCCGATGGAAGCATCCGGTTCGATGTCACGGGCGACCTCGATGGCTGCTGCGGCCTTCGTTTCCTCTTCCTTGTTGGGTTCGGTCGGTTGGGCGTCTTGCGCGAGGCTCGCGTAAGAACTCACATGGAAGAGCAACGCGAGTAGCGCGCACGCCGCGAGAGCGGAAGGGAAGTCGCGTTTCAGGCTGCGATGGCTCGCCATGGGTACCCCTCCATCCGTTGTCCATCCGCCGGTTTTGAAGCGTTCTGCCCGTCAGTTCGAACGGGACTCGCGCTTTTCGGCTTCGCGGCGGATGCTCTCCTTGGCGCTCTTGTTCAGGGTTGAGAGCGCGTCGATGGCGGGCAGGTCGGCATTGGTGGCGTAGTCGGAGAGATATTTCTTCGCCGTCCGTTCCACGTCGTTATCCTTGACCTTTTCCACCGCCTCGATCACCAGTTTGACCATGCCGCCGGCCTTCATTTTCGTGAATACCTCGATGCCGTTCGCTGTTACTGCCACTTGCTCAGGCCCTGAACCGCCGCGCACGGCGTTCTCCACCGCGCCCTTTACAGCTTCATACACCTCGGCGTAGCACTTGCCTTTTTCCGCGTTTCCAAGTTCGCCGAGCAGGTTCGCGGCTTGTTTGGCGGGCGGCGCGCTCTTGTCGTCCGCCTTGTCCTTGCCAAGCCACTTCACCGCCAAAGGCACCAGTTCCTTGCGCTGCGCGTCTTCGAGGTCCTTGTACTTGTCGCCGAGCGCGCCAAGCTGGGCCTCCGCTGCAGTTGCGTCGCTCTCACTCTTAAACGCTTGAACAAGGGCTGAAGTCCAATCTTTATCCCAGAAATCGCGCCCGCGGTAGAGCTTCGCGGCAGCCGCCCGGAAGCGGGCTTCAGACGACGTCATGGCGGCTTTGACCATTCCCGTGACCTCTTCGCCGTCGGCATCGTCGTCTTTGAAAAGCGTGCGATGGTATTCCTTGTATTCCTCGATGATGCCGAGGGATGCGCCGTCATTCTTGGCGAGGTAAGTACGCACGATGCCGACAATGCGCTTGCGGAGTTCCTTCTTCTCCTTGTCGTCTTTGTCCTCGTCGAGTTTGAGGTTCGTGATCAGGGTATCGAAGGCGCGGGCAGCCGCCGACTTCACGGCGTCAGAGGAATCCCCCAAACCGCGCTCGAACTCGTCGATCAGCGCTTGATCCTGCCCTTTGCCAAGCCCTTGCCAGACGGCTGTGCGAATGTCGTCCTCGGTATCGCGGCTCAAGCTCATGAGCAAGGGCCGGACGCGCTCGGGGAAACGGGACCCGGCCAGGGTTTCCGCGAGCTTGAGGCGGATCGCCTTGTCGCCGTGGCTCGCAAGTGGCGTCAAACGGTCAAGATCGCGGCCATCAAGATTGCGCTTCCAGGAGTCGATGGCGGATTTCACAAAGTCGATATTGGCCGACGAAAGGCCGTCGAGGATCGCTAACCGGGCTTCAGGGGAACTGGAACTCACCAGCGTGTTGAGCAGTGTCTCGCGTAGTTCGGTGTCGCCAGCGCCGAGATTGCGGTAGACATCAAGCATCGCGCGGCGAGCGGCATCATCTTTTTCGAGGTCGGAGAGCGCGCGGCCAACGATGCTCTTGTATGGGTCAGGTTCGTCTTTGCCTTCTTCCTTGGCTTTCGCGACGACGGCTAAACCCTCGCGGGACAGCGCCACCATCGCCTCAACAGCCGGAGCGCCAAGCTTGGCAAGAAGTTGGTGGCAGGCGTTGTGGGCGCGGTTCTTCTCTTTGTTCTTGAGCAGATCAACCAGGGCGCGAACGAGCCCGGAGCCGTAGCCGGATGCGGCACTTGCCAACTCATCCATCACAACGTCTTCAAAGCGTTCGCCGTCCTCGATTTCGGCGAGCAGGAGGCGCATGCCTTCGCTGCGCTTACTCTTGACCAGCGCCAACACAGCTATGCGGCGCACAGGCTCCCACGATTTCGGGTAGCTCCAGACTTCTTTGGCTTTATCGCCTTCGCCCTCAGTCTTCTTCGCGTCGCAAAGAGCAACCAGCGCGTTCCAGCCGCGCGAGGAATCGAGTTTGATCATGTAGCGGGCAGCGCACGCGCCAAGGCCCGGGTCGCCCTCGGGCTTGAGGAGCTGTTCCATGCGCTCGAACGCCCCGTCATATGCGGTGTCGGCGATGGCCGAGGCGAGCACGAAGGTTTCCGACGCGCTCAAATTCTCGGCCTTGAGGCGCTCGAAGAGTTTCTCGCCGATGCGACGCTTGGTGTCGGCATTGATCAACCGCGTCAAGCCCTGAACGCAGGCGGCGCGAACAATCTCCGACGCCTCGCCCTTTTGCCCCTCCGAGGCAGCAGGAGAGGTGCGCTCAAGCAACGCGTCCACGGCGCGCACATCGCCGATGGAACCGAGCAGGCGCGCGCATGAAGCGCGGATGGATTCTTTCTCGTTGCTCAAGCCCTTGAGCACGTCGTCGTAGGCTTCGGCGCCCTTTTCCGCGATGCGGTCCATCGCGTCATTCTTCTCATCGGACGTGGCCGTGTCGGAGCCGAGCAACTCGATATCTTCGCTCGTTCCGGCGTGGAGACCCGTGATTGGGAACAGGAAGAGAACGGCAATCCAGAAACGCTCCATGGCTCGAATCATGATGTCCTCGTGGTCGATTCCGCTACAAAAAGCGCCTGGTTCGCAACAAAGAGCCAAGCGTCTTCTTCAATAGTTAGCGAACCGCCAGCATACCCGGATAGGCCTGTTCCGACAAGGCAAGGGCGGGCGATTTCGAGACCTACAACTCTGACTTCTGGCCAAGCTGCGGATCCACATACGAATGCAGGTCGTGGACAGCACCCTCGCGCTGGGCGCTGTGGCTGCGGCGCTCGAAGCGGAGCTCGCCTTTTTGCGTTGCCTTATGGAGCGACGGGATATCCCGGTAGCCCATGTCTTGCAGCGCGAGCCGCAGTCCCTCGCTCAAATACGCGACGAGGTCGTGGACACTGCCACGGTCCGGCACGGCGCCGGAAACGCCCTGTGGAATCTGTACTTTCTGCGTAGCTTCGGTGAAGTAGCGCTTGCCGCCGCCGCTCTTCATGGCTTCGATGGATGCCATACCACGATAGCGCTTGAGGCGCACGCCCTCCCTATAGAAATATTCGCCGGGGCTTTCCGAAGCGCCGGCAAAGAGCGAACCGCACATCACCGCGCTCGCGCCGAGCGCCAACGCCTTGGCGATATGGCCGATCAAACTGATGCCGCCATCGGCAATAACGGGGATACCGTGTTTTGCAGCGGCAGCAGAGACGTGAAAAACGGCCGTACCCTGCCCGCGCCCCACAGCCATCATCTCCTGCGTGGTGCAGATCGAGCCGGGGCCCATGCCGACGCGCAGGCCATCGCAGCCCGCGTCGATCAGGGCGCCTGCCTGCCGCGCGGTGACGACATTCCCCGCGATGACGTCAATGGCAGGCCACGTTTTTTTGAGGTAGGCGATCGTTTCGATCTGATAGCTCGACCAGCCTTGCGCCGAGTCGATCACAAACACATTCACCCCAGCTTCAGCCAGCGCCCCGATGCGGTCGCGATCCTGCGGCTTGGTGGAGACGGCTGCCCCGCACAGGAGCTGGCTGTTCTTGTCCTTGCTGGCTTCGGGAAAGTCGCGGTTTTTCAAAAGGTCGCGGCGGCTGGTAAGGGCGACGAGCCTGCCCTTGTCGTCGATCACGGGGAGTTTCCCGCGCTTGGATTTTCGCATGAGTTCGTTGCACTGTTCGAGGGTGACGCCCTTTTTCGCGGTGAGGAGGTCGGTGCTCATGACTTCCCGCAGGGGCTTGGTATCGACGGCTTCGAAGTCGATGTCGCGGTTGGTGACGATGCCGACGAGTTTCGAGTTGAGCGTGCCATCTTCGGTAATGGGGATGCCGGAGAAGCCCTGTTCTTTTTTGATGCGTTTGAGGTCGGCGATGGTGCGGTTAGGGCTGAGCACGACAGGATCCGTGATCATGCCGTTTTCGAATCGCTTGACGCGGCGCACGAGTTTGACCTGTTCCTCGACGGTGTTGTTGTAGTGGATAATTCCAAGTCCGCCGGCGAGCGCCAGCGCAATCGCCATGCGGTCTTCGGTCACGGTGTCCATCGGCGACGAGACAAGCGGGCGGCGCACGGCGATATTGCGCGAGACGCGTGTGGTCAGGCTGACATCCGCGGGCGCGAATTCGATAAAGCCTGGCATGATGATCAGGTCGTCATAGGTAAGTCCCTCGCCGGGTTTGAACAGGTCTTTCGCCATCACGCCGTCTGGTTCCATGCTTCCTACCTCCTCGCCTCGTCGTCTATGCCGTTCGTCGGTGCGCTTTTCTTAAAAGCAAACTCGGGGCGCAGCACGGCCCCGAGAGTTTTGGTGTGGTTGACGATTGCCGCTTGCCCTGATCACCTGCCGTCAAATCCAGATCCAGCGCAATTGGCCCGGAAGGCCCTGTGCCTATCGAAGTCGATGTGGTCTGTGCAATCACCTGAGTCGTTTGATCCAGCGCACCCGAAGCACTGGCCGTCACAGTCAGCGTTCCTGCCGTGCTGCTGGTCAACGTGGTGGTAGCCACCCCGTTGACAGCCGTTGCAGAAGTTCTGGCCAGTGTGCCTCCTGTTGTGCCAAATGACACACGGGTACTGTTATCCGCACTTTGCAACACACCATTCAGATCCAAAATCTGCGCCGTAATGGTGGCACTTTCTTTGCCATCAGCCGCAATAATGCTTGGTGAACCCGACAACCCGATGGCAATTTTGAGTTCGACACTGCTCATAGTGCCTTTGGCATCTGATGCAAGCGAATCTGTTACCCCCTGTAGGTCGGTCATCACTGCCGATTGCACAGTCAGGTTGGTTTCTCCGCTAAATGACAAAGCCTCAAATTCCAGCACACCCAGAAGCCCGTCCCCATCTGGTGCAACCTTTTCCGATGGGCCCAAAATCGCAGCGGTTAATGTAGCCGTGCCTGTGCCCACTCGCCCGATAAAGGCACCCAATCCTCCGTCTTTTTTTAAAACATTGGCACCTTCTGCCGATGATTGTTCCAACACAGATTTTAAAGCCAATTTTTCAGGGTCATAAACCACCACAACTTCGTAACCAATCAGATCTTTTACCCCACGGGCATACACACCCACAGAAAATGACTTGCCCGCCGTCACCTGTTCGGTCACTTTGCCGCCGTTTCCCGATTTGGCATCAAAATCAAATGACAAAGAAGCCCCGGCATTGTTGCCACC
>JABWBM010000209.1 GCA_013360495.1 Planctomycetaceae bacterium
GTCGCCGTTGAAGTCGCCGAAGTCGATGGTGCGCGAATTGACAAGCGTCGGGCCAACATTGACGGTGCTCTCGACCCAACCAGACGAATCCATCAGGTAAATAAAGTTCTGGCCGCCGAGAGCGCTGAAAACGGTAATACCGATGTCGAGATCGCCGTCGTTATCGACGTCGCCGATATCGCAATCGCGGGACTTGACGTTGGTATTGCCAAGGTTACGCATGGTGCATGTATAGGTGCCAAGGGTGCCGTAATTGTTGATATACAGCTGGTTCGTGGTAAAGGCGGTGTTGTTATTGGTCACGACCACATCGGGATAACTGTCCGCGTTCATATCGCCGACCGCGAGGCCGAACGACGCGTCTGACTGGGCGCTGGTGAACTGAAGCGTGTACGCTCCGGCGGCGTAGGTATACATGCGGTTGACACCGTTATTGGCAACGAAAATATCAAGGTCGCCATCGCGATCGAAATCGAGAAATTTGATGCGGCGCGTCTCTTCGGCTTCCGTTCCAATGTCGATACTGCTTGGGAACGCTCCGGTTCCATCGTTTAGCCATACGACATTGATCGTGGCGTTGGCGTAGGCGACGGCAATGTCGAGGTCGCCATCGCCATCTACGTCGCCGACATCGGAATCGTGCGTGTAGGTCGTCGCTCCGCCAATATTGATGTTGTCGCCCGTCCAGTCGCCGCTCGACGCTCCCGTGGCGCGCCACCAGCGCCAAACACGAGGGTTGCCAAGCGGGTGCCCGCTCTTGGATATGGTGGTTGTGAGTGTTGTCTCGACACACTCCCCGTCGAAGTTCGGAGTGAGCCCCTGGCGCTGTATCGTGTTTCCAAAAGAGAGCGAAATGCCGTAACTCTTTCGTCCGGTCATGGAACTCGTCGTATACCAGCCAGTGGTGTAATTGGCAGGATTTGGATCGGTAAAGGTCACACTCACATTTGTGCCGGTATGATCGATTTTGTTGATGGCTGGATTCGAGCCGGTAATGAGCAGCGTCCGCAAAGGACTGAAGTCTATGCTCTGCACCCACGCCGCGAACTCGGTTCCTTGGTAACCCCGGGTAAGTGTGATCGTATCGTTCGCGGTAAAATTCGAGCGGAACCGGCACCGCGTCTGGCGGGTGGTGCTCGTCCCGTCGCAGGTGTTATAGGCGACACTCATGCGCTCCGTCGACGTCGTGGCGCTTTGCCCCATGGTCACACCCACAGTGAGCGCCGTCGAATTGCCGTCGGCGAGCTTCGCGTGGTCCACGGCGATGCGGCTTTGTGTCATCGTATAGACCTGAAAATCGTAGCTCGCCGCTTCGTCGCAACCGACCGCGACGGCCGTTTCAGTGGCGTTTTCGTTGACGCCATCGCCAAGCGTGACAACGCATGCCTCGGCATTGTTGCCGGCGGTAGAGGTCGTTGTGAAGCCGCACCCCCACACCCACGTATCCGCCCGAACGACGGAAGTAATCGCCGCCGTCGTGTATTCCCCGGTGGCGTCCACTCCGTCACCGGCATTCGTTCCTGCTACGTTAACGCTCTGCACCGTCCATTCGAATCCCCATTGAATGACGAACACCGTCATGACAGCTGCCTTCAACGTCGAGCCGCCCGCATCGCGTTTCCACCCGATGGTGCTGGTGCCACTGCGCGTGAGTTTCGTCAAGATCGACTGCCCCATGGCGGGACCAGTGGCGTCGAATGGAACGTCCTCAGTGAACGCCGCGCCACCTCCACGGTAGCCGCCGATGGGCACGATTTGCGCAAGTTGGCCGGAAGGCCACGTCGCCGGGGCGGTCGAGGTTCCTGTATCGACACCGTTTGCCATCGTGATTTCATCGATGGTGATGAGTTTGAATCCCGGGCCCGCCGTGCCGGCCAGACATTCAACCACCGTGACGATGCCAACCCAGTTTTGGTCTGACGCGTACCGGGCCAACGTGATCTGATTCGACGCGCCGGAATCGGGAAGGTCGCCCTTTCCGCTCGGGACCGCGCTCACCCGGGCATACTCGTAGTCCGGGGTAGCTGCGGAGTCGATCGACGTGTCAATGCCGCCGCGCACGATGATAAAATAGTCTGACGCGAGGGTTTGATTGAGTGTCAGGGTGTAGGTCGTTCCGGTAAATTGCCCGAGTGTGATGGAGTATTCCGTCGAACGAATAACTTGCGAAACGGCCGATAACGCCGTCGAAAAACTAACACAAAGAACCGCTAAAGCGAAAAAAGCGCGTAGCGCGTTTCGTGATGCGCGGCACATGGATGTTCGTACGATGTCCATGGCTCTCCCCATAAAAATCCCACCCGCCGCGAACGAGTCGCCACCTTACCAATGGACTACCACAATGTCGAATCCTACAAAATGATAGCTTCTACGGCTCGTCTGGTCAATATGTGCGTTTTGAAATAAATAGAAATATAGAAAGTGCAATGGGTTGTGAAGCTTTGTCTAAAAAATCGAATTTCGTCACCTCGGCCCGGCTGGTTCGTTTTAGAGTGTTGTGCCCTGCGACGAAACGCAAAGGCTTCCATAAGCAAGATTGTTTGCGCTCGTACTTCACGGACTTCTCATCGGCACCACGTATGAACATTGAAACTCCAGTCCGGCAACGCCCATTTCCCGCTATTCTCAAGAACATTGTTCGCTTGCTTCCGGCCCCCACCGCCGTGGGCGTCATCTATCTGATTGTAGCGCTGCTTGTCTACCTACAGGCATCGCGCGAAGCGGACGACGGCGTGCGGAACCTGCTCATCTTTGCCGCTTCAGGCATCGCAGCGCTCCATGCCGTGTCGCTCATCCTCGGCTGGCTTAACATTCGCAACATCAACGTCACCCGCTCCGTGCGAGGCTATGCCCGCGCCGGATCGCCACTGGCGATCGGATTCACGCTACGGAACAAGCGCCGCCTGTTCGGCGCGTCGGCCCTTCGGCTGCGCGAAGAAGAGCACGGCGGCCTCGTGATCCGCGAGTCGTATGCTCCGGCCGCTTGGATACCCGCGCGTGGCGAGCGCCGGGTTCAACTGCACGGCCTATTGCCCAAACGCGGGATGTTCACGTTCACGGAGATGCAGCTATCGTCGGCGTTCCCCTTCGGGATGCTGCGCTTTTCCTGCCGCGTAAAGTCGGCAAGCAAGGTCTGCGTCTACCCGCGCTCGTTGCCGATTCCAGCCTGGCTTGGCGAAAGGCTGCTGCGCGTCGCGCACCATCACGGCGAATCGCTTGCGTCCACCCAAGGCGAAGACGAGATTTACGGCATCCGCGAATACCGCACGGGCGATAACCCGCGTCGCATTCACTGGCCGACAACGGCGCGCCTCGGTTCGCCCATGCTGCTCGAGATGGAGGGCCGTCAGGACATGATCTTCCGCCTGATCCTCGACACCTACGATTACGATAACCAGAGCGCCAAGGGGCCGGAACTCGAACGCTTGATCAGTCTCGCGGCCGGTGTGGTCGAAGAGCTTCACCGGCGCGGCATGGCCATCGGCATGTCCCATCACGGCAACGACTATCTCTCCCTCGCGGAGGAACGCGGGGAACCGGTGTATCACGCCGCCATGGAAATGCTCGCAGGAGCGCAGCGGAGCGCGACACCCTTGTCCCAATGGTGCGCACAGGCGGTTGGCGACGCCGCGCGCGGGGCGAGGCTCGTGGTACTGACGGGCGCGAGTCCCGCGCAGGTGCGCGAATTCCTGCCCGGCCCGGCGACATCGCGCAGGACGGCCGTACTCTCCATGCGCGACCTTGACATGATTGCGCTCTTCACCAACCCGGCGCTGCCCGAACAATCCGCGCGCGACACGTTGGCGCTCTTGTTGGAGGAATAACGCTGATGCGCAAGGAAGACCGCCAGAAACGCATCGAAGCCCTTTCGCGGGGAATGCTCGTCATCCTCGCGTTGCTCGGCGGCTTCGTGGCGCTCGGCGGCGATATTGGCGCGAAGGAAGCCGGGCTTGTACTTGCCTGCGTCGGGTTGAACGAGCTGCGCTTGCGTATGAAGTTCGAGCGCTCCAACTGGCGCATGGTCTTCTTCTGGGCCGGACTGTTCGGCGCAGCGCCAGTGCTCTACCTGCTGCTCTATGTCGAGACCATGCCCGCGCTTGGCGAAAACCCGCTCAACAGCGTGATGCTCCCGCCGGTGATCGTGGCGCTGGCACTCCCTTTTCAGGTGTTTTCGGCCTACTTACCGGCCATCCCGAGGGCGCAGCACCTCCTCTATGCGTTTGTGCTCGTCGAGATCGTGCTCGGCGCGAAGCAAGGCTCGCTCGATCCGCTCTGGCCCTGGCTTCTGGTCATCATCGTCATCTTCGCGCTATGCCTGATGATAACGCACGCGACCACGGTCATCGCCGGCTCGCGCGGCCGCAGGCGCGATCGCGCTTCGGCCCAGTCGTCCACCGGCGATCTCTTCCGCCCGGGACTCGTTCTCGTGGCGCTCCCCGTCGCGCTGTTGCTTACCATCGCGATCATCACGATCTTCATCGCGGCGCCACGCATCGATCTCGGCCCGGAGCCGGCTCTCGCCCAAGGACGCAGCGGCGGCGGACGCGCGCCGCGCACGTTGCCAGGCGGACTCCCGCCCGACAGCGGGTTATTCCCCGACAGCGCCCGGCCGCCAACATCGGTCAATGGTAACGACGGTGGCGTGTCAGGCTTGGCAGATGGCGTCGACCTCGGCGCATTTGGGCGTTTGCTCGAGAGCCGCCGTCCCATTGGACGCGTAGAGCTTTCGCCCATCGGCGAGGAGCACCTGCCCGCCGGAATCTCCGAGGATCAATTACTGCTGCGGGCGTTCACCTACGACTCTTTTGATGGTACGCGCTGGAGCAACAGCGGCGTCCCGCAATTCAAGAACGTGGCGCTCGGCGCCGATATGTCGGCGTTGAGCGGGGCGGCGCAGTTGACCCAAGACCCCGAAGCCCTCGTCAGCGTGACCTATTACGACCCGCAAACCGCGCGTCCATTCGTCCTCGCGTTCCCCCACGCGGTCGAGAGCGTCACTTCCATCACTGATAGCTCCGGCATCGCCATCGACATGACGCTCGCCTATGACACTGTGTCCGGACTGCTTCAGGCGAGGCCAATCGGCGAGGATGTACCACCGGCCGCCGTCGAAGCGCGCTGCCGTATCCCCATGAGACGCATCACGGGCAGAAGCAGACCCGCCGCGAATCCCGGCGATCTCGCGCGGCTGACAGCCCTGCCTTCCGGATTCAAGGAGGCGCTCGACGCGGGCTGGAAGGAAGCGGGCCGTTTCAAACGGGATAGCTCGCCCCAGCGCCTTGCCACCGACCTCGAG
>JABWBM010000033.1 GCA_013360495.1 Planctomycetaceae bacterium
ATCACCGTCCCCGGAAGTCACTCGACTACCGCACGCCGCACGAAGTATTCTATAGAACGAGAAGCCTCTTGACCGTTGCACTTACGAGTTGAATCAGCGCTGGATTATTGGGATCCTTGTAGATTACGCCCCCTTCCCCTCGAGTTGGTCTCGCTCGCCAATGTTCTGGAACACCACTTGGTCGGCTCCTTGTTCCTGACGGTGGACGAAACCCTCGCCCCTCTAAACCTGGCGTGTTTATTGGCCCCGTTTGAGTCGAACCGCCGCCTCCTCCACCGCCGAAACCTTGACCTGCGTTCGCTGGCTTGGGCCGCGCAGAAGTGGCGCCGGTTCGTCCTGGCATCACCGGGCCACCACCGCGCCCGGCAAAGCCCGCAACGCCCATTGCGGTACCGCCATATTTGACGCCGAAGGTAAGCCATTCCCCCGCTCGCTGCCAGCCAGACAGCTGTTCACCGGTATATGGATCAACGCCTTCCGCACCTGCCGAAAGATTTTCCATGCCAGTCGCGGCGCCAAATGCAACACCGAACACTAAGACGCCCTGCTCAAAGCCCGAGTCGTACATGGTGCCGCTAGCGGCAATCTTCTGCGCGACATAGCAGGCGCGTTTGGCGCCAAGGAGGAATCCGGTAAAACCATAATGCTGGGCAGCGGCGATTCGCTCCGCGAGGAGATCTGCGGCATTTCTCATCATTCCCTGCGGCGTAAAATTTTCGAGAAACTCGCCAGTGGTCTTGAGCGCATCGATAACGTCTGTCCCGTAGGGATCCGCGTGGTCGATTGGACCCGACCCCACAAACTCATAGAGATTCATGCCATCGGCATAACCAAGGGCATCGAAGGAAATAAACCGGCCAGTGGTCAGGTTCAAATACCGCGCGCGGAAGAAGAAAAGAGCTGACTCGGCATCAAAGCGGCGGCCCTGGAAGAGGAAAAGATTTCCCGTTGTGCTGGGCGCGTCATTGCGACTGCCGATTTCCATGCCCGAACTGTCGTAACGCTGGAATGAACCGTAAGCGTCGTAGCGGACGTGCTCGACGACGGCGCCTGTTGAATCGAGGATGGCGTAGACCGAGAAATTTTCGTCTTGTCCATAGAGGAACTCCGCGTCCGCCATGCCGGAAGTTCCAACGACATTCTCGAACCACACCGGTTCATCAATGTAATTGCCGTAAACGTAGATACGGGAGAGTGCGCCGCCGACGAGATTTCGTTCTTCGATTTCTTGATCGCCATCGAAGACGTAGCGTATAGATTCGTCGGTCGTGCCATCGTGATTGGTATCCACCAACCTTCGCCACCTGCAGTAGCGGGAAACCCTTGACATAGAACGATGTGCTGTCGGGGATGCGACCAGACTTACGTCATGTCTCGACGATGCAGCTGTTCAAAGGCGGGGGCGGAACGTCATTGAGTTTGCAAAGCTCACAGATTGCTTCATACGCGTTCGCAAGCGCTTTCGCTGACGCGCCGGTCCCTTGGGCGCTCCCTCGCCGCACGTTCAAACGCGAGGTTTTCGTCAGGTGAGAGTCGCTGAGCGAGATCGCCGCCTGCCAGAGAATGATACTGCCATTGTCGCGGATGACGATGATCGGCGGGCGGGAGATGGTGTCGTGTCCTTGCATATTCGATCTCCTTGCTTGCCCCAAAAGGAACAAAGCCGGTCACGCCTCCTCGTTCCGTTCGACGAGGAAGCAGTTGATCACGTGCACGAGTTCAATGTACTCATCGCGAGTTTTGGGTTTGGTCCAGAAGCAGCGCGCGCCGAGGCGTTTCGACAGCTCCATGTCGGACTCGCGCGCGGATGTTGTCAGCATAATGACCGGGATCGAACGAAAGTCGTTATGCCCCTTGAGCGCCTCAAGCACCGTCATGCCTTCCACACGTGGCATATTGATGTCGAGCAGGATGATGTCCGGGCGTGGAGATTTCGATGGATCTCCGAAGATCCCGCGCCGGGAGACGTAGTCGAGCGCGTCAACACCATCACTGACGACTCGCAAGTCATAGGGTCTCTTGGAATAGGTGAACGCCCATTCGATCAGTGTTTGGTCCGCCGGGTCATCCTCGACAAGCAGGACGACCAGCTCTTTTTGCAGCACCGATGTATCGTTGTGTTCAGAGTGCATGGCGCCTCCTGCGATCAGACCTGGTTGTTTATCACGATGCTTTCGCGGTTTGCATCAGGTAGTGCTTCGCCAGCCCGATAACGAAAAACACGACTTCCTGATATTCCGCCGGAGAATTCGGTTTCAGGCAGAATTCCCGTGCTCCCAATCCCCGCGTCTGGATTTTGTCGCTTGGCCGCGTCGAATTCGACATGACGACGACCGGCACGGCGTTTAATTCCGGCGAAAGGCGCAAGGAATTGAGAATAGCGAAGCCGCTCACCTTCGGCATGTTGAGATCGATCACGATCGCCGCCGGTTGCGGGTAGCGTTCGGCATCCTGATAAATGTCTTTGCGGAAGAGATAGCGCAACGCGGTGTCGCCATCCGAGACAATACGCAGGTCGACATTTTCGCCGCAGTCCTCGACGGCCCAGCGAAAAGCCTGCTGATCGGCTGGATCGTCATCGGCAAGCAAAATGGTTAGCGGTGTATTCATGGCGTTTCTTCCAAATCATCCGTGGTGTTGGTCGTGAAGCCGGTGGCGCCAAGAGTGAATTTAAAGTGGCTCCCCTTGCCGACTTCAGATTCGACCCAGATTTCTCCGCCGTGGGCTTCGACGACCTTTTTGCAAATTGCCAATCCAATGCCCGTTCCCTCGCACTGATCGCGGCGGTGAAGCCGACGGAAGGGCGAGAATATTTTATTGTAATGTTCTTGCGCGATGCCGCAGCCGTTGTCTTTGACACCGAGGATCCATTTCTGGCCGCCCTTCTCGGCGGTCAGATGGATCTCGGGGTGGGGCTTGTCGCAGTACTTGAGCGCGTTGTCGATCAGGTTTTGAAACAGGTGCGCCATGGATGTCGGTTCGCACCGGGCGTGCGGCATAGGATCGCGAATAATGGTCGCATTCGAGGTTCGAACGCGTTCGGTCAACTCTTCAAGCGCCCGATCGACGCACTGATCGAGGGAGACGCGGACGCGGGTGATTTCCTTACGCGAGGCGCGAAGCAATTTCGCTAGTGCTTCCACGAGATCGTCCATGCGTTTTGCCGCGCCGACCATAAAGTTAAGAGACTGCTCGGCCCGGCCGGACAAGGTATGCCCGATGTCACGCCGCAAAAACTCTGAGAACGACATGATCTGGCGCAATGGCTCGCGAAAGTCATGGCTTGCCATATAAATGAATTGTTCGAGTTCTTCGTTCTTGTGGGAGAGGCGGGCGTTCGCCACCTGCAGGCGATCAGCCAATTGCTCGAGCTCCCGCAGTTTCAAAGACCGTTCGAGAGCGTAGCGAATCGAACGGTCGAGCAGATTCGGGTTGAGTTCGCTTTTCGCGATGTAGTCAGCCGCCCCGGCATTGAGCGCTTCCACGTCGATTTCGCGGTTGCCATGGGCCGTGAGGATGATGACCGGAAGATGGGGGCGCTTGCGCACGATCTCGCGCAAAACTTCGAGTCCAGTCGCTTCGTGCAGCACATAATCGAGCAAGACGATGTCGTATTGCTGTCCCAACTCGTCGAGGGCTTCCTGTGCTGTCGGAACCCAATCGATTTCGTAGGACGTTCCCGGCGCCTGCCGCAAGAGCTGGCGCGTGAGGATGTACATGTCTTCGTCGTCGTCCACGAGGAGAACGCGGACGAACTGCTCCTTTGACGGCATGCTTCTCCCCTTCGCCTCGGCGAACTCAGTATCGACCGCCCCCATGGCTTCAAAACCTCCCTCATTATCGAATATTTGATAGAGCACATGGGTGGAGCAATCACTATGCCATTATGGAAAAGCGCATTTTGGCGTGGTGATAGCGAAAACATGCCCTATTGATGTACGAAAATAGGCCACTATGTTGCATGGTAATATAGATTGTGTACAATAATAACACGACCATATTAACCTGTGTGATACCAACGATATCGAATGTCCTCGGATGATACTATGCCAACGGCTCTGATAGTTGATGACGAAGCGGCCAACAGAAAGCTCCTGAGTTTTCATTGTGAGGAGCTCGGCATCGCGTCGGAGGAATTCAAAACCGGGGCTTCCGTCCTCAAGCGCTTGGCTTCATCCGACGGCTCTGAAATTGTGTTGCTCGACATCTTGATGCCGGACATGGATGGTTTCGAATTGCTCGGCGCCATCCGCCAGAAGCACCGTCAACTTCCCGTGATCATGGTGACGGCGCTCGATGATTCCGACTCGGTGATTCGCTGTCTTCGTCTCGGAGCGACGGATTACATTCCGAAGGGATCGGATGCGGCGAGACTTCAAGCAAGCCTCCGCAACGCGCTCAAGGTGATTTCCCTGAATGAGCAATTGAGCGATGCCCGCGCCACCATCCATTCGTTAACCGGCATCCGGAGTGTCGTTGCCCGCTCACAGAACATGCTCGATATCATTCAGCTGCTCGACCAGGTCAAGAATACGGAAGCCACCGTGCTGTTATTGGGCGAGTCGGGCGTCGGCAAGGAAATTTTCGCGCGTTATATCCACTTCGAGAGTTTGCGGCATCAGCGTCCCTTCGTAGCGGTCAATTGCGCGGCTATCCCTGAAACCCTTTTCGAGAGCGAACTCTTCGGTCACGAGGTGGGAGCGTTTACTGGCGCCACCGAACGCCGCACCGGGAAATTCGAAGCCGCGAAGTCGGGAACCATCTTCCTCGATGAAATCGGCGAGATGTCGATGGCTGTTCAGGCGCGTCTGCTGCGCGTCCTTCAAGATCGAACGGTAACGCCCATCGGCGGCAACAAAGAGGTCCCGGTTAAGGCTCGTGTCATTTGCGCCACCAACAAGCGGCTGGAGCAGGAAGTGGCGGAAGGGCGCTTCCGGCGAGACTTGTATTTTCGTCTCAACGCATTTCCGGTCGAGATCCCTCCGCTCCGGACCCGCAAAGATGACATTCCGGCGTTCGCCCGGCTTTTCCTCGAACAGGCTTGCGTAAAATTCGATAAAGAGATCAACGGCCTGACACCCGCCGCCCTTGAGGCGCTCGTTCAGCATGACTGGCCCGGAAACGTGCGTGAACTTGAAAATGCCATCGAGCGGGCCGTTCTTCTTTGCCGGGGACGCGACCTGGACGACGTCACCTTGTCGTTGTTGCCGCGCGCGGCCCCCCAAGCGGCGGCGTCGCAGGGCGAAGGCCATGCCGGGGACGTTTACCCGCTGATTCACAGGGGCTTTGCGACGCCAGACGACGTGGTCTCTCTCGACGTGGTGGAGAGGGATTTCATCCGCTCTGCGGTGGAAACGTGTTCCGGCGATATCGCCGACACCGCGCGGCGTTTGGGCATCAGTCGTTCCACATTGTACGCAAGGATGCGCAAGTACGGCATCAATCCCGAGGCGTACCGTCAGGCGCGAGAATAGCGGATATGAACGAGAGCAGCGCCACCAACAGGGCCATCACCGTAAGGGTGATGTGGCCCCCTGGTGTGTACCCCCATGAGGAGGTACGGGGTGGTACGAGGTGTTGGCCACACCACCCAATCGGTGGATTCATTTACCACCGCACCAGTTGACAAGAATGGGAATTGGAGGGCGCCAGTCCGAGGAAAGCGTATACCGCGCTTTATTGTGCCAAGAGTGGGATATGGTTGTTCCGCAGCGCTCCTCGGTTTCTTCCGTTGCCGCCCCGGGGCCGTCAATCGGATAGGTTCTAGCACCCTCCTGATTCCTCATTCGACGGTGAGCATTTGGTATGCCATCGATGTGAATTTTTCAGGAAGTGAGGATTTCCCAGCGTTTGTGATACTTTTTCAAGACAGCAGCGCCGGATATGTCCGATTTTCAGACGATCGGCGTTCTATTCTTCCACAGGCGGTGTAGCAATCTGCAATCGCAAACGATGCGCGATCATGATGAGCAGTCGAACCAACCATGCCGCCAAGAGTTAGGCGAAATGTGCGTGAATTCGTCTCACGGACTGCGCCCACCACAATCCGTGATGGCATAGTCCTTGCTCAATTCGCGCCATCTCCGACAATGGTGTTGTCCGGCGCTGACCGATACCACCGGCGAGTTCGTGGACTGATCGTGCGCGATCAGGGTGGAGCCAGGGGTGCGTTATGGAATCACAACATGCCTCCGGCGAAAGCTGGCTCTCGCTCGCGCGCAAGCTCGACTGGGATTTCAGCTATGTCGATGAACGCGACGTATTCCCAGCGGAAATCTGCGGTAAGCCCTGGCTCGATGGCAACGCGTGGCGCTCGTGGGACGAGCCCTACAAGACTTCCTATTCCAGCTACGTTGCCACCCAACATGAGAAAGAGCAGTCGCTCAAAACGGTGGATCACGTTCTCGGCCGGTTGCGGGACTTTCAATCTCTCGACGTTGCCTGGCTCAACGGTCTGAAGCTGCATGCGGCGGCGCTGCCGCTCGCGGAATTCGCGGCAACGATCGGGAATCTTCGCGCCGCACGTTTCGGACGGGACGGAGCGTGGCGGGCGGCGGCCGCGCTCGGCGCGCTCGATGAATGCAGGCACGCGCAGATTCCGCTGCGGATGATGCACAAGCTTGTTCGCTGGGACCGGCAGTTCGACTGGACCCACAAGTTCTATCACACGAACTGTTGGGTGGCGATCGCGGCGAGGCGGCTCTTCGATGAGTTACTGCTCTTTTCTGACCCAATCGAATTCGCTGTCGCGACAAACTTCGTGTTTGAGACCGGATTTACCAATCTGCAATTCATCGGCCTCGCATCCATCGCCGAAGAAAGCGGAGACCGGCTCTTCGAGCAGATGACAATGAGCATCCAAACCGATGAAGCGCGCCACGCGCAAATCGGTTTGCCGGTGCTCGAAACCGTTATCAAGCACGACCCGGAATACGCCCAGTATCTGATCGATAAATGGTTTTGGCGTTCGTGGGTGGTGTTCGCGATCCTGACGGGATTCACCATGGACTACCTCACCCCCGTTGAGAAACGCAAGGCCTCGTTCAAGGAATTCGTTCAGGAGTGGGTGCTCGACCAATTCCTTACGTCGATTGAGAACCTCGGGTTGAAGAAGCCGTGGTACTGGGATACATTTCTGCAATCCCTCGACTACTACCATCACATGGTCTATGCCAGCGCCTACACGTACCGCGCGACGGTATGGTTCGACCTTGTGGTACCAGGGCCGGGCGAGTTGCACTGGCTGGCGGAGAAATACCCAAATTCGTGGAAATCGTTCGAACCGGTGTGGAACCGCATCCATGAGCAATGGGAACATTGCGATCCCGGCGTCGACTTCGGCGTGCACGGCACATCCATCGTTGGTTTCTGCAACATGTGCCAGATCGTGCTGTGTCAGGGAACGCCGGAGCATAACACCGCCTGCACGCTCGATCACAAAGGACAGCGCTATATTTTCTGCTCCGAACCCTGCAAGTGGATCTTCGAACGGGAGCCGGACCGCTATGCCGGCCATAAGGATCTTGTAAAACGCGTGCTCGCGGGCGAGGCGCCGGCGAATCTGGTGCAACTCCTGCGGACGTACTGCAGCCTCGATTTCGATTCATGGGGGAAAGACGCCCGCAAAGGCGAGTACCCCTGGCTGCGGCGTCAGCCGAAAGACCCGCGAAAAGAGGAGGGCTGATGCTGGTGCCACTCTATGGTTTTCTCGAGGGGGACACCCTCGGCCTTCTCGTGCTCGCCCATGACACGATGAACATGGGTAAGGCCGCGGAATTACTCGTGCAGGCAGCCAAGCCTCGTGTGACACAGACAAGCGAGATACGAATCGTGGTCAACGGCTTGGAGATCAACCCTTCACTCACGGTGGCACAGGCGGGGTTGACGGCCCTCGCGCGTTTCGACGTAAGGAGGAACTGAAGCGTGGAATGCAAGGCCTATATCGGAAACGATGACCTCTGGCCCGGAGAGATGCTCGCGGTCACGATCGATGGGCGTTCGGTCCTGCTCGCCAATGTCGATGGCGTGATCGTCGCATACGAAAACCGGTGTCCACATCAAGGCGTTCCACTGAGCAAGGGCGCATTGGAGGGAGGACAACTTACCTGCTCGGCGCACCGCTGGTGCTTCGATCTTCGCACGGGCGCAGGCATCAATCCCGCTGTCGCGAAGCTCAAGCCCGTAAACGTGCGGAAAGATGCGCGCGGAATCGAAATCGACGCGAACGGCAACGAGGGACCATGAACGATATTCTTCAACCCGGCGATGTCGGCCCTGTCTTGATCCCGGGAGAGACCGCACAGGCCATTATTCTCGCGGTGCGCGAGCTCAATCGCGACGTAGGTGTGGTCGATCGCGGCGGATATGTGCGCGTCAACGTCCCCGGACGGTGCGTGCTGACAGCGGAGTCGGTGCGTCACTGGCTCAACGGGCCCTTCGACTTGCCGGGAGACCTGGAGCGCGTCATGCCCTCCTTTAGGGGGAGGATGACGTTGGATGGCGAAACCGTGTGCTGGAGTGTGGGGTAGATCGATGGCAACAGGCCAAAAAACATACTGGCACCTGCTGAGCCAACGGCGGGCCCCATCGGACTACGAGGTGGTGACATCGCGTCTTCTCTATTATCCGGGCAAGGAACCGGAAGTTCACACGCCTGTGGGCGCGTGGATGGGAAAGCATCGTTCGACCATTCCGCCAGAGACGTGGGAACGCTTCAACGATCCGCGTCAAACGACTTACCGTTCCTATACCGAGCTTCAATCCCGGCTGGAGGCCCATATCGATGAAGTGATACGCGCGGATGTCTGCGGACCGGTCTCGCGGGATACGCTGGCTCTATTGAAAGCATATGTCGCCCCGCTTCGCTATCCCTGCCACGGCTTGATGATGCTCGCGGCCTATGCGGGACATCTCGCGCCGTCGGGAAAAGTGGCTATATGCTTGGCCTTTCAGGCCACTGACGAGCTGCGCCGCATCGACCGGATCACTCAACATGCGGTCAAACGCCTTGGCGCGGACGCTGTTCGCGCGTCGCGCTTGCATTGGCAAGAAGCAAAAGAATGGCAGCCTCTCCGCAAAGTGATAGAGCGCTTGCTCGTGACGTACACATGGGATGAAAGCTTCATTGCGCTCAACCTCGTGCTCAAGCCGCTCATTGATCGCGTGTTCTGCGACCGTCTAGGATCAACTCTTGACGCATGCGGCGACGGTACGTTCCAACAGATCTTTCGATCTCTGGCTGACGATACGCGTTGGCACCGGGAATGGAGCGCCGCCGCCGTCGGAACCGCGTTCGGTCCCGGCGAAACGGATGCTGTCCAAAGCGTGGTCGATCGTTGGCTTCCTTCGGTACAGCACGCAGTCGAGGTGTTGGCTGCCTTTGCTTCGAACGATGCCGCAGCCTCGGACATGAGCGAGTACGCGGTGTTTATAGAGGGGATGGGATTGAATGCGGGGAAAGGCAACGCGTCAAAAACATAGGGGCGGGCGTCAGGCGCGTTTCGCGATCAAGATGAATAGTTTCAGAGTGGGAGGTCGAATTGCAACGGGAGACACCAATTTCGGATCCGGCGCCGGCGGCCGGGTTATCGAAAGCCGTCACGCGCTGGCTCGAGTTGGCGTATGGCAGCGGACTGTACGAGGCTTTCGCGGTTGACGGTTCGCGGCGGATTCGATTCGTCAATACCGCGTTGGAACTGGCGTGTTCCCGGAAACGCGAGGATATTCTCGGCCGCGACATTGCGGACATATTCCCTGTCTATCGGCGTACCTCGTGGGCGGAGCATCTCGATCACGCACTGAACGGGCGTCATTCCTTTTCAGGAAGCTGCTTTCTCGACCCGGCGGATACAGGAAACGTCACTGTTTCATACGCTCCGTTACCGGGAGAGATGCCGGGAGCCATCGAAGGCGGCCTCATCGTCCGCCATGCCTCTTATGGGCGCGCTTCGCCTATGGAGCAGCTTCGCGAAACGGAGGACCGGTTCCGGGCAATGGCGAATTCGTCGCCGGTATTGCTCTGGATGGCGGGAACAGATTCACTCTGTACCTTTTTCAATCAAACATGGCTGACGTTTACCGGCCGTTCCATGGACGAAGAAACCGGTATGGGTTGGGCGGAGGGAGTTCATCCCGAGGACCTTCAATCCTGCGTCGACACGTACATGGAAGCATTCAACGCGCGGAAGGAATTCCGCATGACGTACCGCTTGCGCCGGCATGACGGTGAATTCCGCTGGATTCTCGATACCGGAGTCCCCCGCTATTCGCCGCGCGGGGAGTTTCTCGGCTATATCGGCTCATGCGTGGATATTTCCGAGCGGATGGAAGCGGAGACCGCGCTGCATGAAACCCTCGAACGCTTGAGCCGCTCCAACACGGAGCTGGAGCGCTTCGCCTATGTGGCCTCCCACGATCTTCAGGAGCCGCTCCTCAAGGTGTCATCGTTTTCAGACCTGCTCTCGACCGACTATGGCAAGACCCTGGACGAAGAAGCGCGGAGTTATCTCGAACGCATCCAACAGGCGTCAAAGCGCATGCGCACGCTGATCGACGACCTGCTCGCGTATTCACGGGTGCGGAACACGGCATGCGTGAAGGAAGCGGTGGACATGGGCGACGTCGTCGCGGAAGTTCTCAGCGATCTTGACGTTCGCATTCAACAGCTTGGCGCCACCGTCCATGTTGCCAAAGGATTACCGCTGATCGAGGGCGACGCTGTGCAACTTCGCCAACTCTTGCAGAATCTCGTGAGCAACGCGCTCAAGTTTCACCGGCCGGGGGTGAAGCCGGTTGTTCACATCGGGGCTGTGAACTCGGGCACCGGAGCAACGCGCGCCATACTCATCGCCGACAACGGCATCGGTATCGATGCCCGATTTTTCGATCAGATTTTCGAACCATTCAAGCGCCTTCACAGCCGCGAATATCCGGAAGGGTCAGGCATTGGACTCGCGATCTGCCGGCGCATCGTCGATAACCATGACGGGCGCATCGAAGTGAAATCGGAATTGGGGGTTGGCACGGAATTCTTGGTGGCGCTGCCGATCGGACGGCCAACGGAATCCTGCGAAAGCGTATGACCAACGACCGCACCAACGCGCATCGAAGCCTGTTACCCGCCGGTTGGCACCGCATCGGGACGTGGTTGTTCGCATCCGGAAGCGTGGCAGCGATATGCGTAGCGGACATTGTTCTTCCCGAATCGGTCCCGGTAATCCTCGCGTATCCGGCGCTCGTGACAATTGTCCGTTCCCGCGCAATGCCGGCGTACGCCGCCTTGTCGACGCTCGGCTTGCTCACAGGATTCGTGATTGAACTCAGCGGCTTGTCCTCCGGTGGCTACGCCCTGCATTTGGGCGTACTCGGGCTTGTCTGGCTCATTGTCATCGTGCATTGGTTCTTGCGAAGCATCCGTATCCGTCACGCGATCACGGAGATGTTTACGGGACAATCGATATTTGCTTCGTGCATTGTCAACGCGGCTGGAAATATCGTCTGGCTCAATGACACGGCACTCGCGCTTTTTACCGGGACGCTTCGAATTCATCGAGGCCGGCCGGCAACGCTGACATTTCGCGAGACTTTTGGCGAAGAGGCGGGCGTGCTCTTCCCGAAAGACGCGGCTCCCAACGACCGGTCGCCACAGCGCGTTTCCTGCCGGACACAGAATGAGAAGAAACCGTATACGATTGTCTCGTTACCCTTGTTCGTTGATGGCCGCGCGCGTGGCGATCGCCTGATCCTCTGCCGCGAAGACACGACGACGGACCTTCACCGCTGGTTCTCCGAAGTCGTCGTTGGCATGCCGTATGCTGCCGTTCTGACGGATCTGACTGGGCGCATCCTTCACACCAGCACGAAAACAAACTGGCTTTTCGGGTACAGTCCGGGCGAACTCGAAGGCAAACCGGTCCACACATTGGTTCCCGAGCGGCATCGTAAGCAGAACGCGCGCTCGCACGAAAGCAGCATCATCCGCCCGACGACCGGGAAGCTTGGCATGCCGTCGAGTTACACCGGGTTGCGCAAGGATGGCGGCGAATTTCCGATGGAATTCTGGGTCAGCGAAATCGCGTTTCCCGGCGAGACCAGGGTGCTCTATACGATTGTCGACGCAGGAGAGCGTCGTCGCGCCGAGGCTTGGTTCGAACTCGCGGTCGAGGCCTCTCCGACAGGGATGCTGATGGTGGATTCCGATGGAAAGATCGTCCTCGTCAATCAACAGATCGAACGGCTCTTCGAATACTCGAAGGACGAATTAATTGACAGCAAGATCGAGTTGCTTGTTCCGGAGCGCTTTCGCATCCAGCATCCCATGTTACGAGAGCGCTATCTGGAGCGCCCGGAAGTGCGCGCCATGGGCGCGGGCCGGGATCTTTTCGGGCGGCGCAAGGACGGCAGCGAGTTCCCGGTCGAGATCGGGCTCAATCCTCTGCGCACGTCGGCGGGCGTCATGGTGTTGTGTTCGATTGTCGATATCACCGAGCGAAAGAGCGCCGAATTCCAGCTTGCCCGCAAAGCCGACGAGCTTCTCCGCACCAATGAGGAACTGGACGACTTCGCGTATGTTGCGTCGCATGATCTTCAGGAGCCGCTGCTCAAAGTGCAGTCCTTCGGCGACCTGCTCGCGGAGGAGTATGGCGACAAACTGGGCGAAGAGGGCGCCGACTACGTCAAGCGTATGCAAGGGGCGACCCGGCGCATGAAGACGCTCATCACCGACCTGCTGAATTATTCGCGCGTGAAACGCAGCAAAGAACGGTTCATGCTCGTGGACCTATCCCAAACCGTGCGTGACGTCCTCGCCGATCTCGAGGTGCGGGTTCAGGAACTCCGCGCGCGTATCAACGTTGGCGAGCTGCCCGAAGTGGAAGCCGATGCGATGCAAATGCGCCAGCTTCTCCAGAACCTCATCGGTAACGCTCTTAAATACCACCGCAACGGCCATCCCCCTGAAATCGTCGTAGCCGCGAAATCCGGAAAAATCGAGGCAGAAGGCGGTGATGAGGGAAAAACCGGCCTTGTTCAACAAGCGGCGGAAATTAGTATCCGTGACAACGGCATCGGTTTCGACCAGAAACACGCCGAAGAAATTTTTAAACCCTTTCGCCGCTTGCACGGTCGCGCTTCGTATGAAGGAACGGGTATCGGCCTCGCCATCTGCAAGAAAATCGTGGAGCGGCACCATGGACAAATACGCGCTGAAGGCATACCGGACCAAGGAGCGACATTCGTTGTGACGATCCCACTGAAACAGGAATTGCGAGAAACGCGGCGATATGGAGAGCGACAGGACCGATAGCACGATTCTGCTTGCGGACGACGATGATGACTTTTGCGTTTTGGCGCGAAAAGCCATGGAGCGCGCGTCTTTCGATGTCGCGCTCAAGACCGTGGAAAACGGCGACGAACTCCTCAAATTTCTCCGCAAAGAACCGCCTTACGAGGGCGCGCGTACGCCGCGCATGATCCTGCTCGATCTCAATATGCCGAGGAAAGACGGGCGTGCGGCGCTGCATGACATTCGCGCCGATCAATCGGTTCGCTTTATTCCTGTGATCGTCCTGACCACATCGCGCGCGGCGAAGGACGTGCTCGCCTCGTACAAGAACGGCGCCAGCGCGTATATCCCGAAGCCGGACTCCTTCGGGAATCTGGTCAACGTGATGCGCTCCATCAAACAATTCTGGTTCGAAACGGCGCTACTTCCCGACGCCGGTATTTAGACGATACGCATTTAAAACTCGAATCTGAATGACACCACGTCCCTGGACAGGATGATGTTTTCGTCGTTGACCTCGATCGGCAGCACGTTGATGCGGAACTGCGTGCCGATGGCGAAGGATGGCGAAAACCAGAAGTGAACGCCGCCGCCGAATTCGACCAGCAATCCGATGTCATCCTGTTCGTCCGCTGGCCCCCCGGGATCCTCGTTCAGGTAGAGGAATCCCGCACCGCCATGAACTGATGGATCGACAATCGGCGTGGCCCAATCGTTGCTGAAAGGGAAGCGATAGCGCAGGTTGACCGCGGGCGCGATCAATAATTCCTCATCGGAAACCCCAAGCTGCAGCAAGGGGCCAAGCGTCAAATGACGGTCGAAATCGAACCACAACTCTCCTGCCATCGGGAACATTGACGGCGACGGCGTCAACCTATCCCAACTATCGCCTTGAAATCCACGACTTTCCTGCCACAGCGGCATAAACGACTCGCATTGCACGGCACCCTCCTTGAGTAAAGAAACACGGTTTCTTCACCTCTCGGATGCTTCCCGTTACAACATGAGACAATCGACAGACTATTGAACAGCCTTGGTAGTTGTCGTGGCGGCGCTTGACAGCGCACGGGATGCTGTTAACTTTCGGTTATTCGGACAAGGCACATGGGAGTGCCCCAGAGATGGCGAACTGGGCCTGACTGTAAATCAGGTGGCTTCGGCCTTAGTGGGTTCGATTCCCTCCACTCCCACCACCACATCAACCCTTGTATCTCAAGGCTTTGCGCTCTCCGTTGGAGCCGTTCCCGGAGATTGATCGAATCTCAAGTCATCTAGAACATCACCTAGCTTGGTAGTCGTTGAAGGAGGATGTCTTGCCACATCTGTTGAGTACTCTGCCGGAAATCGGAGCACTACGCACTTGACCGGGTAATGGTTTTTGCTTGACACAAAACCAGCACACGGAATCACCCCCAACCACCATCTAAAAATGGCGAAACTCTATCAGGCCGTTGAAAAACGGCCTGATATCCGAACCATGGATGGTTCGGCGTTTCGCGAGGTTCATAAAACCGAGCGAAACGGGAGTTATGGCGAATACGCTTCGCCATAAGCGAGTTGCGCCCGATGAACATAGATGGGAGTTTCCGGGGCCCTATGAAGAGAGTGGCAAACGACACCAGCAACAGAAACAAAGCCGTTCCACGACTGGATGTTCCGAGACTGCAGCCCGTCGTTGGAACGTCCGAAAGGAATGGGCCGACGGTGAATTCGTCAGGAACGCCGCTGTCCGGCTCGTCACTCAGCGCCGACGATTCTTCGATAACCAGAACAAACATCGCGCTTGACGATGCCCCGGCGCCATCGGTCACGGTCGCGGTGACGAAGTATTGGCCGGATGTTCCGGCGGCGGGAGTTCCTGCCATAGTATTCGCTGTTTGGGTAAGCCCATCAGGCAAGCCGGTGATGGCCCAGGTATAGACGCCGTCGCCGCCAGTCGCTTCCAGCGTTACCGGGCCATAGTGTATGGCTTCCTCGCCAGGCGGCAAGTAACTCGTCGTAATCGTCGGGGCGTCAACCTCGGCTTCCTGTATGTAGAGCGAAAGGAGCGCCGAATCTGTGTCCGGAGGATCCTGTCCATCCGCCACTGCGACGTTGATCTTGTACGGCCCGGGAATTTCGGGAGTGCCAAAGACAACCCCGGTTGCGTCGGCCTGAAGACCAGTGGGCAAATCGGTCACTGTCCATTGGTAGGCGCCGTCGCCACCGGTGGCGACAAGACTCTGCGAATAGAACTCACCGGCGGTCGCCGTTGGAAGGTTGGACGTCAGGATGATTACGTCGGAAAATTCGACCTGAATGACATACTGCTCCGTGTCTGATGTTGGCGTGCTCCATTCATCCTGAACCGTGACCTCGAACTCATAGGTTCCCCCCGTATCCGGAATTCCCGATAACTTTCCCGTGTCGGGGTTGAGGTTCAGCCAGCTTGGAAGATCAGGGGAGGAAAACGACAAGCCGCCGTTGGTCGTCGTGTATCCCCCCGCGGTGCCAAGCGTGAATGAGAAGGTTTCGCCCGTCTCCACCACACCCAAGTCGCTTGGAGAAGTTAATCGTACGGCAGCGTACACCGTCATCGGCAGCGTGATTTCGGCTTTTTGGCCGCCGGGAGGTGACTTGTCCGTGACGACGATCGTGACTACGTAAACTTGTCCGTCCTTGTGGCCAGTACCCATGTGAGGAACGCCACCTACTTTGAAATCCGTATCGCCAAACCCTCCTCCATCAATTATTTCGATTCCTGATGGAGCGTCCTTCAGAGACCACACCAGCGGAGGCGTCCCCCCGACAGCTTCGCATGTGACTTGTTCCAGAGCGACGCCCTCCATGGCGTCCGGTAGCACTGTCGGCTCTTTAATAGCCAATGCGTACATCGGCGTCGCCGCGAAGACGCACAGGATCATGATCGTTTTCATGGATCGCCCTTGGCTGAACATTTCGTTGCGACAATCAGGAACCCCGCCGGAGCGGGGTTCCTTTGCATGTGCGCGATACATCGAACGTGGGTCGAGCGGTCTATCGCGCCTTTGCCACGAACACCCTTTTCATTCCTAAATGCCCTTGCCTTTGCAAGGAACGCCGCCACAGTCCGTCTTCTTGGTGGTCCAACTGATGCCACCGATAACCCTCGCCATGTCGTTCGAACAGACAATCTTCATAAACCAGTCCTTTCCAGAATAAGGGGTTTCAAAAACACACATCACTCGTGGATGTACTTGCCGCCGTTCTGGGCGCACAAGTCTTGAGCGAATGATCCGGCCTTGTCGTTGTTCCCCGCGACAAACACCGTCAATGAACACCCATTGGCTTTCTTGCGCTTGTACCACTTGGGAAAATCGGCGAGGATCGCCGGGACCTGGCTCTCTCCCCATTCGCCCGCCACATCTCTCGGAAAAGGCGCTCCGTCAGTGTAGAGGATGAGCGTTTGAAGATCGTCCGGATAGAGTTCGCAGGCGTCCTTCAACGCCCGCCATGTGGGCGTGCCGAGCCATGTATACTGCTTGATAACGGCCTGAATAGCCTGTTCGCGCATCTCGTCCGTGCATCGAACCAGCTCGCCCCGGAGCTTGGCGGTGTTCGGCGGCTCGCACGGCTCGATGTTGCCGCCAGCCAGCCAGATGATGTCAAAAGAGACGCTCGCATCGACAGTCCTCAAAAAATTGATCAGCGCTGTTTTGACCTTATCGAGGCGTCTCATGCTGCCATGGATATTGCCGTCCCAATCCTCGCCCGGGCCGGCATCCGGCGATTTCATGGAATCCGACACATCGATGATGAAGATGGCCTTCCCGCCGACCAACTCGCCGTTGAACTTTGAGTCTCCCTCTTCGTCCTCAAAAATCGGATCGGACGGTTCCGCCGGCGGCTCGCCTTCTTCCGGTGACGGGGATCCCGATCCCGACTGGCCATTGGCTGGCACGCGAAGCAAGAGCCTCCCGCTCGGGGCATCGGCGCCACCGTTCGCCACATTACGGATGAGCGTGGGTGTTCCTTCGGATGAGTCTGAGCGTGCCCCCCGTTCCATTCTCGTGGCGACACCGGAATGAACTCCGAAGAAGCACGCACCGGCGAACACACCGTACAGCAAGAGTCCTTTGGTCTGCATCCAAACTTCTCCTTTACGCAATCCACAGAATCGTCATGCGCAAAGGATAGCGCACGGCGCATTGCAATGCGGCCGTGGCCGTTGATTCGTTACACATGTGTGTTGGGTGGAAGCGCGCTCACACCGAACGGTGTAGGATCGATCCTAAATAAAAAATGTGATTCTGACCGTCATTCCGGCGAAAGCCGGAATCCAGATACAAGGAGTGATTTGCGGTAGTCTCTGGATGTCGACTTTCGTCGGCATGACGGACACAATCCATTGACCGATTAGGATCGGTGTGATACCGATCATTGCCGCCAACGCTCGAAGCACAGGTAGCCGGCGTCGTAATGGTCGCGGAAGAACGCCTCCGCTTCTTGTCGCGCGGGCTTGCCCGATGCCTTCAATGACGCCGGAGGAGCGTGAAGAACATTGCTGTAATGCGAGGCGCGCATAGGAATACCCAAACCCAGCTTGTCGTCAAACGCGTCAAAGAGCTCGATTTCCCGTTTCAGTGACGACGCCTGTTCCGCGTGTTCAAGCACGCGGGTTAACTTTGTCCTGCAAATGGCGCACATGAGCAGCCAGCGCGGAGTTCTCGATTCCGGCTCATAGACACCGGCGCAGTAAGCATCGAATTTCTTGAGGCTCGTTCGATCCTTCCTGTGGGCGCAAAGCAGAAAATCGAGCAGCGCGATCAACACGGGCGTATCGATACGGGCAGGGCTTTGTTCACTATCCTTTAGCGCTTTGTGGGCGAGCGCCCATGCTTCTGGATCGTCAAGCATGATCGCGTGGGCGGCCATCACACTGTCACGCCACGAATGCTTGATGGGAATGGCCAACGCCTGCTTGAAAGTGAGCGCGCCAGACCACATCTGCGCTCGTATCAGCGCGACTCGCATTTCGCCCCGCTCGCTAACGGGAAGACGCGGGATATAACGCAGATGAGTGGACATCCCCTTGAGAAGTTGCCCGAGTTCGGTTTCGAACGTTCCACGCACGCAAAGCAAATTGAGATACCCGGCATCGTCGTCTCTTTGCGGCCCGATCAATTCGAGCAGAGAACAGCACATGCGGTAGCCTTCGCTGAGGGATCCATGATGCCGCAGAGTATTGACCAGGCTCCTGCAACGGTTCAGGAATTCCGGCGATTGCGCGCCTTCGCCCCCCACGGAACGAAGGAATGCCTCTCTTGCGTACTCGACCGCTTGGCCGGGGTTCCCCTGTTTCGCATAGAGCCACGCCTTAAGATGCAACAACTCTGTCTTAAGAGACTCGCTTTCTGACAGCCGGGATACTTGCTCGGCCGCGGCGCACGTGCTCGCCGCCTGATCGTAATTTCCGCCGGAGAGCGCCTGACGCAAGTCTTCGAGCAGCTTCCGATAAATGCCGTCGCTCTGCGCGCTCATCTCCTGCTTGAGGTGTTCGTATTGAACGAGGGCGTCGTTCAGTTCGCGCAGCGTTTTGAGGTGATGCTTGCCCGCTAACGCCCCGAGCCGCATCTTCGTCACGGCACCCATCGCCTTGACGAGCTCGAGGAGACCGCCGGCCATGGCCGACGTATCGCTCGTCACATCGGAGAGGTAAGGCGTTCCCTCCCCCGCCACGAGCCACGCGGGATTGACGCCCATGCCTCGCACGATTTTGGCAATCGCTGAACCGGGAATACGCACGCCCTGGAGATAGCGCGCGATGTTCTGCTGCGCGATGCCTGTTTTGCGGGCGACCTCCGATGGCGAGTTGTGCGACACGATCAGCTTGAGGCGCTCCTGCAATGCCCGGTCGTCTGAATCCGCATCGGTGTGGGTAGCTCGTGACATAGACAAGGATGATAACACGGATATGTGTAGTGAGTAGGGCGCCCATCAGGTGGACCGGACAGTACGGATCCTGGCGCCTTGCCAGCGGTCACCAGTCCCGCGCGGCAAAATTCTCGCGCTCGTAACGTTCCGGTTGCAGATGTCGCGTGTTGTAGCATATCCGTTACAGCGAAGGTCGAGTAACCGCAGAGTTACATGGGATGGGGCGCGCGTCCGCCATTGGCGAGCGCTCTTCGGTACACTTCGCGCGCCGGCAACAAGTGGCGCTGACGCAGGCAAGCGATGGCGCATTCAGTCAACAAACCAAGAAAAGGAATCACGTATGGAATTTGCGAAGCGTGTGATGACGATGGTGGCTGTCGCGCTCGTCGCGTCGGCTGTAATGCTTGGGCTTGGGGCAAGCTCCCCGGCCGTGAACGCTCAAACGCAACCGGGCGGCGGCGGTAGCGGGATGTACAAGGGGCGCAACGCTCAAGGCATCATCCAGGCCGGTCCCGGCGCAGGCTCGAAGGTGTATTTTCAGTTCCGCCAGTATCTCAACGGCTGCGAACTGGACATGACCGTGGTGTACAACGGCAAGAACATCAAGCTTCCCACGCAGTTCACCACGAACCGCACCAGCACCGCTCTCCCCTATAAGGAATTCTGGTACTTCGATCCGGTGACGGGCACGGACCTCGATACCACACGCGGCCTCGGCGTGTATCAGACCGTCAACATCGGAACGATGTCGTTCCTGGTTGAAGTTCCCTAATTGAGGGGAACGCGAAAGGTTCTCACATCCCCTTCCAGCGCGCGTGACGGCCCACGACCGTCACGCGCGCTGCGTTTAACCGGAGCAGATGGCACCCGTCTGGTTGTAACACAATCGTTCCTGAGATATTGCGTTGTCACCGATCCGCTAAGCTATCTGCCGCTCGCTCCCCTTTTGTCTGACTTCGATCACTACACTTCGCCCTGTGGGTGGACGCATGGGGCGTCGACCGATTCTTCAAGATCCGTTGGACAAAGGATGGTTATGAAAGTGATGAAGTCATTGGCGATGGTGATGGTTATGGCGTTGACGCTCGGCGCGGCGTGCCTGACCGATTCGAGCACGGTCAACGCTGGTATCTGCACGGGCCATCAGGGGCAGAAGCTTCTCAGCTCCGGGCGCAGGGCTGTCGGAACGGTCGTCAACGCCCCGAACAACGCATACATCGGCGCGACAGTGTATATGTTCTATTCCAAGTACAGCGGCATGATCGCCGAGTCCGTTTTGTCGTCGTATCTGGTGACAAGCACGCAAGTCATCCGCTTGCCGGACCTCTGCACCTATGATGGAGCCCCGCTGACGAGGCCGGATTTCCGCTTTTTCGACGTCGTCACCGGAACGAACATCGATACCACCCGCCCGGCGAACCAGGACCAGTACCTCGGCTTCGGGATCGGCACGCTCACGCTGAACATCGCGTAAGAGTGTCGCCATTACCGACCCAATAACCACACGCGGGGCGCGAGGCCGATGAGGCGCGCGTCCCGCGTGTTGGCGTCGTGTATGCGTGATCGAAGCTCTCTCCGGAATGCGCCTTACGCGACAGATGCGAGAAATGTCCGTGCCGTGGCATGGGAGCTAAGTCTTATGACACTCTTGCCGAGGCCATACTCTTCGACAGCGAATTCGATCAGCGGGCGGCTATGACGGGAATAGCCCCAGACCCAGCGTATGAACGCGAAATCCATTTTGTCGGGGCAGCCGCGCGGCCCGTCGGGGCGAACCTGCCCTTTGCTGTATGACCAGCGCTTGAGAACGTTCCAGAGACAGCGCGCCAGCGGGATATCGAGCACGATAATCGTATCGGCTTGTGGCAAACGCAGATCAAGAGTGTTGAAGTAATTCCCCTCGCACACCCAGCCGTCCCGCGCGTCGGCGAGAGCGCGGCGCTGCTTGTCGGCGAATTCTTCGCGGCAGCTCATTCTCCAGTCAGGGTTCCAGAACAATTGGTCAAGGTGAATGACGGGCAAAGCGAGCTTCGCGCCAAGCCCGCGCGCGAGTGTGGACTTGCCTGAGCCGGAGTTACCGAATATGACGACGCGTCGCATGAGAATACTGAGGCCTCTATGCTTTCACTTCGGCCCAGGCGCGCTGATAGTCCTCGAAGGTATCGACCTCCATCCAGCCCTTGTAGATGCCGACGCTCGACACAGGCGCCTCGCGGGCGATCAATTCCTGCAGCATGTCCGTGAGCGAGGCGTGCTTGAGGTCTTTCGATTCATGCAGGGGCTTGCCGGCGCTCTTGCCCACGAGCTGGTCGTAGGCTTTGACGAGGGCCGCGCTTCCCTCGGGGCTGAGCATCAGCATGCCGATGAACTCGCTCGTCGCCTTCTTCGCATCGATCTTGGAGCCGATCTTCGTGACGGTGGAGGGGACGTCTTCAGTAAGGTAGCGGTGCGTGCTGGCCTTTGGCGCGTCCTCCTCGACGATCAGGTCGGGCTTCTTGCCCGCGCGCTTCGTCGAATCGCGCCACGAGCGGTCGGCGACGACCGTGATATCCCCCGGGCTGTGCAGCAGCTTCTCGAGGATGCCGCGGTCGAAGAGGATGTCGCCGTAGAGCACGAGCACCCGGCCCTTCAGCTCGGTCTTGGCGGCCATGAGCGAGGCAAGCTCACCGCTATCGTCGTAGTCGTCGTTCTCATAGTAGCGCACGTTGGGGACGGCGACGGCGTCCTTCTTGTAGCCGCGCACCACGGCGATGTGCTTGATGTTGCAGGCGTTGAGCGCTTCGATCTGGCGCTCGAGGATGGTCTTGCCTTTGATGTCGAGCATGGTGCGGGGTTTGTCCTCGGTGAGCGCACCCATGTCGCGCTCAGGCCCCGCAGCAAGGATGATCGCCGTGATCTGCTCGCCATCGGGCGGCATGTAGGCTTTCTCGTTGGCGCTCATCTCCGGCTCGCCCACGAGGCGGTAGACTTCCTTTAAAGGAACGATGCGGTCTTCCACCGCGCCGACGTAGCCCTTCTCGCGGATGGTCTTGAGCGTGCCCTGCATTGCCTTGACGGCGGCGCGCAGGCCGTGGTTGGCGACGATCACCATCTTGTAGCCGCCCTCGTAGAGCTGGCTGACGGTCGCTTCCTTATAGATGGTGGGGACACAGACGAGCGGGGTTTTACGCTTCCAGCGCTTGGCGAATTCCAGCACTTCGTCGGGTTTGTCGGACTTGGAGTGGATCAGGCACATGTCGGCGCCGGCATCGGCGTAGGCATTCGCGCGTTTAAGGGCTTCTTCCATGCCCCAGCCCGCGATCAGCGCTTCGGTGCGGGCAATGACGACGAAGTCCTTCGAGCGTTGCGCGTCCTTGGCGGCGCGAACCTTGCCGGCGTGCTCTTCTACTGAGGAGAGCTCGCGCTTGACGCCGACGTAGAAGCTGCAGCGTTTGGGGAAGACGTTGTCTTCCATGCAGATGGCGGCGATGCCCGCCGCTTCGTACTCCTGCACCGTGCGGATGACGTTGATGGCGTTGCCAAAGCCGTTGTCGCAGTCGGCGACGACAGGAATGGTACTCGAGTTGTTCATCGCCTTGGCGACGGTGACGTTCTCGGCCATGGTGAGGATGTTGGCGTCGGGGATGGCGAAGGAAGCGCTGATCTCGAAGCCGCTGGCCCAGATGCCGTCAAAGCCGGCTTCCTCGACGAGCTTCGCGGAGAGGCCGTTGTGAGCGCCGGCGATGACGATCGGTTCCTTGCGGGCCATCAACTGGCGAAACTTGGCGGCTTTATCGTTCATGGGATCGGTCTCCGGCGGGGTGATGATGGCTTTCGAATGCGCGTTTCGATTGTGCCAGCACCTCCCCACGCGTCAAGGCGCGCTTGCGTGATCACGAAGATATACACCTCAGGAGCGCGGAGGACGCCAAAGGAAGATTTTTTAGCCGCAGATGAACGCGAATGAACGCAGATAAGGAATTTCATCACGAAATTTCGAAAGAATGAAAACACGAAAAAAGACATGCCGACACCACTTTAGCATTATCTTGTCTTTTCCGTCGTTTCCCATTTCGTGCTTTCATAGTTCTCTTTATCCGCGTTCATCTGCGGCCAAACTTCTTTCTCCGCCTCTCCGCGGATGAATCATCCGGACGTATTTGTATTCATCGCTCCTCGCCGCCGAGCTTGTTCATCAGGTCGCGGGCGAGCTTGCTTCGCGATTGAAAGGGGTAGTATGGATAGATGAGCCGCCAGTGCGTGCGCGAGCGCGCGTCCTCGCGCTCGGTTGCGTAGCGATCTGGCGTCGGATGTTCGTGTCTCGGAATTGTCTCGTCGCGCACGCGGATGTACGGAGAGTCCATCGTGTTGTCACGCGGCGGATCGATTTCCTGAACAAATAAAAAATCTTCGTCGTAGTGCTTGCCGTCGACTTCGATGCGCGCGCGGACCTTGCGCGCGGGTTTTCCGCGTTTGGGAAAAACGTAATCGGAGGTCGCGCCGGGATTTTCGTACTCGGGCTTGTACGCTTCCTCGCCGGTCACTTTCACATCGCGGAAGTAGAACATCTCGCGCACGTCTTCCCACGCGACGAGAATTTTCGTCTCGTACTTCGCGAGCGTCTCTTCGCTGAGCGTGAACAGGAAGGCGTCGACATCGTCGCCCGCAAACGCTGATTCCATATGGCGTACGGCGGTTTCGGGTGTGTCGAGTGTGACGCGCGCGCCGTTCGGAATCGCGCATGAAACGAGCGCGAGCACGACGAGTGGAAAAGATTTTAGCAGAAGTATTTTGCGCCATGCACCGATAGGGCGGACGAGTCGCTCCCCTTTGGCGCGATGAACAAATCGTTTCGAATTCGCTCGCATGGTCTTGACTTTCGCAGTGAATCGAAAACGTTTTCGATGCGTGACAGGTTAAGTCAACATGATCGCGGATGACAGTGTTGACTCGACAAGTGAATGATTTTTTTGAAAACGCATTGACCGTTCGCTTGCGAATGGAAATAATGTCGTCCGTTGTGTGTGAGGGTGATGTTCCCCTCAAACTTTTTTGTCTCGTACCGCAGGAGGTTGTTATGGCTAAGAAGAAAGCAAAGAAGAAGGGCGGCAAGAAGAAGGCGGCTAAGAAGAAGCGCTAGTCCTTCCCGGATTTTGTCCGCCAGAGGCAACCCCGCGCATTTCGCGGGGTTGTTTCATTGAGCTTGCTTCACTATAGAAGCGATCATCCGCGCACGCCGCCGGATATGCCCGGCCAATCGATATTAAACGAACATCGCGGCGACACGTCAGGCTGCCGCCGCGATGCGCAATTCCGATCGTTTTCATGGTACGTCCTCTTCGTCTTCTTGAACCATATATCGAACGAAGCCACGCGCTTCGATCATTCATGTATTGTCAGGCAAGGGTGCGTCAATTCCCGATATGGACGTATGACGCGCCGTTCTGCGCCGCGAATTCCTGAAGGAAACTGCCGGCAGCCCAGTTGCTGCCGATTTGGAAGCAGCACAACTCACAACCGTTTGCCGCGAGCGGCGCGAACCAGCCGGGGAAATCCTCGAGAATCTTCTGCACGTGCGGGCCGGCGCTGATCGTCGCGGGATAGGGTTCGCCGTCGGTGAGGAAGACGATTTTGTCGAGCTCGTTGCCATAGTCCGCGCAGGCGCGCTGCAACGCGACGTAGGTCGGCGTACCCCACCATGTGGTCAGTCCCTGAACATAGGCGATGGCTTGTGCGACCATCGCATCGTCTGCCTGCACCAACTGGCCCTGCCATACATCGGTAAGCGGTGAGATCTGCGGCATGTTGCCAGGTGTGGCGGGATATGAGCCCGGTTCCGCGCCGGCCTGCAATACGAAGTCGAAGGCGTCGCTTTCGTTGAACTGGAGCAGCATCTGCACGGTTTCGTACTTCACCGCGTCAAGACGCGTCATGTTCGCGATCACGTTGCCGTCGTAGTCCTCGCCGACTCCCGCGTCCGCTGCCATCATCGAAGCGGACACGTCGAGGATGAACACCATCCGGCCCGATACGCTCTCGCCGAAGAATTCGGCTTCGGAGACCCCGGAAGCGGTGCTGTCATCGGAAGGCTCCGCCGGAGGACCAGCCTCCGCCGCCGGCTCTCCATCGAGGGGAGTGTCGTTGTGGCTATCGGCGGCAGGCATGCGCAACAGCAAGCGGCCCGATGGCGCATCCACGCCATTCTGATCCATGTCGCGTACGAGCAGGGGTGCTTCCGAACCCATCGCGCTCACAACGATGAGCGGCATGGCGATGAGGCTGACGAGCAGCATGACTATCGCACCACTGATCTTCATGATTCGATCTCCGTTGACGGGCTTCCTTCGCACGCCAATAGAGTACGCGAGGATCAAAACATCGTCGAAGATCGGGCATCAGGTCGTGTCAACGATCCAATACAACACGCGCGACGTCGTGAATCGTAGACAACCCCACGCCGCCGCAAGAACTCCGGCGTCATTGCAACTCGTTCATTTACAATGGGTTACGGGTTGTCGCCGAAAATGAGATAGCCGTTGGACTTCACCCTTGCGAAGAATCTGCGCGCCTGTTTCGTGGCCTTCGAGCTTGCTTCGAACAGGCCGAGCGCGTTGCGATGGTGAAGGGCGAACTGCATGACGGGGAATGTGATGCCGGGATCCGCGGCTTCAATGAGCTGCTTTGTGGCGTCGAACTGTTTCGTCGCGCGCTCCTTGTCCCCCGAGAGTCGAAGCAGTTGGCAGAGCGCCGCCGAAGCCGTGAGCTGCATCGTCGGGATTTGCGAACCTTGCGCCGTCTTGAATACTTCTGACGTCTCAAACTGCTCGACGGTTTCGAGGCCTGCCTTCGCTGACATCGCCGCAAGCAACGACTTGCTCCAGAGATCAAAAAAGAGTTCGTCATCGCGGCGGCCTTTGCCGAGCACGCCATCGCCTGCCTTGCGCGCCTGTTTGATCAGCTTTGCGTCCTCCAGACAACACGCTGTCGAAACAATACGCCCCGCTTCCAGCGCGCGATGGTAGACGCCGAACTTGTCCGAAGCCAGGAACGCGCCCGTCCAGTCGTCGAAGGAATGGACGCCACCCATGAACAGGTAGGAGTTAAAGATACCGTGGGCAAGCTCGCGGTTCTCGGCGCTCATCAGGCGGAACGCGCGAATGAGCCTTGGCAACGCTCGATCGAGCCGCCCAAGCTCCGCCTGCATGGTACGCGAAACGAAATACAGGTTCCAATAACGCGCATCGATCGCGCGAGAGCTGGCGAGCGTGCAACCAACACGAAGCAATCCCTCGGCTTCGCGAATCCGGCGGAGCTGCATGAGCAGGAACCCGTAATTGACCGCCGCAACGATCAAGTCATCGTAGTGCTGTTCGCCCGACGCCAGCTTGGCGAGGAAAGTTCGCCGACCGGATGCGATGGCCTTCACCGGTTCGCCCGTGAGGAAATCGAGCATCTCCTCGACCGCATAGAGGTCGAAGACCAGGCGCGGGTCGTCGCACAGCCGCGAGACGAAGGTAACGACGGGCCGCAGACTCTGGGCCTGGCCGTAGTCCTTTCGCAGGATCGCCTGATGGAACTGCTCGAGCAGCTTTTTGAAGAGCGGCTTGAAATGTTCGCTGGTGCGGGAAAGCGTGCGGGTGTATTGATCCACGGCGTCGTGGAGATCGCGGAAGACGCGCGCGTTGCTCTGCGACGAGATCGCGGAAAGCCGCATCTTGAACGTGGCTTCCATCGCGCCAACCATGTCGAGGATGCGCGAGGCGAGTTCGTCCGTCCCCGCCCCCGTCTCGGTGGAGCGCGGGCTGCCCTTGCCCGTCAGCAACCACACGGGATTCACGTCAAAGCCCGCGACCACGGCGGCGCTGAACTCGGCGGGAATCTTGCGGTCGCGCAGATAGCGGTTGACGTTGGCGCGCGAAGTGCCGGTGCGCCGCGCGATCTCCGCCTGCGACACATCCTTCAAGACAGCGTTGAGGCGATCCCGGAGCGCGTCGTTGTTCGTGGCGGCAGGTTCCATGTGGCGAGGTCAGAGTATAGCTCGAATCCCCGCGCGCGCCTTGCGCTTCTTAGCGTGCTGATGCTTTGTAGAAAGCATCGCTACGCAATGTCATCCCTGCGCGGGAATGACGTTGCGTGGTGTCTTTGGTTCATGATGATACTTTCTACAAAAGGAATGTCTTAGCGTGCCGGTTTCACGGGCACTGCCCGGAAACGGCTCACGGCCATCAGGACAAGGACGGCGAGCATCGCCATACCACTCGCGCCGCGCTCTCCTCCCGTCGACAGCATGCACCCACTCTTCGCACCGTCGATCAAGCGCCGCGCGGCCATGCCCGGCGAGATCGACGTCTGATCGTTCTCATCCGCGGACTCCGAGATCACGAGCGTGAGCATCGCGCTTGTCTGCGCCTCGAGCCCGAGGTCGGTGAGGACGATGTTGACGTGGTAGAGGCCGCCGGTGCCAAAGGCGGGCGTTCCGGAAAGCGTTGCAGCGCTGAGTGTCAACCCCGCGGGCAGGCCGACGGCGCTCCAGGCATACTCACCTGTTCCGCCCGAAGCCTGTAACGAAACCGGCCCCCACGCTTCGCCGGCGGTCGCCGGCGGCAGGCTGCTCGTCACGATTGACAGCAATTCCTCGTCCGGCCCTTGAACGAAGAGCGAAATGTATGTCGCTGCCACATTGGGCGGCGTCACTTCGTCATGCACCGAGACGAACACCGCGTTACTCCCCATTGCACCCGGAAGCGGCACTCCACTGACGACGCCCGCCGCGCTGATCGTCAGCCCCGCCGGAAGGTTTGTGGCGGCCCATGTGTATGCGCCGGCACCGCCGGTCGCAAGCAACGTAAAGCTGTAGGCCGTCCCCACCTGCGCGGCAGGCAGCGTATAGCCGCTCGCGTACTCGAGTGCGGCTGTGCCGACGCTAACCGTAAACTCCGCCGTGACGATGTTAACGGGTATGCACTCGTCCGTGACGGTGACATGGAAGGTGTGTTCAGCCACCTGTTCGGGCGTGGTTGGCGTACCGCTCAGTGCGCCGGTTTGCGGGTCGAGCGTCAGCCACTCTGGCAGATCGTCGGAAGAGTAGGTCAACGCGCCGTAGCCGCCGCCGGCTTCGATAGTGGCGGCAAAGGGTTCGTTCAGCGCGATATCGCCAAGCGATTCGGGCGTCGTGATCAGCAGCTCGGGAACCTCGACGATGATCGTGTAGTTTTCGAAATCGGACCATGCCGCAATGGTGCCATCCGACCATGGCGGATTGTAATGATGTTGCAACCACCCCACATCGGTGACTTGTACTGTGAAGGTATGAACGCCGACATCGGAGAGCGTAGGCATGCCCACAAGCGTTCCGGTGGCGGCACTCAAGGCCAGCCACGACGGGAGATCGGCGGAGGAGAATTCAAGATCGACGTAACTGACCCCAGAGTTGTTGTAGCCTCCGGCCGTGCCTATCGAAGCCGAGAATGCTTCATAGGGCTCGAGCGTTGCGAGCGTCCCACCCGGCGTGGTGATGTCTACGCGCTGACTCACGTAGACCGAGAACCCGGCGCTGTATTCCCCGGGAACGATGCCTGCGCCGTCCCTCAAGGTTAATGTCATGTTATATTCCGTGTATCCCAAGCCATTGCCCGACGCTGATCCTGCGCCTTCCGCAACCGACCCCCAAAATTGGTTCGCGCCTGGAAAATCATGGATGACAATGCCGGGCGGGGCGCCTGTCACTTCCCATTTCGGGTAGGGCATGGTCGTATCGATGACAAATTCCATTGTGTCAGGATCGAATACCCACGTCGGAGATACTGGAAAAATCGAATTATCCCACTCGAACGTTCCTCCGACATGCGCGGGCGGCAGGGCGAGAGAAACGCCAGCTCCCTCGATGGTCGAGCTCAAAACGACAAAGTCGGTTGGCCAGGTGATAGCGTTCTGTGTTGGCGTAGGCGCCGGAGGCAGCGATCCTCCTCCGCTGCTGCCACCACCGCCACCGGTGCCGCCTGTCCCTTGCGCCCAGACACCCGACGGGTCGGCGCAGAGAACCAGCGCGAGAGAAAGCGCGGCCATCACATACGATTTCGGGCGGTACGGGACGTGAGCGGTCGCGTTCATCGGTTCTCTCCTTTGCGTTAGGGACGTTTCGCACGAGATGACCTAAAGTGTATGCGACGGCCTCAAGCGTGGCGATGAAGGGAGAGTAGATCGCGTCAACGATCGACGACGACGGGATCGTTGTCTGCGATCGTTGACGAGGCTGCGGGCGCTCTTCATGGGAAGGAGCGCGGCGTCGAAATGTTGAGCGCTCTAAATTTGAGCGTTTTGCCGAAAGCGGTGACGGCGTGGGGTCAGGACTTCACTGAGAATCACGGCCACCTGCGCCGGATTGTCGCCATAGCGGCGCAGGATGGCGTCGAGCGGGCCATGCGGCTTGTCTGCCGGTTGTTCCGGCTGGCCGGTATTGGTGGGCTCTTCTTTAAGAAGAGACTTCCGCTGGGGCTGTTCCTCGCTCATGCCTTCGCTCCACCGGAGGGCTTGCCTGACGAGCCCGCGATGGCCGAGCGCATGCCGGTGTCAGCCACGACGTTCTGCAGTTGATAGTAGTCGAGCGCGCCAAGCTTTCCTGAGCGCAGGGCTTCCGCCAGCGCCTTCGGCACTTCCGCCTCGGCGAGCACAACAGCCGCGCGGTTCTCTTGCACTTTGGCCTGCATTTCCTGTTCGAGGGCAACGGCCATAGCGCGGCGCTCTTCGGCGCGGGCCTGAGCCACGCGCTTGTCGGCCTCGGCTTGTTCCGCCTGCAGATTGGCGCCAATGTTCTCGCCCACATCCACATCGGCGATGTCGATGGAGAGAATCTCGTAAGCCGTGCCGGCGTCAAGCCCCTTGGCCAGCACCTGCTTCGAGATCACGTCGGGGTTCTCGAGTACGATCGGATGGCTGCTGGCGCTGCCGATGGCCGAAACAATGCCCTCGCCCACGCGGGCGATGATCGTTTCCTCCGTTGCGCCGCCCACGAGTTGGTCGAGATTGGTGCGCACGGTGACACGCGCGCGCGCTTTCAACTGGATGCCGTTCTTGCAAATGGCGTCGATGGTGGTCCGGTCGCCGCCAGCAGCCGGGCAGTCGATCACTTTGGGATTGACGGAGGTGCGCACCGCGTCAAGCACGTCACGTCCGGCGAGGTCGATGGTCGCGGCGCGGGCGAAATCGAGATTGATCTTCGCGCGATTGGCAATGATCAGAGCGCGCACGACATTGGGCACGTTGCCGCCGGCGAGGTAGTGGGCCTCGAGCTGGTTGGTGCTTACGGCGACGCCGGCCTTCACCGACTCAATGCGCGAGAGCACGATGGTGCCGACATGGACTTTGCGGAAACGCATGCCGATCAGTTCGAGCAAACCGATGTGCGCGCCCGATACCCATGCCTGAAACCACAGGCCGAGCACATTGAACACGAGCACCAGAATCCCGATCACGACGATCGCACCGACGATCAAACCGATAGTTGTCGCGATCTCCGATGGTTCCATACTGACCAGCAAGGTATCCATGATCATCTCCTCGTTTTTGCCCCATCTTCCACCACCCTAGCGCCCTTATCTGTCATTCCGGCGAAAGCCGGTGTGACCCATACGGCGCCTTGCCCCGCCATTCTCCCGCCCGGAGATCGCGCAAGCGATTCCAATCGGGAGGAGAATTTGGAACCGCCTATTCCCGGGCCTTCTCTTCGACCACCCAGACCTTGGCCGTCGCATCCACCTCGGGATGGAGGTGAACACGCACCGGAAACACGCCCAGATCCTTGATCGGGTCGTCGAGGCGCACCATCTTCGTTTCGAGCTTGATGCCATCCTCGGCGAGGGCGTCAGCGATCATGCGAGCCGTCACCGAGCCGAACATCTGTCCGTCCGGGCCGACCTTCATCGTGATCGACACTTGAGACTTCTCGATGGCTGCCGCGATTTCCTGGCACTCCTCGATGCGCTTGGCTTCGCGGGCGAGGTATGCCTTCTTCTCGGATTCCACGCGCCGGATATTCTCCTTGGTGGCGGCTGCCGCGAACCCCTGTGGGATCAGATAATTCCGGGCGTAGCCGCCGGCGACGGCGACAACTTCGCCACGCCGTCCGAGCTTCTCGACACTTTCACGCAGTATGACTTTCATGTCTTACCTTTCTTGATCGTTTGTCAAATCCCCTTACTCCACGAAAGGGAGCAGCGCCATGTGACGCGCGTGCTTGATGGCGCGCGCGAGCGAGCGCTGGCCCTGAGCGTCGCAGCCCGAACGCTTGCGGCCGAGGATCCTGCCCTGTTCGGACATGAAGCGGCGCAATGTTCCGACGTCCTTGTAGTCGAGAAATTCGCGCTGCTCCTTGGTGAGCTTGTTCGCGACCATCTCGATCTTCTTCTGCTTCTTCTTCTTGCGTTTCTTCTTCATGAATGCCATGTCGTTTCTCCTGAATGGTTATCGTTCATGTTATGACAAATCGTCGAGATCGCGGCTATTGATGATCGAATCGGCGTCTTCCGGCGCTGGCGCGATCCGGCCCGAACGGGTCGAGTCGGTCACAGTCTCGCCACCCGTGTCCACCACCTGCAACTGGCGGCCGCTGGCCGAGCGCTGCACTTCGCGGCGGATGAACTGGACGGAGTAGGCGACCACGCGGATGCGGCTGCGCTTCTCGCCTGCCGGGGTTTCCCACGAGTCCTGTTCGAGGCGTCCCTCGACGAAGACGGGCGATCCTTTGACAAGGAAGTCGCCGCAACTTTCGGCGAGCCTGCGCCACGCCACCACGTCGATGAAGCAGGTGCGGTCGCGCTTCTCGCCGGCGGAAGTGGTGTAGGTGTCAGAAACCGCGAGCCGGAACTCCACCACGGGCGTGCCGGACGGCGTGTAGCGCAGGTCCGGGTCACGGGCGAGGTTGCCGACAAGGAAGACTTTATTCATCGTAATCATCGTTCAATGTCCTCGTTTCTATGTGCTGTGCTCGTCTCTCATCTCATACGGTGCTGTTGTCTCGGTGCTCGTTCGTGTGTCCCGTTTCCATCAATAGCTGCGGGCGTATTCGCGCGCGCCGGTTTCCACCGGTTGCTCTTCCTTCGCCTCGTAGCGGCGGAAGAATTTGTCCACCGTCAGGCCCGTGCGGTCAAGCACGAGGCTGCGCAGCACATGCTCGTCGAGGCTGAACTCGCGCTCGAGCGGCGAGATCAGTTGCGGGTTGTGGCGGAAGGCCGTGAGAACGTAGACGCCGCGCTTTTGCTTGCGGATCTCGTAGGCGAGCTTTTGCTCGGCGTACTTCTCGATACGGATGATTTCGCCCTTGTGCTTCTCGATCAGCGAGCGCACGTGATCGACGGCCTTGTCGGCCCCAAGCTCACTGCTTACCAGTACCATAGTTTCGTAAATCTTCACTCGATCCTCCTTATTCCTGAAACGGTTCTTCGTTGTTAGTTGCTTCCGTATCTTGTGCCGGCGCTGGCTGTTCCAGCTTCGCACAAGGCTGGCGGCTCTTGTCGTTGTAGCGGCCCATGACGGCCGTGAACGCCTGATCCGTCGCCCCTTGCCCGGCCCAATCGAGCACGGCATCGCCAGCGAAGGCAAGCGTCTCATCGAGCAGGGCGGACTCATCCGGCCCGAACTCCGACAAAACGTAGTCCTTCAACTGGCCCTTGCCCGCCATGTTGACCCCGATGCGAAGGCGGCGAAAACCGCCATCGCCAAGGCGCTCGATCAGCGAGGCGAGGCCGTTATGCCCCCCGTCGCTGCCGCCGGTGGACAGCTTGATACGCCCGAGCGGAAACTGCACCTCATCGCTGACGGCCAGAACGTCGCGGATCCCGATACCGTTGGCAAGTGCGCAGGCCGCCACGGAATCACCGCTCAGATTCATGTACGTCGCCGGTTTCAACAGCACAGTCTCCATTCCTCGATAAACACCTCTCGCCACCAGTCCTTTCCACGGCGACTCCGCAAAGGCGAAGCCCATCCGTGTAGCGAGTCTCTCAACCAGCATCCAGCCGACGTTATGCCGCGTATGCGCGTAACGCTTGCCGGGATTGCCGAGACCCGCGATAAGCACCGGCATGGCTTCCTACTTGCCCTTGGCAGGAGCGGCGGCCTTGCCCTTCTCCGCTGCCGGAGCGGCAGCGCCAGCCTTGCCGGCTTCCGCAGGAGCGGAACCTTCCGCCGGGGCCGCACCCTCGGCCGGAGCGGCGCCTTCCGCTGGAACCGCAGCAGCCTCGGCCGGTGTGGCCTCGACAACCTTGGCGCGTCGCGGAATCTCGCAGCGGCAGATGAAGCTTTCCGGATGGCTCACGAGTTTCGCGCCAGCGGGCAGCGTGACGTCTTTGCAGCGCAACGAGTCGCCGAGCTTGAGCTCCGCGACCGGCACCACGATGTTGTGCGGGATCTTGTCCGCGCGGACAAGGATCGCGAGGTGCGGACGCACCACCTCGATCTTGCCGCCCTGATCGGCGCCGGCCGGCGTGCCGTAGAACTCGAGCGGTACGTTGACGCGGATCTCCTCATCGAGGCTCACGCGCTGGAAGTCCACATGCTGGAGCTTCGGCCCGACATAATCATACTGCACGTCCTTGATGATCGCGTGCTCTGGTTTGCCGTCGATAGCCAGCTTCACGAGGATCGGGCGGCTGCGCAGCAGCGTCTCGAACTTCTTCGTGTCGATGGCGAGATCGATGTTGTCCTTCTTCTGGCCGTATAGAACGGCCGGGACCTGCCCGCCCTCACGGAGAGCGCGCACGGCGGCCGAACCGCGCTCGTTACGCGCGGAGGCCTCAACTTCTGGAATCGCTGTCGTTGTCATAATCCATCCTTATCCTGGTACTCGAAAATCTCTTACATATCGAACAGACGGCTGACGGATTCGCTGTAGTGAATGCTCCGGATCGCCTCCGCCAGCAAATCGGCGACCGTCAGCACTTTCAATGTGGGGAACTGCTTGTTCTCCATCGGAATCGTATCGCACACCACCACCTCGGTGAGCTGCGCGTCCATCAATCGCTGCACCGCCGGGCCGCACATCACCGCGTGGGTGCAGGCGACGTAGACGTCCTTGGCGCCGAATTTGCGGCAGGCCTTAGCTGCATCGACGATCGAACCGCCTGTGGCGATCATGTCGTCGATGATAAAAACGTTTCTGCCCTCGACGCTGCCGATCATGTCGAGCACTTCCGTGGAACCCGCGTCCACGCGACGCTTGTCGACGATGGCGAGACCGGCGTCGAGACGCTTGGCGTAGGCGCGCGCGACTTTGCTGCGGCCAACGTCAGGCGAAACGATGGTGAGATTCGGGATGTTTTTGTTCGCGATGTAGCGTTTGATCACCGGCGAAGCATAGAGGTGATCCACCGGGATGTCGAAGAAGCCTTGAATCTGCGCAGTGTGCAGATCGATCGTCAGCACGCGCGATGTGCCAGCTGCCGTGATCAGGTCGGCGACAAGACGCGCGGAGATCGGCACGCGCCCCTCATCTTTGCGGTCTTTGCGGGCGTAACCGTAGTAGGGCAGCACGGCTGTGATGCGTCCTGCACTCGCACGACGCGACGCGTCGATCATCAGCAGGAGCTCCATCAGCGCGTCGTTGACCGGCGGGCAGGTGGACTGCACGAGGAAGACGTCGGCGCCGCGAATATCGTCGTTGATTTTCACATCGATTTCGCCATCAGGAAAGCGCGTCACGCGCGCGTCGCCAAGCGGCTTGCCGAGGCGTTCGCAGACCTTTTCCGCGAGGGCCGGGTTGGAGGTCCCGGTGAAAATCTTGAATTGCCCGTTGTGCGTCATGTCTCTACCTCTTCGCCTTCGCTAACTCACGCGCCGGAGCGCCGACCACGGTCACGCCCGGCGGAACGTCCTTGTTTTTTGGCACCACGGTGTTGGCGCCGGTGGCGGCGCCCCGCCCGATGCGCACGGGCGCCACGAGAACTGTGCCACAGCCGATGAACGCCTCATCTTCAATAATCGTTTTGTGCTTCTTCTTGCCGTCGTAATTGGCGACGATGGTGCCCGCTCCGATGTTGGCGTCTTTGCCGATATCCACGTCGCCGAGGTAGGCCATATGCCCGGCCTTCGCGCCCGGGAACAGGTGGGCGTTCTTCATCTCGACGAAGGCGCCGCCCTTGGTGTCGTTATCGAGCACGGATCCTGCGCGCAAGTGAACGAAGGGGCCGATCTCGCAACGTTCGCCAATCTTCACTCCCGCGCGGATACAAGAGAACGGATAGATCGTCGTGTCGCGCCCGATCTTTACGTCGGCCTCGATATACGTCGTCGCAGGATCGATCAGCGTGACACCATTCTCGAGCAGGTCGATCATGATCCAGCCGCGCATGATGGCGTCGGCTATTGCCAGTTCGCGGCGCGTGTTCACGCCGACCACTTCCTGTGCATCGTCTACGCGCATGGTCTCGACGATCTTGTCTTGAAGGAAAAGCGCCTGCACGGCGTCGGTGAGATAGTATTCGTTCTGCGCGTTGCCCGTCCCGATCTGGTCGAGCGTCGGCATCAGTTCAGAGGCGCGGAAGAGGTAGAAGCCGACGTTCACTTCCTTGATCGTCTTGAATTCGGGGAGGCAGTCCTTTTCCTCGACGATGTGGCGCAGGCGGCCAGACCCGTCGCGGATGATGCGCCCCCAACCCGTGGGGTCCATGAGCGTCGCGGTCAGCAGGCTTGCCGGAGCCTTTGTCGCTCGGAAGTGGGTGTAGAAGCGTTCGAGCGTCGCCGGGCGGATCAGCGGCAAGTCGCCGTTAATAATGAGAACGTCGCCCTTGAAATCTTTCAATCGGTCCTTGGCTTGGGCGGCTGCATGGGCGGTGCCAAGCTGTTCGCGTTGTTCGACGAAGACGACTTTGGGGTAATGTTTGAACGCATCGCGCACCAGGTCCTGCTGGTGGCCGACGATGCAAATAATTTCGACGGGATCGAGCTTCGACACGAGATCGAGCTCGTGTTGAAGCATAGGCCGCCCGGCGACGGGATGGAGCACCTTGGGCAGGTCGCTCTTCATCCGTTTCGATTTTCCGGCGGCCAGGATGATGACTTTCAGTTCGGCCATGGCTATTCGCCAAGGAGCGATTCCGCGGAACCGCCCACTGAAACACGGGAATCGTTATGGAAGGCTGCGCCAAGCAACCTTACACGACGCCCGAACCCGGCGCGCAAAACGCGCACATCACGTCAAAGAACTTCCCCTGTGGGAGCGCGGAACTCTACAGACCCGATCATTTCTGCGCAAGAAATAAAGACACCATGATTTGCGCTGGCCGGGAAGCGCCGAGTGTGCCTGACCTATGAATTGTTTTGACTTTTGTCACGGCGCTTGGCGGCGCGGGCGAGGGCTTGGGGGTAGAGCGTCAGGATGCCTTCTTTAATAGAAGCAAGATCGTCGGGCGTGGATTCGTCCCGCGGAATGACCAAAATGTCTACCGGGGCGAACTCGCCCTTGTTGGTGCGGAAGACCTCGCGAATCAGCCGTTTCAGGCGGTTGCGGCGCACGGCGTTGCCGCACTTGCGACTTACCACCAGCCCCAAGCGCGCGTGACCAGTGTCGTTGGCGGCGACCACGACGGTCAGCCAGCCGTTACCCGCCCGCCCGCCGGTTTTGAAGGCGGCGTCGAACTCCCGCGATGTGAGCAGCCGCTCGGATTTGGTCAGGCGCTGGTTGGTGGCGGGCATGGGGCTGAGTATAGCGCGCATCGCGGAAAGTTCTTCTCTTGAGAACACGCCGCACGTAGCGTCATTCCCGCGAAGGCGGGAATCCAGAGACAACCAACGGTTCAGCGTGGTACTGGATCCCCGCCTTCGCGGGGATGACACCGCGTGGCGGTGCTATCGTTAGAATACGCCCCATGGCCGAACGATTTGCGAGCCTCGTGTTGCCGACCCCTGTAGATCAGGAGTTCGACTACATCATCCCAGAGCCGTTCATCGGCCACGTCGCCCGCGGTGTGCGCGCGACGGTGGAGTTCGGCAAACGAAAACTCACGGGCTTCGTGGTGGGCGTGAAAGATTCGTCGCCGCTTGGGGCCGGCAAGCTCAAGCCATTGCTCGATCTGCCAGACGATGGCCCGCTCGCCGACGAAGGGACACTCAAACTGACCCAATGGATCGCGGAATACTACGCCTGCTCATGGGGCGAGGCGCTCGAAGCCGCTATTCCCGCCGTGATCCGCCGCAAGCGCGCCGTGCGAGCGGTCAATATCCTGCGCCTTGGCAAGTCACGCACGGACTGCGCCCATCAGGCGCGCTGGCTCGAAGACAAGGGCAAGAAGGCCAACTCACCCTACCACAAGCAAGCCAAGGTGTTGCGCACACTGCTCACCTTCCATGACAAGGACTTTCGCCCATCAGAATTGGCGGAACAGCTCGGTTTTTCTGAAGCGCCCATCGCCACACTGATCAAACAGGGCTGGCTTTCAATCGAGAAAATCCCCATCGAAGATTTCGACGGTGTGAATGCAGCCGAAGCGCCCGACGAAATTCCCGATCTGACGGTCGAACAGGAACGCGCCGTCAATGCCATCGCACCTTCCATCGAGCGTGACGAGTACAAAACCTTCTTACTCTACGGCGTCACGGGTTCGGGCAAGACGGAAGTTTATCTGCGCGCGCTCAAGCACGTCCTCGAACTGGGCAAGGGCGGCATCGTGCTCGTGCCGGAAATTTCCCTCGCCCCACAAACAGTGCGGCGCTTCAGCGCGCGGCTTGGTGGCGTCACCGGTATTGCTGTGCTGCATTCGGCCATGACGGACGCCGATAGACGTAGGGAGTGGAAGCGCATCGTCAGCGGCGAGGCGCGCGTGGTGATCGGCCCGCGTTCCGCCGTATTCGCGCCGGTGCGCGACCTGGGCCTTGTCATCGTCGATGAGGAACACGAGCCGTCATACAAGCAGGACAACACGCCGCGCTATCACGCCCGCGACGCCGCCGTGATGCGTTGTTTTCAGCAAAACGCCGTCTGCCTGCTCGGCTCGGCGACGCCGTCGCTTGAATCCGCGTCCAACGCCGTCAACAAGCGATACACACTGCTTGAACTGACCAAGCGCGTGGCGGAGAGGCCGCTGCCGCGCGTGACCGTGGTGGATATGAAGGACGAGTGCCGCGCCCAGCGCCGCTTTACATTTTTCTCGAACGCGCTCACGCAAGCCGTATCGGACGCGGTCAAGGCGAAGGAGCAGGCGATTCTTTTTCTCAATCGGCGTGGGTATAGCACGTTCTTTCAGTGCGACACCTGCCGCGAGGTCTTGATGTGCGAGAACTGCGACGTGCCGATGTCGCTGCACAAGAGCTACGGGCAATGTATCTGCCATTACTGTCTTGAGACCAAACCTACCCCACGCATCTGCCCGAAATGCATGAAGGGCGCGATGCAGTCGAAGGGGGCCGGGACGGAGTTCATAGAAGAGGAGATCAAGGCGCGCTTTGCAGACGCCCGCGTGGCGCGCATGGATTCCGACGTGATGAAGTCGCGCGAGGATTACGAGGAATTGCTCGACCGTTTCCGCGCGGGCGAGATCGACGTGCTTGTCGGCACGCAGATGATCGCCAAGGGGCTGGACTTTCCGCGTGTCACCGTGGTGGGGGTGATTCACGCGGACCTGAGCCTGTATCTCGCCGATTTTCGCGCCCATGAGCGCACGTTTCAATTGTTGACGCAAGTGTCGGGGCGCGCGGGACGCGGAACGCTCAAGGGGCGGGTGTTCGTCCAGACCTTCGCGCCCGAGCATCCCTGTATTCAGGCGGCGCAGGCACAAGATTACTGGGCGTTTTACAAACATGAGATCAGTCAACGCAAAATAGCGGCCTATCCGCCCTTTGTGCGGCTGATCAATGTGGGGATCGAAGCGCGCGATCCTCGCCGCGGGCAGGAGATGGCGCGCAAGATTCGCGCCGACCTCGACGATTTGAAAAAGCTCGAAGCAGGGGTGATCGTCGACATCCTCGGCCCGTCGGCAGCTCCTATTGCACGTTTAAGAGGGCGGCATCGGCAGCAGGTTCTCGTGAAGGTGCGCGACCATAAGGCCATCGGCGTCGTCTCGGCGCGCATCAGGAAGTGGGGCAAGGGCGGCGACGCCCAGCGCATCGTGATCGATGTCGATCCGTATTCGTTGTTGTAAGTGCCATCGGGAAGCCGTCAAGCCGGCGAAACAGGGCTGTTCAAAAGTTGCTTTACTGCACCCCGCCGTCATGCCGACGACGCGAGCCCAGCGAAGCGTTACAGTGAGCGCAGTGGGCATCCAACTCTTCCGCGGGTTTCTGGGCACCGGTTTTCGCCGGTGTGACGCTTCACGGAGACTTTTAAACAGTCCTGGTTACGCCGAACGCTCCCGTGACGTAGCCCCCCAAATTCGCTAACCTCCACGCATGTCCCTGCTCAAAGTTCATGATTTCCCTGCCATGCTTTCGCAGCTTGAATCGATGCTGCTGCATGGCGGTATCCTTGCCTGCACGATCGCGGCGCTGCTTGCGCTGCTGGGACTCTTCTGGCCCAAACGCTTCGGGCTGGCGCCCACCAACGTAACAACCGCCGCGGCGTTCTTGGCATTCCTCGGCTACTTCCTCTCACGCTTCGTCACCAGTGGCGCCGTCCCGCTCGCCAACGTGTTCGAAGTAATGCTGCTGATCGCGTCAGGCTTGATCCTCGGCTATTTCATCGTCCTGCTCAAACGGCCCCACCCGGCCCTCGCAGCGTGGGTGCTGCCCATGGCAGGCGTGATCCTGTTCGCGGCGCTGCCGCTCGGAAGCATCTTGGGTCCGGCAAGCGTCGACACCGAGCGGAGCGACTCCGTCAATAACCCGCTCATTCTCGCGCACGTCGTTCTCGCCATCATGGCGACGGTGCACTTCGCATTCGCATTCCTCGTGGCGTCGATGTTCCTGCTGCAGGATCGCGCGCTCAAACTCAAGCGCGATTCCGTGGCAGTGCGCGCGCTGCCGCCCCTCGAAGTGCTCGAGCGTATGGTGTTCGCGGGCGTAGCGGGCGGGTTCGCGATGCTGACGCTTGCGCTCGGGCTTGGCTTTGCCGCCGAATGGGATGATCTTGGAGCATGGCTGACCCGGCCAAAGGTGATCGCGTCGCTCGCCATGTGGCTGGTGTTTCTCATGGTGGTTGCGGGGCGCTATAATCACCGTTTTCGCGGCAGGCGGGAGATGTATCTCGTCATGACCGGCTTTCTGATAGTAATCATTGTCTATGCCTATTCGGCGACTATGGCGGGCGGCACGTAAGTCATGCAGAACTTCTCGGTCACAGGCATCAACCATAAATATGCGCCCCTCGAGGTGCGCGAGGTGCTTGCCATTGCCGACGAATCGCTGCCCATAGCGCTGCGCGCCCTGCGCGAGAACCACGCCGTCGAACAGGCCATGATCCTCTCCACCTGCAACCGGATCGAGATCATCTGCCATGCGAGCTGCCCCGCGATGAAGGACCGCGTGTGCGATTACCTGAGCGCCTACCATCACGTCGATCGTTCGTTTTTCGAGGAATACGTCTATTACCATCAGGGCATCGACGCCGTGCGCCACATCTTCAACGTCGCGAGCGGCCTCGACAGCATGGTGCTCGGCGAAACGGAAATCCTCGGCCAGCTGAAGAAAGCCTATCTCGCGTCCTCGAGCGAGGGGGCCACTGGACGCGCGCTCAACGAGTGCATGCACGCCGCCTTCGCGCTGGCGAAGAAGATTCACGCCGACACCGAGATCAGCAAGGGCAAGCTCAGCGTCGCGAGCGTCGCCGTCACCTTCGTCAAGCGCGTGTTCGACGATCTCTCGCGCAAGACGGCCATGCTGGTGGGGCTTGGCGAGACGGGAAGGCTGCTGCTCACCCACCTGCGCGAGGTGGGCATCGGCCACATGATCATCGTCAACCGTACGCTGGAACACGCAACGAACGTGGCCAAGACCTTCAACGCCGACGCGGTGCCTCTGGAACTGCTCGAAGATTACCTCGCGCGCGCCGACATCGTGATTAGCCAGACAAGCGCGCCGACCACGATCGTCTCCCGCGCCCACGTTGAGAACGCGCTCAAGCGACGCCATGGCAAACCCATGCTCTTGATCGACCTCGCGGTGCCGCGCGACATTCAGGCCGATGTCGAGGAGCTTGAGGGCGCCTACCTCTATGATATCGACGATCTCGAACAGGTGGTGGCGGAAGCCGCCGAGGCGCGCACACAGGAATACGAGCGCTGCCAAAAGCTCGTGGACGAACG
>JABWBM010000210.1 GCA_013360495.1 Planctomycetaceae bacterium
CGGCCCCTTCACCGTCGCTGTGCATGTAATTCTGCTGGATGAACGGCACGGCGAATTCGCCGTATTGGTCGCGGATGGACTGTCCGCGCTGCTGCCGCAGCACGACATTTTGTTCGGCCATGTAGGCCTTGACGAAGTTTTCGATTCCCTTGGCATCGTTCCAGTTTCGGGTGTGAACGGACTGCCCCGAACGTCCCTCAAGCATCCATTGGCCGAGAGCGCTCAAACGCGAACGGAGCGAAGGATCAGCGAGGTTGTTCTCGATGAACTCCCGGGCAAGCTCGAGGCTGACTTCGTCACGGACGCGGCGTGCCTCTTCATCACCCGGCCTGTTGGCGAGGATCTTTTCAAGGAGCTCGATGGCCTTGCCGTAGTTGCCGCGTTTGTATTCGGAGAGGGCGGAGCGGGTATCCTCCACCGGACCGGCATCCTGCGCCCGGAGGGAGAGCGAACCCGAACACAGCACCATCAAAGCGAAACCAAAAGCCCAAAGGAAGCGTAGCGACGTTTTCAAGGCCAAGCTCCTTATCCGCAAGCGAGATAGAGGCTGGTGGGGGAATGAGATTCTACACGAAGAGTGTCCGAAACGGACTTCAAGGTGTCAAGGGATGTGACACGGCTGTGACAGGCAGAGACTGTAGAAGAGGGCAAACTCCGGCCCGGCCAATGGCCACCAGCAAACTACCGCTCAGGGGGAGGCACCGGAGCGCTTTGTCTCGGCGCTACACTCGCGGGCTTGCCGCCCTGGAAGCTCTTGGTTTCAAGAGTTTGGCGGACTTTGTCGGTTTCAGCGATCCATCGCGCACGGATATCCGCGACCTTTTCCCCGGGTTTCTTGGTGTCCACCGGTTTCGTGCGTTGCGCAGTTTTCAAGGAATTGATGACGAGTGAAGCGCTTCCGTCTTTCTTGTTTGTCCAGCACGGATAGCACTGTGAGCGCTTTTTATCGCCATTGGCCGCAGCTGCCACAAGATTTTCGATCTCGTCGTTCCGGAAGATGAGCAACACTTCCGGCTTTACCTGACTGACAACGTCGATGAGCTGATAGGCGCCACAGGCGTCTCCGCTCTTGAGCAGGCACAGCGAACCGAGGTATGCAGCCTGGGCGAAGCAGGGCGAATTGGCGTTCGATTCGAGAATGCGAAGGAAAGAGGACCAAGCCTTGGAGTATTCGCCGTGGTTATAGAGCTTGAATCCTTCGTTGAAGTACACGTTATCATTCTGCTCGGAACTGGCGGTGCCGGGCGTCCTCGTTTCGGCGCCGCTTTCCTCTCTCGACACACTCACCTCATACATCTGGCGCAGAACGGCCGCGTCGCCCGTAGGCAGGAAATTCAGGATGATTTCCTCGTTGTTGGTGGAATAGACGACCTTGCCGAAGACGTTGCCCAAGTGAACGCCCTGAAGCATAGCGTTATTGGATTGCGCTTCGTGGGCCATAATATCGAGTTCTTTGCATGCCAAGGACAGGAGCTTGAGCGCCTCGACGTCCTCTTGGCTATGGTCGGGAAGCTGTTGGACGATCCGGAGAAGATGATCGTTGCGGCTCGCGATGGCAGCGATTTCAAGCTCGACCGTCGTCCAGGCCGGGTCGACGGTGGGGGTTACGATGAACTTTCTCTGCAACTGCGCCACGCGTTCGATGTGATCCTTGAGCATCGGTTCCACATCGGCCTTCGTCAGCGAGAACGCGTCGCTTCCGCTCACGCCGAGCGAGGCTTCAAGCTCGGTATCATCGCCGGACTTGCCTCCGGACAAGGAAAGCAATCCGGCGCCGTCAAGCGTCAGCATGATCGCCACGCCCGCTGCGAATGCGCCCATGCCAAGCATCGCCCGGTTGAAGCCGCGGCTGTCGGCGGCCTCCTGCGCCAACAAACGGTCTTCAGAGCGGAGTTTCACATCAGCGGAGTGGATGCGCATGCGAAGACGCGCGTCAAACCCCGGCGGCAAGGTCGCGAGCGCGCGGCTTGCGCGCACCATATCGCGGGTTTCTTTCAACGAGTCGAAGGATGCGTTGAGATCTTTGTCAGCCTGCAATGCGCGCTGCGTGTCGCGGGCCTCGTTTTCTGGGAGGCGCCCGTCGAGAAGCAGCGACAGCTTTTCCGGCGACGTGCTCCGGGCGTCGTCTAGGTCATCATGCTCGTCGGGGTGGGGTTTCATGGCGGTCGTATACTATGAGCCTACAATGTTTTACACTTTTTTTACTGGACTGGCCGAAACCCGGCCCTTCATCCAAGCACTATGTACGAAAGACAGGGTGAATTCAGGAACTAATTTTCCGCCTCCGCGTGCTTTTTTAGGAAGGTGCTCAGGAACTCCCGCGCCCGGTGCAGTCGCGCGCTGACGGTCTTGACCGAACAATTGAGGACGTCGGCGGCCTGTTCGTACGTGAGGTGTTCCATGTCGCACAGAATCAGCGGGTCGCGGTACTTCGGCGACATGCGCTCAATCGCCTGCGCCACCAGCAATTGCAATTCGTTCTCGTAGCTCTCCGCGGGAGGCTGTTGTTGGTTGCCAGCGAAATCCACGGACTCGCGGCCATCGGCCGTGTCGGTTGGCCGCATACCGCCCTTGAGCACGGTGAAGAGCACGGGTTTCTTCTTGCGGCTATAGTCGGTGACAAGATTGCGCGCCACGCGGTAGATCCACGCCGATGCCGTGCTGTCGCGAATGTTGTCCATCTCTTTGTAGAGGCGGACAAAAGTTTCCTGCGTGATGTCTTCGGCGAGGTGCGGATCGCGCACGAGCCTCAGCACGTAGCTGTAGATGGGGCGGCGGTATTCTTCGAGGTATTTCTCGAACCGGTCCATGCGTCCTTATCCGTGCGCCCGACGATCAGTGACACGAGTCTATCGTTCGCAAAGTTCCATTGTACACAGCCCTATCAACTTAAACCAATGCGATGTCCCGGCGTGATTCCCGACAAGACGCAGAAAACCAAGATATTTCAAGGCTTTGCGTCCGGTTGCATTCAACGGGCCATAAGCTATTGTCGCCCGAGAGAGCATTCCTGACGACAAGGACGAGAGTATGAGCGGCAATTATCTCTTCACTTCGGAGTCGGTCGGCATGGGCCACCCCGACAAAATCTGCGACCAGATTTCGGACGCGGTGCTGGACGCGATTCTGGCCGAAGACCCACATGCGCGTGTCGCCTGCGAGACGGCGGTCACGACCGGGCTGGTCCTGGTGATGGGCGAGATCACGACCTCCACCTACGTAGACATCAACGCTTTGGTGCGCAGCGTCGTGCGGGACATCGGCTACACGCGCGGCAAATTCGGCTTCGACGCGGACACTTGCGGGGTGATTGTCTCGTTGAAGGAACAATCCGGTGATATCGCGCAGGGCGTGGACAGCGCCCTTGAGGCGCGCGAAGGCAGCCTGACCAACGCCGAGCTGGACCGCATCGGCGCGGGCGACCAGGGCATGATGATCGGCTTCGCGTGCGACGAGACGCCGGAGCTGATGCCGCTCTCGATTATGCTGGCGCACCAGCTCACCCGCCGCTTGTCGGTCGTGCGCCGCGACGGCACGCTGCCCTGGCTGCGCCCCGACGGCAAGAGTCAAGTCACCGTCGAGTACCAGTACGGCAAGCCGATCCGCGTCGATACGGTGCTGATCTCGACCCAGCACGCGCCGGAGATCTCGGCCCAGACGATCCGCCAGGCCGTGATCGAGCACGTCATCCGGCCGATCATCCCGGCCGATTTGCTCGACGAGCGGACCACGATCTTCGTCAACCCGACCGGGCGCTTCGTCGTCGGCGGGCCGCTGGGCGACGCGGGCCTGACCGGGCGCAAGATCATCGTCGATACGTATGGCGGCGTGGCGCGGCATGGCGGCGGCGCGTTCTCCGGCAAAGACCCGACGAAGGTGGACCGTTCCGGCGCGTACATGGCCCGCTATATCGCCAAGAACGTAGTCGCCGCCGGGCTGGCGCGCCGCTTCGAGCTACAGGTGTCGTACGCGATCGGCGTGGCGCACCCGCTCTCGATCGCGATCGAGACGTTCGGCACCGGCGCTGTCCCCGACGAGGTGATCGTCGACCTGATCAAGCAGCACTTCGACATGCGCCCCGCCGCGATCATCCGCGACCTGGACCTGCGCAAGCCGCAGTACCGCCAGGTGGCCGCCTATGGGCATTTCGGGCGCGACGATCTGGACGTGGCGTGGGAGCGCACCGACAAGGCCGCGCTGCTGCGCGCTGCCGCCGGATTGGAAGAAAAAGCGATTAGCGGTTAGCGGTTGGCCCAGAGCTACACGCTACTGTTGGCTCACTTAGTCACGCAGGGCGGGGCATGTCCCCGCTCTGTTGCGTTGATTGAGCGGCATCGCCAAAGAATAAGGGTACAGTTGACCGTGCCTTGACGCCGGTGTTATCATCAGCGCACGCCGCGCGGCCCGCGCCCTGCGGCCCCCGGAAAACTCAAGGAGGCCCGCCATGCAGCAGTTCCGCGTGTGGTGGAACAGCTTTAAGACCGTCGCCATCTGGATTTCGTTCATCACCAATATGGTCTTGCTGATCGTGTCGATTCTGCTGCTGATGCAGTTGTTTCAGATTAAGAACGGGATCGTCGAGCCGCTGGTCGATGGCCTGCACCGCAACTTCGTCGGGCTGGACGAGGCGGTGATCATCCGCACGATCGAGGTCAGCGACGACATCCCGGTGATCTTCGATCTGCCGGTCAACCAGGAGACGGACGTGGTGTTGACCGCCGATGTTCCGCTGGCGGCCAACGCGACCTTTACGCTGCCGGGCGGCGGTGGGCTGATCAATGGGCGCGTCGATATCGTGCTGCCGCAGAACCTGGTGCTGCCGGTCCGGCTCAGCATGAATGTCCCGGTCAACACGCAGATTCCAGTCGACATGCCGGTCGAGGTCGAGATTCCGCTGAATGAGACGCAGCTGCACGATCCCTTCGTCAACCTGCGCGAGCTGCTGGAGCCGTATGTGCGCGTGCTCGATCACTTGCCGGAGCGGTGGGGCCAGGTGCCCGATTTTCTGATCGACGTGTGGCAGGGCGACGGGGTGAACCTGCTCGCGCCGACCGCCGAGAGCGCCGATCCCTGGCCGGGCTTTACGACCGGCGTGCGCTCCGAAACAGGCGATACCGTTCCCCCGCCAGGGGGCTGACCGGACCGAGGAGAAGAGCGTGTGAACGAGACGAGCGTGCCGGTCTGCGACTACGAAGGCTCGCGCTACCGCACCGAGTTCTGGGAAGGCCAGGGGCGCGACTACGAGGAC
>JABWBM010000211.1 GCA_013360495.1 Planctomycetaceae bacterium
CATGTTCCCCTGTTCACCTTCGGCGAACGCACGAACGGCGGCGTTCCCCGTCTCGCCGTACGCAAGCCGCCGTACCAGGCCGGACCGTTCATCGATACGGTCCACCGTACCGCTGAGCGTGCCGTACCAGACGGTTCCGTTCCGGTCCGCATAGATGCGTGTCCCCTCGTCGCTCGATATCCGGGTCGTGTCCGCCGCGACAGCGGCGAGACGTTTCACGCGGCCGGTGACGGCGTCGAAACGGCAGACCCCCTGCCCCGCCGCCAGTAAATCATAACTAAAGTTACACTTCTCTCTAGGCGAGGTCAAGTCAATCAGGCCACTTCGATATATCGTCGCGCTTGGCACTTCCACGCCCGGCCATACAACAACCATGGGTACCGTCCGGGCATTGCTCATTTTGCTCACGATCTCGCCACGGCCTCCGCAACGCGCCAACGGCCCATAAAGAAAGAAGGGGATGTCGCTACCCAGGGTTGAAGCGATTTGCGTAAGCCGATTCGAGTCATAATCGAGATTCCACAAGTCATTCAGGGCCATCAACGTCGTCGCCGCGTCGCTTGATCCACCGCCAAGACCCGCTCCCGTAGGAATGCATTTTTCAAGATGTATCGTCGCGCCAAACACTTTGTTTGAGGCTGACTGAAGCGCAAGAGCTGCCTTAACAACCAGATTTCGTTCGTCCCTGGGAAGGCCTGGGGCGTCTGTGGTGAATTCGATGCGGCCGTCATTGCGTGGAGCAAAGGTCAGCCGGTCCCGCCATGCGATCGTTTGCATGACGGTGAGGATTTCATGAAAGCCATCGTCTCGCTTGCGGAGGACTTCGAGAAACCAGTTGATCTTGGCTGGCGCCTCGACCACCATGGGCTTGTGTCTGGCGGATATCATGTACCCATGAAACCGCCGCCGGCAACAATACGCAACGGAATCTCCTATGCGGCCCGACTTCAACCAAGTAGCGAAGGCTGCGCTCGATTCGCTCGATCGCGCGATCTTCGAAGATTGCGGAGAGGTGGGGGATATCACGTCGGACGCTCTTCCGCTTGGTAACGTTTACGCCCGGGGAACGCTGCTGTGCAAGGCTCAGGGGGTGATTGCGGGAGTATCACTACTTCCTGAATTGTGCGCGTTGAAACGGCTCCCGGACGCGCAAGCACTTGAAGCTACGGTTATCGTCAAGGACGCTTCAGTTGTTTCGGCGGGGACTATCGCCGCGACGATTGAAGGGCCCGCTCGATCACTCCTGGTGCTTGAGCGCCCGCTCCTGAACTTACTGTCAAGATTGAGCGGAATCGCCTCGCTCACGGCGAGGTTCGTTGAGCGGGTTTCTGGGAGCGGTGTTGCCATTTGCGAAACGCGAAAGACAACTCCCGGCCTGAGAACCCTCGAGAAATACGCCGTTGTGTGTGGTGGGGGAACCAACCATCGTTACGGTCTGTACGACGAATTGATGGTGAAAGAAAACCATTTGATGCTCGGTGCGTTATCAATTTCGGAAACTGTTGCCGAGCTTCGGAGCGCTTACCCAACAAAGCGCCTTACCCTTGAGGTTGAAAATTTACAACAGCTTGAAGAAGCTTTGGGGTTGGATATCGACTGTATCATGCTCGACGATTTCTCAACCAAGGATGTCGAACGCGCCGTTGCGCTCCGGGGACGCACAGGACGGACATCGATCATTTTCGAAATTTCTGGTGGCGTAACCATCGATAACGTCTCTGCCCTAGCCAAACTCGGGGTGGAACGCATAAGCGTTGGCGCCCTGACCCACTCCGCAAAGGCACTGGACATGAGCTTTAAACTGACCCGATAATATTGGACTACTTCAGTCCTCTATCCTCTTGGTTACTGGAGCGCGTTAACATCATTTTTACAACCTTTCGAAGTTGACAAAAATACGACATAAATTAGGTTGTTTGTGTGCATTTCTTTGATTACAATGCTTCCGCGTTGGGCTTTATTGGGTTGCTCGGGACGTAAAGGTCCAGAGTTGGATTGTTACAAAGCGTCATTTTCTCCCGGTGGTGCTTCACACGATGACAGAATCTGAGCAGAATGTTGGGGAAAAGATCAAGCGGCTTCGCAGCTTTCGCGGATTGACCTGCGCGGAGCTTGCCGATTCCATTGGTTGCACCCGGCCCTATCTATCGGCCGTCGAGAACGGCCGTTATCCGGCAAGCACCAAAATTTTGCGCAAGCTCGCCAAGGCTCTCAACGTCAACAACGAATACTTCTCGATGCTTGGCGAGCCGGACATTGAGGACACTTCGCAATACACCAAAGAAAATTTGGCGCAATCAGGACAGTCCCCTGCGCAATCCGCAAATGTCGCTGCTGCAGCTGGAGGAGCGGTAACCACGCGAAGAATCCCGCTCGTTGCCTTGAAAGAATCCGGGCAGACCACCGTCGCATTTAAAACCTTCCCGGCTGCATCCGGAACCGAATTCGTCGATTGCCCGACCGACATCACCGATGTCAATGCCTTCGCGCTTTCCGTCGAAGGTGAATCAATGGCGCCCTTGATTCCGTCCGGAGCAACGGTCATCATTGCGCCGAATCTTGCCGCCAAGGAGCGGAAGCCAGCGGTCGTGCGTTTTAACAATGGCGATATCGTGTGCCGGAATTATCAGGCTGATGGCGGGAAGGTCATCCTCACGCCATTCAATCACAACTTTCCTGTGTCGATACACGATGCGAACGATATCGAATGGGTCTACCCCGTGGTGAAAATCATCATCGACGTTTATCACGCCAGCGAAGTCCGGTCCTCCCGGTAGCCGCTCCAGATTTTCGCTATAAGACTGACGTGGCTGAAGTTCCAGCGTCTACACGGGGACCGGGATTTTTTCGACGATCCTCGTGAGGGTCGATTGACCAGGCGTTTGCGAACCGCGGCTGTCAATCGCGGCGCGTTCGATCACACGGTGGGACAGCACTGCCACCGCGACCGTTTTGATGTCGTCGGGAACGACGTAATCGCGCCCCTTCAAAAACCCGAAAGCCTGCGATGCCCGGTAGAGCGCAAGCGAACCGCGCGGCGATGCGCCCGCAATCAACCGTGAATGGGATCGGGTCTCGGTAACGATTGCAAGGATGTAGTTCTTCAGCGAGTCATCCACCCGGACATTTTGAACGGATGCTTTCGCCCTGCCCAGTTGGCCGGACGATAATACGACCCCGACCTCATCTACCGGATCGTGATTGGCGAAGCGCGACAGAATTTCGCGTTCATGGTCGATGCCCGGATAGCCGAGACTCATGCGCAACATGAAACGGTCGAGTTGACTTTCAGGAAGCGGATAGGTTCCCGCGTGTTCGATCGGGTTCTGCGTCGCGATCACCATGAAAGGGTCAGGGAGCTTGCGGGTTTCGCCGTCCGCAGAAACTTGGGCCTCGCTCATCGCTTCGAGCAAGGCGGCTTGCGTGCGTGGTGTCGCGCGATTGATCTCATCGGCGAGCAGAACATTCGAAAATACTGGCCCCGGACGCCAGACGAATTCGCCGCTCGATTGCCGGTAGACCGAAGTCCCCACAATGTCCGCCGGCATGAGATCCGGCGTGAACTGGATGCGCGCGAAGTTTGCATGAAGCGCTTTGGCGAGGGCGCGGGCAAGGGTCGTTTTGCCGAGTCCTGGAAGATCTTCGATAAGAACGTGGCCACCGGCGAGGAGCGCCGTAAGCAAAAGATCGATCGCCTCAGGTTTGCCGACAATCGCCTTGCGAATTTCGTCGCGGAGTCTGGAAATATCCTGATGCGTTTCGTTCACAGCATACTCCTCGAACACGGGCGGGGCATCATAACGCCTGCCGCGGTGTTCGCCGATAGCAATTGTTCGCTATCGCCCCTTGTTCCTTTTGACCGGGCAGGGCATTTAGCCGTATACTGTCCGGAGTATGCAACTCCCCTTCGCTCCCGAGAGGTGTCACCATGGAATGTGTGCTTGTAATCGAAGACGACCCATCCATCCGCCTTGGCCTTGAGCGGAGCCTACAAATCGAAGGTTATCAGGTCATGGCCGCGCCAAATGGTGAAGACGGCTATCGCATGGCGCTCGAGAAGCGTCCCGACTGTGTGATCCTTGACGTGATGCTCCCTGAACTTTCCGGCTATGACGTCTGCCGCCAAATGCGAAAGCAGGGCATGACCATGCCCATCATCATGCTCACCGCGAAAACGCAGGAAATCGACAAGATCATGGGATTGGAGCTCGGCGCCGACGATTACGTCACGAAACCATTTTCCATCGCAGAGGTGATGGCGCGCGTCAATGCGGCTGTACGCCGCCACAAGAAATTCAAGACGACGGACGCCGACTACCGCTTTGGCGACTACGAACTCGACGTCGAGGGTCACGTGCTTCGGGACAAGAAAGGACAGGAGGTCGAGCTTTCGCAGAAGGAGTATCAGATTCTCAAACTCTTCCTCGAAACTGAGGGAAAGGTGCTCACCCGTCAAGATATTCTCACGAAGGTATGGGGCTTCGATTACTATGGCACTGACCGCACCGTGGACAATTTCATCAACAAGCTTCGCCAGAAGATCGAACCGGACATCGCCAAGCCGGCATATATCGTCACCATGCGTGGCTCGGGCTACAAGTTTTCACGTCACCCATGACGACGTTCGAATGCGCAAGCAGAAGCGGCCGCACCCCGGATTCCGGAACGCGGCCGTTTCAGTGGTATCTGTCCTTGAGTGACAGACGGACAAAAACTCCCAGTCATGTGGACCGTTACTTAACAGGTCGAGCCGGAGGCGCAGGCGCTCCCTGAGATTCCGCCGGCGCGCGGATCATACTGCAGGGTGCCACCACCCACAAACTTCAGTCCGCCTGAAACACTCTTGAGTTCCTTCGCATTGATCGAACGCATAGCACACCCTTTCTTGGTTCCGCCTCATGGCGGTATTTTGCCGGCGGCCGACCTCTCGACCGCCTCTGCACACCAAGACTGTACCGTATCAATACACCATGGGCAAAATATCGTAGAGGAAAGGGTATTCGTTTCGATACGATGGTAAAACAAGGTATTCGAATGAAGACGCCATCTTTTTTTTGGAAAAGGAGCAGAAATGCGGACGCCACAGAACTACGCAAATGAGATTCGCCACCGCATAGGTTCGATCGCTACGCAATCGTCCCAGGCCGAGCTCGCCCGCCGCA
>JABWBM010000034.1 GCA_013360495.1 Planctomycetaceae bacterium
CAACTCATGACATCGCGCCTGTGGCAGCGTCATCATCACAGCCAAGGTCTCAGCAGCGCGTAAGTCGTCCAGTCGTCTCCTGACCCGTTTCGCCTGCTCAAGCCCCAATTCCCTTTTCAGCCTCGTATCGTCGTTGCACAGTCTTTCGAGCTTCTGCGTATCAAACTCGATGTCCATGCACGCCCCTAGTATACATTCACCCAAGGGGTGAAGATACATGTTGATCGGTTTGCCACAAGGAGAAAGTGACAGATTCCGCCCGATTTCCCCTGCCGCATCCGATCTCACCGCGTAAAATCCCATCGTGGGGCTATTTGCATCGCCATGCTGCCGCAACGCACATGCTTGCCAGCAAGCAGATCGGACGTTGTGCCGGGGGTAGAAGCGTTCACGTAGCGAGCCTGTAAACATCGTAGGGTCGTACTGCATCGTCGAGCAGCTGCTGTCCCTTCCGAAAATGACATCCGTTACACGGCCTGCTACAATTTCCCCACTGTGTGGGGGCGGATCGTGGGAGAAATGCCGCATGCCGTTCGATATCCATGTTGACGCGCAGGGGCTCGCAAAGACGGAATGTGGTTCTTACTCGGGGTTACTCTATTTCAGAACTTCAGTTGGAGGAATCCCCCATAGCAGGTGGAGCGATTTCGCAATCACGGTGTTGGCCAGGTGGGCGACAGAACTGTGCGCATACCTGAACGAAGATACGAACGCCGCTACGCTTGAGTTTATGAGCGGACCTTTCTCGATGGTCTGCAACAGAGTAGACGACGAAACCATCCTGGCGAGCTACTACCAGGAAGGCGAATCAGGAAGATTGATGCACGAAGAAGAGGTGACAACGCGGGATGTCGTGGACTCGGTCATTTATGCAAGCGACCTGGTTCTCCAACATTGCAAGCTGAGAAACATCAACATACCTGAGGTTGGAGAACTTGGCGTGAGCCTCAGAAACTTGAGGAAGAGAGCCGGCTAAAGCCCCCGCGACCATTCGGGACGGAGCGGCACATCGCCCGAAAGGGCCGCGTCGACCGCCGATAACATCATGCCGCGGTCTCTGGGCAGGCGGCCTCCGATGGGCAAATAATTCGAAGCATGGTTTGAGCGAAAAACCGAGTTGCTCGGACTGGCATGCTCGATCAGAAGACGCAGCTCCTTGAGCAGTCCTTGAATATCTGGCAGCTCAAAGCGTCCGGCTTTGGCAAGCTTTCCAATCGGGGTATGTGGAATAATCGTCAACGTCAACGCAGAGGAATACTCCGGATCCATTGCTGTGAGCAGCCTGCCTGAAGCGACAGCGTGTTCTGCGCTGCGCTCGACACCACCGGCGCCGAGCAAAAAAATCACCGACTGTTTGATTCCGGCACTTCGAAGTTTTGCACCGGCCTCCGCATGCTCATCGAAACTTCCACCCTTCGCGATACGTTTAAGAGTTTCGTCGTCACCGGATTCCGGCCCGATGTAGAACATGCTCAAGCCAAGCTCCCTGAGCGTGGTGAGTTCACCCGGACTCTTCTCAAGGATGTTTCGAGCCGTTGCATACGAGCTCACGCGGCGCAACGCTGGAAAGGTCTCGCGCAAGGCATTGAGAATCGGCTCCCACGTATGGAGAGGCATGACGAGCGCATCGCCGTCGGCAATGAAAACCTTCTGTACCGTGTTGCCGTAAACGGAAGAGGCGAGCGCGATGTCAGCCAAAATCTCATTCAGGTCACGGATACGGAAGCTTTTGTCACGGTACATATCGCAGTACGTACAGTGGTTCCACGAGCAACCGATGGTGGCTTGCAGGATCAGCGAGTCAGCCTCGCTGGGCGGCCTGTAGATGCGTCCTTCATAGCGCATGGAGCGATTATACGCCTCACTCATGCCGCTTTCGAGTGTCATCACATTTCAAACTATCGTGGTGTTGAAAAGTCCACTCTTTCAGAACTATCATCGGGGGGAGGCAGCAGGCCATCAAGAGCGCGCTCCGGGCCTTGGTGGACGAGATCAGCCGGCATCATCGCCCGCGGCCTTCTTCGTCTGTCATGTGGCGTTCGTAAGAATAAATAGTAGAAGCGAAGCTCTCGCATTCCTTGAGATATGAAAAAACTCATCCGCGGCATTATCGACTTTCGCAAGCATCGTATCGGCGAGTATCGCGAAAAGTTTTCCAAACTCGCGCTCGGGCAAGCGCCGGACACTCTCTTCATCGCTTGCTCCGATTCACGCGTGGTGCCAAACCTCTTCGCCTCCACCGACCCCGGCGACCTGTTCGTTATCCGCAATGTCGCCAACCTCATCCCCCCCTGCGATACCCACGGCCAATCAAAAGGCGACCTCTCCGAATGGGCAGCGATCGAATTCGCCGTCCTTCAGCTTCGCGTCTCCGATATCGTGGTCTGCGGCCATTCCGAGTGCGGCGGCATCAATGCCATATTGAACGGACGTGATAAAGCTCCCGGCGATCATCTGAGATGTTGGCTTGAACATGGCGAGCACGCCGCAAGCGTGATGGCGCGAATCGATTTTTCCGGCAGCACTCTGGCGGAACACAACAAGATTTCACAGGCCAACGTGCTGTTGCAGCTCGATCATCTGCGCAGCTATCCGGTGATTCAGGACCGGATCAAGGCAGGCAACCTCGCCATTCACGGCTGGTGGTTCGACATCGGCTCAGGCGATGTGCACGCCTATAATGAGAAGACGAGACGTTTCGCGCTGATCGGTGCGTGAAAGAACCTCTCTCGTCATGCCGACGGAAGTCGGCATCCAGCGACGATCAAAAAGTCTTTCGTTAGCTCTGGATTCCGGCTTGCGCCGGAATGACGGTCAGGAAGTCCCATGACGATCCCTACTCGTCGTCTTCATCGTCATGTTCGACGTTGAGCATCTGCCATTGTTCAAACGTCATCAGCACCTCGCGCTCTTTGCTTCCCCGCGCCGGGCCGAGAATGCCGAGCGCTTCCATCTGCATGATGATGGTGGTCGCAGCGTTGTAGCCCACACGCAGTTTCGAACGCAGGAACTGGGCCGAGGGGCGGCCGTCCTCGAGGATGCACTTGATCGCTTCGTCGAGCTTTTCGTGGCGCGGTTGCCCGCCGATCATGTTGTCGTTAGGGTCGGCGCGTTTGAGCTTCTTCGGCTTGATCAGGTAGTTCGGCTTGCCCTGCTTGCGGATTTCTTCGCAGATGCGCTCGATCTCGGGATTGTCGCAGAAGCCCGATTGGGCGCGCATCAATCCCTTGCCGTCATTCCAGTCAAGCAGCATATCGCCAAGACCAAGGAGCTTTTCCGCTCCCGTCGCGTTGAGAATCGTACGGCTATCGATCTGCCCAGGCAGCTTGAAGCCAATGCGGGCTGGAACGTTCGCCTTGATCAATCCCGTCACGACGTCGGCGGACGGACGCTGCGTCGCGAGGATCAGGTGAATACCTGCAGCGCGCGCCTTTTGCGCGATGCGGCAGATCAGCTCGTCCACGCGGGTATCGTTGGTCGCCATCATCATGTCGGCCAACTCATCCACCATTACGACGATGTAAGGCAACGCTTCCTGACCGTCGGCGGGATTGCCGTCGCGCTCTTCAAGACGTTTGCAGCGCTCTTCGACTGGCAATGCATTGTATTCCGTAATCTTCTTGGTGCGGGTCTTGGCGAGGATGTCGTAGCGGCGCTCCATCTCCTCGACCAGCCACTCGAATGCAGCAACCGCCTTGGTCATGTCGGTGATCACCGGCGTGGCAAGGAAAGGCAGATCATTGTAGGGCGTGAGTTCCACGCACTTCGGATCGACAAGAATCAAGCGAACGTTGCGGTAATGGCGCGTGAGCAAGAGCGACAGCAGGATCACGTTCTGCATCACCGATTTGCCCGAGCCGGTGGTACCCGCGATCAACAGGTGGGGCGACTTGGCAAGGTCGCGGACAAGCGGATTGCCTATGCAATCAAGTCCGAGCGCGATGGGTAGTTGCATACCCTTCGCGGCCTCGACGAACATTTCGTGGGCGACGACTTCGCGCAAGCTCACGGTATCGCGCATGCGGTTCGGCACTTCGATACCCACCGTGGCGCGGCCTGGGATCGGCGCGAGAATACGGATCTGCGACGCTTCGAGCATCATGGACAAATTCTTCTCGTAGGTTTCGATCTTCTTGACGTTGAGCGAAGGCGGCACCTTGAACTCATACAGCGAAACCGTCGGGCCGCGCTCGACGCTGACAATCTCGACATCAACTTGGAAGTGCTTGAGCGTCGAAATGATCATAGTCGTGTTGTTCTCGATCTCGCGGCGCGCGCCGGCGGAGTCGGCTTTGCGGCGACGATCCAGCAATTCGGCAGACGGCGCTTGATAGGCCTCCATCTGCGCTTGAAACTGAGCGCGCAATTCGGCGAGCTTTCGCTCTTTTTCTTTGCGCAGGCGTTCTTGTTCGCGCTTGTTGAGCTTGGGCGTCGCGGGAACAATGGGTGCTGCTTGCACTGCAACGACTGTGGCATCAGCTTTGTCTTCGATAACCGTATCGTCCGAATCTTCCGTGTCATCGTCCTCTTCTTCGGCCTCGACAACAGCCGCGCCGGCTTGATTCGGATCGCTCATCAGAATGGTGGAATGGGCTGAACTAACGGCATCGCTCAGGTTGGCGATGGCCTGCGTGTCGTCCTTGGGCTCCGAGCGGCCTAGGAAGAAATTCATCGTCTTGTTGATCACGCCGGTTTGCCCCTTCGCCTTCGCGCCGGCCATGCCGCCATCGGCGGCGAATGAGACGTCTGGATCAGTCTTCTCGAAGCTGACATCAATGTCATCGCCAACGCCTGCTTCGCTCGCCTGCGGCCGGAAGAAGTCGCGGATCAGCGGGTAGAAGAGCACGTCCGTAGCGAGCAGGAAGCTCGCTGCCACCACAAAGCTCAGAATCAGATAGGTCCCCGTCAAGCCGCAATAGGAGTTCAGCAAGTCGAAGATGATCGTTCCCGCGACGCCTCCGGAAGTCGGCATGGCGCTTGAACCATTATATGAACCGCCGAAAAACGCGGCGAACGCGCACACCGCGAGCACCGCGCCAAGGAGTTTGATCGGCCAGGCCGCCAGTTGCTTGCGGAAGAAGATCACGGCTGCCCAGATGCCGAGCATCGAAAGCAGGAAGTACGTCGCGACGCCAAAGTAAAGATAGAGCGTCCCAATCACGGCGGCGCCAATATGTCCGCCGAGGTTTTCGGGTGTCTGGTTATGAGGCCACGTGGCCGCCACACTGTCAGCGGGATCGAAGCTCGCGATACTCAGCACGAGATATGCAACGGCCAAAATTAGCGAGAGCGCCGCGAGCTCGCGCAGCATCTCGGGGTTGATCAGCTTGTGAAGGCCGCTCGCGCTGGTGCGAACTGAAACTCGGCCTGAGGAGATGGTTTTGCCAGCCATGGTGCTTCTTTCTTTAAAGCGTACGCGCGCGCGAGGGCGCATCGTCTGAATCGGCCAAATCCGAACAACCCTTAAGATGAACGGGGCGCTTTCACTAACTTGCTTTGCGCGCTAGAGTTACGCCGTGAAACCGGTGGTAAAGACGAACTCTTCCGACCTGACTCGAGTTCTCAAGCTCGCGGCGACGAGTTGGGTGCTCTACGACGTAGCCAACACGGTCTACGCCGCGACGATCACATTTCTTTTCGTGAACTACGTTCAACTCCAGGGCGGGGTGTTCGCCCTTGGCGTTACACAGACAATCTCAATGGTGCTTGCCGGCCTCACCGTCCCCTTCCTCGCCACGGTGGCCGACCGGACGGGGCGGGCCAAGACCTACCTCGTCGTATCGACACTGGTGTGCATCGGCGCCATGGCGTCTTTCGCCGTCGATCTGCCGCTGGTGGGGTTAATGCTGGCGTTTGCTATCGCGAACTTCGCCTACGAATACGCGATGGTGTTCTATAACGCGCTCTTGCCGAGCGTGGCGCCGCTGTCGCGGGCGGGGCTGGTCTCTGGCCTCGGTGTAGGCCTTGGATATATCGGGACCTTGCTGGCGCTCTTTGTTTTGCAGCCGGTCGAGGAAGCTCAAGGACCGAACCTTGCGTTCGTGTTGGGTGCTGCGATGTTTCTTGTGTTGGCGCTGCCATGTTTTCTGTTTGTGCATGAGAAACGTGTCACCGGCAACGAGCGTTTTACTCGTTCCCTGTTCAGGGAACGCGCCGGAACGCTGCTTTCGACCGTCAAAGGCCTCCCTCAAGACCGGCAAGTGTTCTGGTTCCTCGTGGGAAACTTCTTCTGCGTTGACGTCGTCAACACCGCCATCCTGTTCTTCGCTGTTTACAGCACTACCGTTTACAGCGGTCAGGTATTCGACCTCTTTGGAATGTCCATCGATCTTCGGCCCCATGTCCAGTTCGACAAAGCCGGGTTGCTCTTTCCCGACAAAATGCCATTCCTTATGGTGATCGGAGCGGGGCTGAACATCCTTGCGCTTGTATTCGGTATCAGCCTTGGCTTCCTCACCGATCGCTGGAAAGCCATTCGAACCATGCGCCTTGCGGGGGTGGCTTTGCTGATCGCGCTCTGCGGAGCAGCGCTCATCACCAGCGACAGCTTCTCAAGTTCCGAGATCGAACGCATTAACACAACGGCCACGCATAAAACAGATTGGGAACGGATTGCCAATGATACAGACGCGCATCTCGTCACCCCCAACCCGGAATTTGTGAACGAACAAAAGCAACGTGCGGCCGATCGCGCAAGAATATCCAGCAAGAGCCTTGCCCTCGATCCAATACTCGTCCCTGATGCCGCGCTCGAGAAGCCCGCGGGTAACTCGCTCTATCCATTACTCTATGTGATCTTCGTAACGGTTTTTGGTGCAGCAGGACTGGCCGGCATTTGGACAGCGGGGCGCAAGGTGTTGATGGAGATCGCGCCGCGTGAGCGTCTTGGCGAATATTTCGGGCTGTATGGGATTACGCTCAAGCTTTCGGTCGTCGGCGCGCTAATGTTTACGGCCTTGCTCGATTACGCCGGCGCAGTCTGGGCCATGGGAAGCCAGGCCGTGATGCTTGCCATTGGGCTGCTGCTGCTGGCGAAGGTTCGCGCGAAACCGTAGCGCGGCAACGTCTTTCATGTCATGCCCGCGCAGGCGGGCATCCAGTCTTCTCTTTGGCTCTGGATTCCCGGGCACTCGGCGTAACGCACTTCGCGCTTGCCTCGCGTCGCGGGAATGACATGCGGAATCACATTCTCGATTGAGGATGCTACAAAACAGGATTCGCATCGTACGGTCACGGCGTTTGGGTGTTGAGCCAATAGATCGGGTTTTGCTGCAAGCCCGGATCAGCGTCGGATATCACGCGCAGGCGCGTCATCTTGTCCTCGATCGACGGCTCCATGCCGTTTGCGTGAACCGGCGCTTTTCCCCAAAAAATCATCGCTTCGCTCAATTCGCGCGGCGGCACTAATCCCACACCACGCCCCGGCGTATAGGGAACAGTTCCTGTATACGAGCGCTTTGTGCCGACATCGGCGACGTCGATGGCTTCGATCGGCATGATATTGTCAGCCTTATGCTGGCGCAGGGCGGCTTCGACACTGACGGCGGCGCGAATCTGTTCGTTCAGCCATTGAGCGCCGGGAACAGGGGGCTGGCGGCTATCGGCATGGATCACGCGCCGGATAGCAGGGCTCAAGCCGGCAGCGATGCGGGCATCGAGCGACGTCGGCTCGGCGGTGTTGATGGCCGTCACATAGGGCAGTACGACACAATCGCTGTCAACGAGGTAGATGGCATCGCCCACTTCGACCATCACCACAGGCTTGCGGATTTTCAGGCTTACCGCAAGACAACTTGATACCTGCTCCGCCGGGAAGTGGCGCTCGATCCGCTCAACCGAACTGACCCAGGGGCTGGCTTTGAGCTTCTGCGCAACGCTCGCGAGTATTTCGTCGTCGAAAGCGTGCGACTGAGGGAGATTGCTCAGACGCTGATAGAGATCGTTAGAGATCATGCTTTCGAGCAGCGTGCGGCTCTCACCCTCGGCCCAAGTAATGGCTCCAGTAGAAAGCGTGATGCGCGACGGGTCGATAACGTAGCGTTCTTGTGCTTCGAGATGGCCGCGCATCAGGCGCAGGCCGGCCATGAAGAGCACGAACGAGAGCACGACGCTGGCATGAAGCCGGAAGCGGCGCGACGCGAAGAGCGCCGCCCACCATTCACGTTCGGGAAGAATTTTCAGGAGCAGGCGAACGAGCAGCATCACCGCGCCCGCAATGAGCGCGAACAGCCCCGTGAACATCGCGAGGTACCAGGGTGATCCGCCTCGAGAACCGCCGCCTTTTTTCTTTCGCGCCATGATGATTCGCCTCCACCCCGTCATGCCGACGAAAGTCGGCATCCAGTCTTTCGCTCGGTTCTGGATTCCCGCCTGCGCGGGAATGACGATTCTCTATCCAGCCATCTTCGCGATCGCAGCCTTCAAGCGGTCGCTCGGACGTTGCAGCTCCGCGTTCCGCGGATGCAACGAGGCGTCGATGATCGCCTGCAATGTTTCCTCAAAGCTCATCTGCGCCGCCTGCGCACAGAGTGGCACAAGACTACGCTCGGTCATGCCCGGCGCAGTGTTCACTTCGAGCACATAGAACTGCCCGCTGTTCGATAACATCATGTCCACGCGGCTATAGCCGTTGCAGCGCAGCGAATCATGCGCGCGCCGCGCATAGTATTGAGCAACACGAATGGTCATCCCCGGCAGGTCGGGCGAGACATTGTAGACCGTGCTCGGGTCCTTGTACTTCGCGTCGTAGTCGAAGAGCTTCTTCGTGCTCGAAATTTCAACAATGGGGTAGGCGCGCGAACCGATCACCGGAACTGAAAACTCGCGCCCGACAATCCCCTGTTCGATCAACACCCGATCGCCGTGGCTGAACGCTTTCTCCAGCGCAGCCTCGGCTTCATCAATATTCTGAACGATCGAAACGCCAACCGAGCTGCCCTGACACGTCGGTTTGACCGCGAGCGGATAGCCCACGCGCTGCGCAAGACGCTTGAAACGTTTAAGCCCGTCGTCCGCCGACGAAGCGACCGCGATCGGCGTCGGCACGCGCGCAGCGATAAAGCGCGCTTTCGCCAGTTCCTTGTCCATAGCGAGGTGGCACGCGACGGAATCGCTTCCGCTGAAGGGGATGTCGCGCTGTTCAAGCTCAGACTGCAGGCCCCCACCTTCGCCCCAGCCACCGTGAAGTGCTATGAAAACAAAATCGGCGCTGTCGAGGTCGACACCATCGAGGGAGTCGCGATCTAAACAATGACCGACGACATCATGGCCGATGGCTTCAAGACCTTTGATTACGGCACGACCGCTCTTCATGCTGACTTCGCGTTCGGAAGTTGTGCCGCCGTACAGGACAACGATGCGTTTCATGGGAGTCTCTTCTTTGTGAGTATTCTCAAACTCTGCCGGATGCGGCGGAAAGCGCCCGATGTCAGGCGCTCTCCGCTCCAGTCAATCCGTCCGGCATGATGCAGTCGGTCTTAGCACTACAACGGGGATTCAAAAAAGGCTCCCCTTTGCGTCACTCCGGCGAAAGCCGGAGTCCAGTCTTTTCTTCGTTCCTGGATACCGGCTTACGCCGGTATGACGAGTCCCGCGTTGCTGCATTATTAAGCGACGGCCTTGATGCCGGTTTTGGCATCAATCGCCGTGAACTTCTTCTTGCCGCTGCGGGCGCGGGCCTGCTGCGACACGCGGTCGAATTCCTCGATGAAGATTTCCATCGTCGAGACCAGGCTCTCAAGGTCGTTGCGATTGATGCGCATTTCTTCATTGTCGTTCAACGCCATTTCGTTATTGAGATAGCCGACGAGGATGCGCACGGGATGGAGCTTGCGCGAAATGAACTCGTCCAGGGAAACGCCTTGCTGCTTCGGATCCATTTGAATACCTTTCATGCCTTCGGCCGGATATGCCGTATCTATATTGATTCCGGGCTTACGCCGCCCAGTGTTTCACTTCACGTTCAAGTTTGACGCCGTACGTCTCATACACGCGCTCGCGCGTTACTCTCGTAAGCTCTTCGACATCAGCCGCGCGCGCATGACCGAGGTTGACAATGAAGTTGGCGTGCATGGTGCTGACCTGCGCTTCGCCGACCCTCGTCCCCTTCAGCCCCGCCATCTCGATCAACTTGCCTGCGCTGTGCTCGCTCCCCTTCGGATTGCGAAAGGTGCAGCCCGCGGACGGCAACTTGTAAGGCTGGCTGCCAAGTTTGTCCGCCGATATGCGGCTCATCGTTTGCACCAGTGCGCTGGCATCGCCAAAATTTAGCTTCAAGTACGCCTCAACCACGATTCCCCCGCGCAGTTGCGACTCGCGGTAGGAAAAGCGCAATTCTTCCTTCGTCAGTTGCTCCATCGTCCCGTCGGGCGTGACGATCACCACGCGCTCGACAACGCTTCCGATCTCGCCGTAGCGTCCGCCAGCGTTCATGGCTATCGCGCCCCCCACCGTTCCGGGAATGGCCGCGAGTCCTTCAAGACCCGCGAGACCCTCGCGTGCCGTCGTGGCGACGAGCGTATTGAGCTTCATCCCGCCTTCGACAGCCACGCGGTCGCCGTAGAGACGCACGCTTTTGAGCTTCGAGATGTCAATGACCATGCCGCGCACGCCCTCGTCGGCGATCAAGAGGTTCGATCCGCCGCCGATGACGCGAAGCGTCAACCCCTCCTGTCGGCAGAAGTCGGCTGCCTGCTGAACATCAGAATGCGACTCACATGCAAGAAAATGATCCGCCGGCCCGCCGATGCGAAACGTGGTGAACTCCGCCAGCGGACGGTTCCGCTCGATGCGGCGCATGATGCGGCTTGTCACGTAACTCACGATTCCGGCCATGACTTACTCTCCTAGCTGCGGGGAATGCCCGATTTGTCATAACGGCCCGAGCGGATATAGCCCTCTTCCACCAGGCGATGGCCAATCTCGGTCACGTCTCCGGCGCCGACCGTGATAAACGCCTTGTCGGGGCGCCATCCGGCGCGCAGATGGTTGAGCACACCGTCAAAGGTCGAGAGCGCAAGGGATACCACGCCGCGCCTGCGAAGCTCCTTTGCCAGCCGCTCCTCCGGCTCGCCAGGCATCACACCCGCCTCGCGGGCGGCATAGGTGCGGCAGACCAGCACTTCGTCCACGCCCGAAAGCGCATCGGTAAACTCGCCGAAGAATCGCAGCAAGCGCGCGTATTGGTGGGCCTGAAAGACGAAGGTGATCCAGCGTTCGGGGTAGGCGGCGCGGGCGGTCTGGACCAGTTCGCGCACAGCCGTCGGGTGGTGAGCATAGTCATCCACCACCGGAGCGGTGTTGTAGTCGCCGATCACTTCGAAGCGGCGCTTGACGCCAGTCGTCTCAGCAAGGGCGGAAGCGATGAATTCTGGTTCCAGTCCGGCCCAGTGGCCAACGGTGGCGGACGCCAAACCGTTGATGACGTTGACTTTTCCGGGAACGGCGAGGCGCACGCGCGTCAACTCGCGTTTGCCCTTCATCAGGGAGAATACGGGATAACCGTCGACGATCTCGATGTCGCGGGCGCGGTAAGTCGCTTCTTCGTGCTCAATGCCGTAGCGGATCACGCGGCGCTTGCAGCTACGCGCAACATCACGCACCGCCTCATTGTCCCAATTGGCGAAGAGCACGCTGCGGGGCGCGAGCAATGCGGTAAAGTCAGCAAAAGCCTGCACCAAATTCTCGAAGGTTCCGAAGTACTCCATATGGTCGGGTTCGATGTTGTGCAGCACGATGGCCGAGGGCTCAAGGTTCAGGAAGCTGCGGTCATACTCGCAGGCTTCCACAACAAAGTTGGTCCCGTTATCCCAGTTTGACGAAGCAGGCAGACACGTCGGCACGCCCCCCACCAGCCAGCTCGGGCGCTTGCGCGCGCGATGAAGAAGGCCCGCGATCATACTCGTGGTGGTGGTCTTGCCGTGGGTGCCGCAAATCGCGATGGTCTGGCGCAGGCCGGTCAACATGCCAAGCACTTCGGAGTACTTGCGCTCAGGGATGCCCATTTCACGGGCGCGCTTGCGCTCGAGGTGCTCCTCCCTCACGGCGGCGCTGTACACCACCATCGAGGCGTGGTCCGGCACGTTGTCGTAGGACTCGGTATAGCTGATGCTAACGCCGCGGTCGATCAAGCGCTCGGTCACGGCACTCGGAGTCTTGTCAGAACCGCTCACCCCTATGTCTTGCTGCAAAAGGATATTGGCCAGCGCAGAGGTACCCGCCCCGCCGATACCGACAATATGAACATGTTTGAGATCGAGGCGGCTCATAGGTGCTTTCATCAACCGTAGCGTCCACGTCATTCCCGCGACACGAGGCAAGCGAAGCGTTACGCCGAGTGCAACGGGAATCCAGATCTCACCATCGATTCATCGTGGGCCTGGATGCCCGCCTGCGCGGGCATGACGAGTGTGGGCGTCTGACATCTCTTTCATGGCGACACTTCGATTCCTTACGCCGCGCGGCCAGAGGCCGACGACACGCCACCAAAGTTTTCGGCAGGTTCCTCTGAAGGCTTAACCCCAAATCGCGCAAGCATGTCCAGCGCGATGCGTTTGCCCGCATCGAGGCGCGCGACGAGGCGGCAAGCCTTGCTCATGGAGGCGCGCCGCGCCTCATCAAGTACCACCTCGCGGATCAGGGCAGAAGCACAGTCGGAATCACCAAGTTGCTCTTGGGGAAGGTGATAGGCCGCGCCATAGGCGGCTGCGTAGCGAGCGTTGTGGGTCTGGTGATCGTCGGCAGCGCCGGGCAGCGGGACGAGGATCATTGGCTTGCCAAAGGCGGCCAGCTCGCTCATGGTCGTCGCGCCTGCGCGGCTAATGGCCACGTCCGTGGCGGCGAGAATCGGCCCCATGTCGGAAGCAAAGGGCAATACCTTGTGGCGTACCCGGCTATGGGCCCAAGCGGTACGCATAGCTTCGTAGTCGCGCTCGCCGGTGAGGTGAATCACCTGCAGGCGACGGTGGTAAGGTTCGATGTTCGGCAAGTTCGTCTGGATGAAACGGTTGATGGCCGATGCCCCCTGCGACCCGCCCATCACTAACAATGTCGTACTATTCGGATTGAGGTCAAGCAAACGCAGCGCCATGCGCCGGTCGTAACGGCCAAGGTTGCGGCGGATGGGGTTGCCGAGAATCTTCAACTCGCTCTTGCCGGGAAGATTCTGCATCAAGGGCCACTGAACATAGGTCGTATCGGCAAAACGGGCCATAAAGCGGTTCACCTTGCCCGCAAGCACGTTCTGCTCCATCAATACCAGCGGGATTTTCAGGCTGCGCGCGGCCAATCCTCCGCAGACGCTGCCGTAGCCGCCAACGCCGATGACGAGGTTCGGCTCAAAACGCTGCAAGAGTTTACGCGAGCGGCGAAACGCGCCGAAAAGACTCTTCACGCTGCGAAGCCGGGCCATCCAGCCGCCGTGAGGCGATTCGCCGCCGCATTCGTCGAATGGCATACCGTGATCCGCAAGGATGCGGCGCTCCAGCTCCTTGCCGGGTATCAGAAAGCGCACGCGCACTTCGGGGTGCAGGCGCTCGAATTCCTGGGCCAGTGCGATGGCGGGGATCAGGTGGCCGCCGGTGCCGCCACCGGCGAAGATGATGCGAATCTGGTTGTTGAGTTGCATAGTCGGGTCCTTGCGTTCTCTGCCGAAAGATTCGCTACGCGCGTCATCCCCGCGCAGGCGGGGATCCAGAGCCAACCAACGATTGTGGCGGGTACTGGATTCCCGCCTGCGCGGGAATGACATTGCGTGGAAGTTCTTGGTTCAGAGTGAACATTTCTAAAAACTCATTCCTTCAAGCCGCCTGACGGCTGCTGCCGCCGGGTTCGGGTGATTGCGATTGGATCGAAACACGCGTTAATCGGTCGCTGATGGCTTCGTCGGCTGCTTCGCGTCCGTGGAGGGTCAAGACGGATTCGCGGGCTACACCTTGCCTTGCGATATTGAGCACCACGCCGACACCGGCAAGCGCAGCAACAAGGCCAGAGCCGCCGAAACTGATAAAGGGTAATGAGATGCCTTTGGTCGGGACCGACGACGTCACCACAGCGATATTCATGGCGGCTTGTAATGCGATGCCCGCAGTGAAACCAAGCGCAAGTAGCGCCCCGAAGCGGTCCGGGGCATGGCGGCTGATGCGCGCGCCAAAATAGACGAGGGCCGCAAAGAGCAGAATCACGAACCCACCGCCCACGAAGCCCAGTTCCTCGACCAAGATGGCGAAGATGAAGTCGGTGTGCTCCTCAGGCAGAAAGAAAAGCTTTTGCGTCGAGTCGCCCAGCCCTTGCCCCCAGAAGCCGCCGGAGCCGACGGCGATCAATGACTGATAAATTTGATGGCCCTTGCCAAGGCGGTCGGCAGCCGGATCGAGGAAGACAAGGATGCGGTCTTGCACATGGCCAAACGCAAAGAACGCAATCAGCACCACGGGAATCAGACAAGCCCCGATGATCAGCAGATACTTGACCCGCAGGCCGCCGGCCACAAGCACCACGAAGCCGAGCGTGCCGACAAAGAGCGCCGTGCCAAGGTCGGGCTGGATCAGGATCAGGCCCGCGATAGGCGCGATCATCAGGCCTGCACGCACAAGCCCCTGCTTGAAAGTCTTGAGTTGCTCGCGCTGCTGGGCGGCGAATGCGGCGCAGCAGACAACGACGGTGAACTTGGCGAATTCACTCGGCTGGAAACGGATCGGGCCAAGCTCAATCCAGCGCTGGGCCTGATTCGCGCCGACGCCGATGGCCATCACCGCCACCAGCATTACCAGCGTCCCGGCATAGAGCGGGATCGCAAAACGCTGCAGGATGTGATAATCGATGCGCGCAAGGACAAGAGCGACGGCAATGCCAATAGCCGCGAAGGACATATGGCGTATGGCAAAGTGCATGGCCGAGCCAAACTTGGGATCAAAAGCCGCAGAAACCGTCGAGGCGGAGAACACCATCACCGTACCCATGCCGAGCAGCAGGAGAACGGTGAAGAAAAACCAATTTGATGCCTGCGACATGGAGCGATCCCGATGGGTGGACGACGGCGTACTGACACTCCGCCTCCCGCTTCATCGGGTTTTCGGTCTTTTCCTTTAAGGAAAAGACTGAAGAAGTTCGAACCACGGAGGACACAGAGCAAGAATAGAGTATTTTCACCACGGGGAACACGGGGAGCCACGGGGGTAAGAAAAGATTGCGAACGTCGAAAACAAAAATGTTACAAAGCAAGCACTATGAGTCTTCGGATTCTTGAACTTCTTTGCGTCTTCCCCCGTGAATCCCTGTGTTCCCCGTGGTAGAAATCTTCATGAGTAAACCAATGAACACACAGGAACAGGTTCTCGTCACGCCCGTGTGCGGCGTGCTCTACGTCGACGAGGGTGTCTACGCCAAGACGCGCGGTGTACTTTCAGACTTCTTCGGCCCCATCGCCATCGAAAGCCCGGCCTATCCCTTCACCTGGAGCAAATACTACGACGAGGAAATGGGCGGCGGCATTACGCGACGCTTTCTCGCATTCAAGGAAGCGCGCGAGGCAAGCACACTCGCCGACTGGAAAAACGCTACCATTATGCTTGAGCGGCGCTTTGGAAATTTCGATGCCGATGGAAAACTCAAGCGGGCGGTGAACCTCGACCCCGGCTATATCCGCGACAATAGCCTGATTCTCGCCTCAACCAAGCGCAACGTGCAGCGCGTGTATCTCCGCGATGGTATCTTCGCCGAGGCCACGCTCTTTTACCGCGATGGCCGCTGGAATCCCTTTGAAACGACCTTCCCCGACTTCCGCTCAGGGACGTATGACGGCTTCCTCGACGACGCACGAAAGCTTCACATGGCGGCAGGTTCCGAATTGGACAAGGCGAAGGTATGACGGATTCGGGTTTCCCGTTTATACTGTCACCGTGGAAAAGGCAGACCAATCGTTGATCGATGATTTCCTCCCCGTCGCGCGGGCGTACTGCGAGTTCATCGAACATCCGCCAGATATTGAGAAGGAAGAGTTTAACAAACAGCTTCTTCAGCGGCTGGCAGCGCTCTTTCACGCTGGATCACATTTGCTCTACTTGGACTCCGGTGAGGATGAGCCAGAAATCGACTTTGTTCCGAAGGAGGCCATCCAAAAGCTTACGGAAGGATTGAAAGCTTCAAAGCTTGACATGGATTGCTACTGGGTCAGTCTCGATCCTCTTAAATTTGATTCTGAAAAAGTTGAGACTGGATGCGGAAGCCTATTCGATGACCTGCTCGATATTTATCGTGATGTCAAGCAGGGCATTCTGATGTACGAACATGGATGTGATCCACGAAACGCTTATTGGGAATGGGCATTCGGATTTCAGAGTCATTGGGGACGGCACGCGGCCGAAGCAATCTTTGCACTGCACCATCGGTGCTTTCTCAGTTGATGGACACCTTCGCTAATTCGCGGCGGCGGATGTGAACTTGTGCGCCTTGGCGTCGGATTCGATCTGCTTCTGGATATGCACCAGCGCGTCGATCAGCGACTCCGGGCGAGGCGGGCAGCCGGGGATGTAGACGTCCACCGGCATGAACTGGTCGATCCCCTGAATCTGCGGGTAGGTGTTGAACACGCCGCCGGTGGAGCAGCACGCCCCCATGGAGATCACCCACTTCGGCTCAGGCACCTGACTATAAATCTGCAAGAGCACGGGCATCATCTTCAATGAGATGCGGCCCGAGACGATGATCAGGTCGCTCTGGCGGGGCGAAAAGCGGATCACCTCGGCCCCGAAGCGGGCCATGTCGTAGCGGCTTGAGAGCGTCGCCATCATCTCGATGGCGCAACAGGCAGTGCCGAAGGGATAGGGCCAGAGGCTGTTCTTGCGGCCCCACGCGATCAACTCGTTCACCTTCGTGGTGATGAAGCCTTCGCCGGTGAGACGCGGAAGTTTGGTTTCGAGACCCATGTGTTCGCTCCTTGGTCGGAGAGGATTATAGCCCGGCTTTACTCCCGGTACATGGCCAATTCGCTACTGGTTCTTGTTCTCTTCTATTGCTGGCTGCTTTTCTGCGGACTGATTCTCGGCAGGCTTGTTTTCCGCGGGTTTTTCTTCCACTGGGTTGTCGAGAGCTTCCCGAACGCGCTTGGACCACGCCAGATATCCCTCGCGATTGGCTTTGTCGTCCCTTGTCGGCTTGAATTTCTCATCCAACCCCGAAGCGCTATGAATCGACGCCATGGCCGTGGGAAGAACGTCCTTAATGTTCTCGTTTTTTGTGTCGAATCCTTCCGTCTCAGCAAGCTTGTCGAGATAGTCGAGGATCAGGACACTGCCATCTTTACCAGGAAAGGCCACCGTCGCCACCGTGATACATGCCATAATGAAATTCGTCTTTTCTGACTCGCGCTTTGTGGGATTCAAATTGATCGCGTCGTCCTTGCCCAAGTGCTCCTTGAGCACCGCCTGAACTTTCGCCACGTATTCCTTTTCCTCTAACGCGCGGGCAGCGCCCGCTGCGCACCACAGGGCGGTCTCCGCCAACTTGCGGTTGAGGCTTTTTGCTTTCTGGAGAAAAAACTCGAACGCCTCTTTGTCGGCGAGTTTTGGCAGCTTCTTTCCGGCGAGACACGCCGCGTTCACTTCGAACTTTAATCTTGTCCATGCAATCACCAGTTCCTCGTCGGTCATCTGGTTCCAAATATCGACCGACATTAAATCCGCTTTGCTCCGTACATCAGAAATCTCAAAGCGCAAATTCGAGCGCTGCATGGGGGTCAATAGCACCGAGCGCTTGTCGTAATCCATCAGCACGTCAACGGCATCCTTCGCCCGGCCGCGTTTGACGAGAAGCTGCGTCAACTTGAACAGTCCAGAATTCGGAGCAACTCCTTTCTCTGGATCCGTCAGCGTGAGGTACTTCAGATCGAGTTCAACCATCTCGCGCAAATACACTTCCACCTGCTGTTCGAATTGCGCGGCATCCTCGGCGCGCTTTTCTTCATCGGCTTTGGCAGCCAACTGCCCCGCCCCAGCCGCCATCTTGCCCAGCGCCAGCATCCGCAACAGAGGAGCTTGCTCAGGCTCGAAAGAGGCAAGCGCCTCCCGGCCGAGCTCCATCGCCTTCTCGAATTCCTTGCGCTCGATCAAAAGTTCCGCGAGACGCACGGCGATGCGGGCGCGGCGCACCCCTTTGATATCCGAGGCGTAGGCGCTGTTCAGAAAACTCTCATATTCATTGTTGAACTGCACGCTGGCTTCGCGCAGCAACTGCACGCCCTTGTCGTATTGCCGCTCGTCTTCGGGGTTAAGCGCGAGGAATTGTTTGCAGATGGCGGTAGCCTTTTCAGGGTTTTTGACGAGCGAGAGATAAACACTGGCCTGCAGAAGCAGCGCTTCGCCATAGTTCGGCGCGCGCGCGGCTGCGAGATCGATCTGCTCGCGCGCTTCGCTCGCCTTGCCGGCGGCGACGAGATAGAGCGCCAACTGTGTGCGGGCAGCGGCGTAATCCTGCTCTCGTTCCTCGACGATCTTGAGCGCCTTGCGGTAATGCTGCTCGACGTTCTTGACGTTTTTTCCCAGCCCAAGCGGGAAGTTGAAAGCGAAATATCCCGAAATGAATTCGAGCACGGCGTGGTCTTTGTGGTCGTCGAGGGCGGCGTCGAGAATTTTCTCCAAGATCGCGCCCTGGCCGGTGTTGATCCAGATACGCACTACATCAATCATGTCGACCGTATAGGTATGGCGCTCATCCTCCGTTTCGGGATCGCGCACGGCGCGGATATCGTGCTTGCCGTTCAGTTCGATATGGGGGTAACGGCGTTTGATTTCGGCGGCGATGACGGACTCGTCGATCACGTCGCGCGCGGGCGCCGCGGGAGTATCCTGCGCGCGCAATGCAACGGGAAGAAGCGCGAATACGAGGACAACAGGAGCGAGTTTGCGAGCGATCAGGCTCTGGATGACATTTTTCATGGGGTGATTGTGCGTAGAGCCGTGGCAGCCGTCAATTGACGGGTTAGGGGAATATGCGCACGCCGCGAGTTATTATGCACGCCATGAACGACGAGGACTTCGAGCGCATACGCGACGCCCTTTCCCCCGCGCGGGATCAAACGACGCGACTGGGCGGACTTTTCGTGCTCGAATCTCTGCTCGACGATGACGACCGCATTGTCTCGCTCATCGCGACGCTCTTGCTCGACCGCGACCCAGCCGTGGCGGGAGCGACAGCCGCGCTCGCCTACCGGACCCGGCTCGCGCTCGCGTTGCACGAAGAACTCCACAAGACATGGACCAACGCTCCCACCGGATATCGCGACGCGCTGCTGGAACACGCCTCCCCCACCACGCTCGACGGCCTTCTCTCCTATTTCTTGAGCGCTTCCGACAGTGGGCTGCGGCGGCGCTATGTCGCGCGCTTGAGAGAGCATGGATCGCCGCCAAAGCTTGCTTTCGCGGCCCTCGAACTCGCCCGCGACAGCGAGCCCGACCTGCGGCGGACGAGCGCTGAAATCCTTGGCGAGGTAGAAGATGAGGACGCCCCGGGATGTCTGAGCGTGCTGCTTGAAGACGACGTGGACGCCGTCCGGGACGCGGCCCTTCTCTCCTTCGCCAAGATCGCTTCGCTCGAACACGCCATAGCTGCGACCGAGGCCCACGAGGAAGGCGAAACGAAACGCAACGCGCTCGGCATCATCCGCGAGCGGCAAAACGAAGCCGCCGTCGCGCCGTTGATCGAAAAACAAAAAGCGTTCATCGCCGAGGGCCGTTACAACGACGCGCTGGCACTCGCGGCCCAAGTGTTCATGCGCGTTGCGAACCACGCCGAATGCCAATACCAGATGGCGCGGGCAGCCGCCGGGCTCGGGGACGACCGCCGGGCGTTACGCCTGCTTGCCAATGCGTTCGAGGGCGGTTACCGCGATAAAGAGGCCGCCACGCGCGACCCGCTCTTTGACAGGCTGCGCCGCGACGAGGAATGGACGGAGATTATCGAGACCGCTTCTTTTTAGTTTTGGCTGGGGGCTTGGCCACAAGCTTGCGTGTCTCGCGCTTTTTTGCCTTCGCAACGCGTTGCGAAACGTCGCGCAGTCTGTCGGGATACAGAAAGCGCATGTACTCGGCGATGCCCTTCTCCAGCGTGAACTGAGGCCTGTAGCCGAGATCTTTCCGCGACCTGGTCAGATCGGCTTCGGTGTGCGACTGATAGCTCGCCTTGAACGCGCAGGGGATGTATTCCGCGGGCAGCGCAGTATCGAGCACAGTGTTCAGAATTCTCACCATATCGTTGAAGCTGCGCGGAACGCCGGTGCCTGCGTTATAGATACCGGTCGCTGGGGCCTTCTCCATGGCGAGGATCGTGGCATTGACCGCATCGTCGATATAGACAAAGTCGCGCTTTTGCTCGCCGAATTCGAAGATGCGCGGGCGTTGACTCTCCATCATCTGCTTCGAGAGGTGATAGATCATCGACGCCGGCACGCCTTTATGTCCCTCGCGCGGGCCGTAAACATTGAAATAGCGCATGCCGATTAGCCGCCATTCCTTCAACTCCTCCGTCCTGATGCGCGCGAGATTGTCCATCACCATCTTCGAAAATGCGTAGACCGTGGCGGGGGACGGCGCGTCGCCCTCGCGCATCACGCCGGCGCGCAGGCCATAGGTCGACGCGGAACTCGCGTAGACAACCGGCGTTTGGGTGGGCTGAGCGAAGTCGAGTAGCGCACGAAAGCCTTCGACGTTGGCGCGCATCATTTTTGCCTGATCCGTCACGCGCTGATCGCTGATGGCCGCGAGGTGGTAGATCTGGTCGAAAGGCGCATCGCCGATGGACATCGTCCAGGACGGCTCGGTAAGGTCGGCGCAAACCACATCGCCCCGGAAGTCAACGAGGTTGGCGAAGGTCCCTTCCGAAAATGAATCAAGCACGACGATGTCCGCTTTGGGCTGGCGGCGCTGGAGTTCGAGGGCGACGTTGCTGCCGATGAAGCCGGCTCCTCCGGTGACAAGTATGCGCATCTTCGATGATTCCCCGCCGGTCAGGTTTTCAACAGTTCGGGCCAACGGGCTTGCATGATCTTGCGCAGCTTGTCGGCGCGATCGGCCCACTTCTCGCCCTTAGTCGACAATGCCTCGGCGATCTGCATCATACGGAGGACGCACTGCCCTTCACGAATGTTCCCGCCAAGCCAGTAGGAAGCCTTCTGATAGTGGGTGTAGGCCGCTTCGGTGTCGCCGTCGAGATCGCCAAGCCCCTTATGCGCGATGCCCCGGGCAACGTTTCCGTCTGTGGTCATAATGCCCTTGAACGTGTTCTTTTCGAAAAGTGTTTCGAAGTTCTTTTTGGCTTCATCGTTCTTTTTGAGACGCAGCAATGCCTCGCCGCCAAAGCCAAGGGCTGCAACAAGAAGGTTTTCGTCCCTGACGGTCTCCGCCTCCTTTTGCGCCTCCGCGAATTTCCGCTGGGCATCTTCAAACTTCCCGCCGTTGAGATGGATTTCACCAGCCTTGAAGCACGCGTAGGCCTTGTGCTTTCCCAACAGCTTTTCCATCTCACCGTACGTCTTGAGCGCGTCGTCGCTCTTCTTCGCCTGCGCCTGCAACGAAGCGAGTTGCTGGTGGGCCATGGCAAGGAAGTTTCCGTCCGGATGCTCCTTGAGATATTGCTGATGGATGGCGATGGCGTCGCTCAACGTCCAGCCGGAAAGCGACATCAACATCAATTCACGAAGAGCCTCCTCACGGTCGGGATTGTCGGTCTTGGCGCTCTTGACAAACTCCTTGAATGCCGCGACGTCGCCGGACTCGAGGACATTGCGATATTCTTTGCTCCGTTCCTCGTCGCGCCAAACGTCGATCACGTCCTTGCGTGAAACGACCGTCGTTCCGCCTTGGTAATCCTGAACTTCGACGCCGCCCTTCCAACCCCACTTCTTGATCGTACCCTCGGCGGTCGTTTCCTCACGGTTTTCGGCTTCGATGGATGGCTTCCAATAAAGAACGCCGCCCGCCACGAGCGACCCACCCGCGAATATCACCGTGGTTATCAGCAGCAACCCCAAACTCATATCGATCCTCCGGCATCAGTCAGCGATGATCACACGAAAACCGACGAGCACGTGGCGCGTATCCAGCGGTACGCCACGCCGCGCCGCCCTGCGGCTGTCAGCCGCGCCGTCGAGCCAGCAACCTCCACCCTTGAGAATACCATATCCATGACGGCGACCGTCAGGGGATAACGTCCATTCATAAACCTGGCCTGTGTAGTCGCCTACGCCATTTCCAGTGATGTCTTTCGACACCTTGCCGCCGTGTTTACCAACGGGGCCCGGGGCCGTGGCGTTGGTATTGAAGTACCCCATGTCCGGCTCCCAGCCCCCGCCCCACGGGTACGCGCTCGCCCCGGCAAGGGCCTCGCTCTCCACCTCGTCCGGCAGGCGGACGTTGCGGCCAAGCCTTCCGCCCAACCAGCGGCAATACGCATCCGCGTCGTCGCGGCTCACCAGCACAACTGGAATATGCTCTCTCCCCTTAGGAGGTTTACCGCCGCTCCAGCAGAGGGGCCTCACGTATTTCGCATAGTCCGAGGCATGCTCGAGGCCAAGGCCGCTGCGTTGCGCTTCCTCAAGCCATTCCAGCTCCGATAGATCCGGCGCGCGATGTCCGGTCGTAGCGATGAACTCGGCGTATTCACGCATCGTCACCGGGTAGCGACCGGCAGCAAAAGCGGGAAGATCGACCTCGTGCCGGAAAAGCTCGAGATCAAGGCGCGCTTGAGCCGATGGAATCTTGTCCGATAGGACATGGGAAAGCGCTACGGCGCGCTCCTGCTCGCTGCTGCCAATGATATGACGCCCGGCGGGAATCATGACAAAACCCTCGGGAGCTGGCCCCGTAAAGCCCGGCGAACCGTCCCGGCAGGAAGCCGTCAGCATGATCAGTACAAACGAAGCAGCTCGCCAAAGGTTCATGGCTAATCTTCAGGACTATCGAATTGCCTTCGCCGGACGCCCGAGCGCCCCGCGCACATCGGCGATGAACTGCTTTGCGGCGCTTGCGACCAGTGCCTTCCAGTCGCCCGTGTAGGTGTCGTTGCCATAGGCGTGGATCACGCCGCGCGACGAGTTGACGATGGCGCCCGTCCCATCCGCCTTGAACAATGGCCTGATTTCATCCGGACCGGCGCCCTGAGCGCCAAAACCGGGAACGAGAAAGAGCGTATTGGGGAGAATATCCCGCAGAATCGCGCCGATCTCCGGTGTGTTCGCGCCGACAACCGCGCCGATGTCGCTGTAGCCGCGCTCGCCCGTGCTGGCCGATCCCCATGCTTCGATCTTCCGCGCGACTTCGGTGTAGACCGGCTCGCCGCCAGCGAGCACCAGGTCTTGAAACTCCGCCGAAGTCTTGTTCGACGTTTTCAAAAGGATGAACACGCCACGGCTCGTCTCGGCCGCTGCCTTCACGAATGGGTCGACGCCATCGGTACCGAAATAGGGGTTGATGGTGACGGCATCCACCGCGAAGGGACGCAGCCGTAAGCCGTGAATATGCGTCCCGCCGAGCCATGCGGCTGCGTATGCCGCCGAGGTTGAGCCGATGTCGCCGCGCTTGACGTCGGCGATCACCAGCATACCGAGTTCCTGGGCCTGCTGGCAGACGATCTCGTAGGCCGCGAGCCCGTTGGGGCCGAGCGCTTCGAAAAACGCCACTTGGGGTTTGACGACGCGAATGCCCGATTCGATCAGCACGTCGAGCAACGGCATGCAGAAGCCGCATACGGTTTCAACGATGATGTCGCGCTGGTTGGTGTAAGACTTGCGCGCCTTCTCGAGGATAGTCAATGGAATGCGGTCGAGGTGCGGATCGATGCCGACACACACCGGCGCGCCCATGAC
>JABWBM010000212.1 GCA_013360495.1 Planctomycetaceae bacterium
CTCGATCACGCTGGCCAGTTCGCGCACGTTTCCCGGCCAGGCGTATTCGCCGAGGAGCTTGGTCACGCGGGGCGAAAGTTTCACATTGCGCTTGTGTTCGGCTGTTGCCTGCGCGAGGAAATGCTCGATCAACAGCGCCAGATCACCCTGGCGGTCGCGCAGGGGTGGCAAATGCACCGTCACTCCCTTGAGCCGGTAGTAAAGGTCCTCGCGAAAGTTGCTCTTCATCACGTGGTCGGTGAGGTCGTCCTTGGCTGTCGCGATGACCCGCACGTCGGCATCGATCGCCTTGTCGCCGCCAATCCGCTCGAAGCGCCGATCCTGCAAAAATTGGTAGAGCCTACGCTGGGCAGCGGGCGTGAGGCGCTCGACCGATGCAATGATGACCGTCCCGCCATCGGCTTGTTCAAGAGCGCCGCTGAAGCGTTTTTTAGCACCCTTGAGCGCGCCTTTCTCATGGCCAAAGAGTTCGCTTTCCACGCCGAACTCGGACTCGGCGTTGGCGGCGTCCACGATGACGATCGGGCGTCCGGCACGGGGGCTCAGATTGGCGAGAACCTTCGCGACGCTTTGCTTTCCGGTGCCCGGCTCGCCGGTGAGGAGTACGGGCAATTTCGCGGCGGCCACGCGCTGCACGATCTCCGCCACCTCGCACATCTGCGGCGACGAGCCGATCAGCCCTTCGAGCGTCGCCTTGCCCGTGCCGATGGGCGCATGTTTGCCGATGGCCTCGGCGACCTTGAACTCGAGTTCTTCGAGATCGAAAGGTTTTTCCACGAAGTCGAAGGCGCCGGAGTTGATGGCTTCAACGGCGTCGGGGATCGAGCCGTGGGCAGTGATCATGATGAACGCTGGCGGCGCGTGCAGTTCGCGCGAGGCTTTGAGCAGCGCAAGCCCGTCCATCTTCGGCATTTTCAAGTCGGAGATCACAAGATCGTATGGCGTTGTTTTCAATGTTCGCAGCGCTTCCTCGCCATCGGCTGCGCCCGATGCCGAATAGTTCGCCTGTTCCAGCGCCATCAGGAGCATGTCGCGCATGCTCTCCTTGTCTTCGACCACAAGAACCTTGCCCATGGAACTCATATCGCACCTCCAGTTTTCATCTCAAGGGTGACATGAAAGAGTGTGCCTTCTGCGCTACTTCGAATGAGGGAAATCCTGCCGCCGATGTCTTCGATCAGGCGGCGGGTGATGGCAAGGCCGAGGCCAGTGCCATCACTGCGTCCGCTGACAAAGGGTTGAAAGAGTTTTTCGCGTACAGTGGTCGGGATGCCGCCGCCGTTGTCCTCGACCTCGATGTCGAGGCGGCTGCCATTCGTCCTTGCGCGGAGTTTCACTGAAGGTTGCAGCCCGCGCTCCATGGCGGCTTGCGCGCCGTTCTTGACGAGATTTGCTAGCGCTTGCGTCAACGCCACGCGATCGACGACAAGCTCTACGCCGGTGTCACCGCCCGATTCGAAGATGCGATCTTGCTCGGGCGTAAGTTGCTCGCGCACTTGCGCGATGACGGCGGAGAGGGTGGTGCGCTCGGGCTGTCGTTGCGCGCCGCGGGCGAACGCGAGGAAGTCACGCACGATCCGGTCGAGTAGATGCACCTCGCGCTCAAGCCGATCGGAAATCTTGCGTTGCTTTTCGTCGAGGCCGCGGCTCAACAACTGTACACCGGTGAGCATTGCGCCGAGCGGGTTCTTGATCTCGTGGGCGATGGCGGCGGAGAATTCGGCCAATTCAGCTTTGCGGCGCTGCTCCTCGATGCGCAATTGTAGCTTGTTGAAGTATTTCGTCGCGGCGTACGTGCAGAGGACGACGAAGATCGAAAATCCCGCCACGAAGAGCGTTACCGTCAGCTTCAAGCGCTCCAGCCGGTGCGTGTACCCGGCGGGCATTTCTACGGCGGCAATGAAGACCTCGCCTGTGCGCGTGTCCTCCGCGCGGGGGACAAGGGCGTAGGCGGTCTTGAACAGGCATACGCCATGATCGGTATCGAGTGGGAACATAATTGAACAAACAGGTTTTCCTTCCGCTATCACCTTATCGATTTCCATTTTATTGATGCGCTCGTTGTAGTCGATCATGCCGCGGTTATCGATATCGGCGGAGTCGATGGCGACGCGGCCATCGGCGGTAATAATACGGATGCGCTTCATATCGGCTTTGTCGGCGGCGTCGACTGCCCAGGCATGGACCACTTGCACAAGCGGGTCGGTCGAGTCCTTGACCTCGAGCAGGCGTGCGAGGGTGTCGGGCCCGTACTGACGCGCGATGAGTTGGGCATTGCCTTCCATGCGCCTTTCTGTCTGGCGCTCCATGTTGCGCTCGAAGGTGTCGTGGGCAAGGAAGCCGACAATAGCCGCGCCCGCAATCAGGAATGCGGCATAACTGAAGGCAAGCTGTTTGAAGGAATATTTCTTCATCGCTCAAACCCTGCCGTCGCTGCGACATGCACACGCGCACGTCATACAGCTTTCTCTTTGTAGCGTCACGGCTACTCGGCTCCGCCGAAGCGGCTTCGCCGAGGCGAGTGCCGTGACGTCTTTTGGCCCACGCTTGATTTTTCACAAGACGTCACGCCATAGGCGTGACGCTACAGAAGCAAGCGCGGCATTCTTAATGTATTGTCGTAGATTCGCCCTTCGCCCGCTATCATGGCCTCGAACCATTGCCAAAGTTCAGGCAACGGTCTAGGAGCGCCAATCATGTCTTATACAGCAGTTTACAGCCTTCGGGTACGGAGTTACGAGCTCGATGTCTATGGCCACGTCAACAACGCGGTCTATATGAACTGGCTCGAGCATGGCCGCAGCAGGTTGTTGCAGGACAAGGGGTTCACCTATACCAGCATCGCTGACGCATGGAATGTGCGGCTCGTCACGGTTGCGACAACGATCAATTTTCGCGCGCAGCTCGGGTTAGACGACGACCTCGAAGTGCGAACGTCGGTGAAGCGCATGGGCAACAGCTCAGTGACGTTCGACCAGAAGATTGTTCGCAAGGACAAGGATGGCGAGACAATTGCGGCCGATTGCGAAACGACGATCTGTTTCACCGACCCCGCGATGAAAGGTTCGAAGCCGATCCCGGAGGAATTCAGAAAGTTGTATGGTTGATGCCTCGTATGTCTATCAAGCGTGAATCCATGAAGCGTGTGAAGATGTTGTTGGGTGATGTCCCGCTCCTTGGTTATTGTTTGCGAGGTTCGCATCCGAAGTGGTGGACGCGGCTGTATTACTGGCCCAACAAAAACAAAAAAGGCGCATCGACGAGAAGGGGGAGCAAGAAAGAGGCTTGTGAGTTCCTGGACGCCCTGATTTCAAGCCTCGTCGACGTCAAGCACGAGGTTATGATCACCGTGGCCGCTTACCGTAGTGCGAAAGAGCAAGGGCCCAAGTTACTGTCACAGTGTACCAAGTCGCCTGCCGTCAAAGTTGTGTCCTACACCGAAAGAGATATTGACGGGGATGGGGAAAAGAAGCACGAATATACGATCTTTGCTGCTCACGCAAATTGGAACACCATCGATTATTACCCTATGTTTCGGTCTCTCATGGACGAAAACAGTCTTCGCGATAATGTTGACAGCATGCTCATCATAGATGTTCAAAAGGGTGTGGTGATTGCTCCGTATCCCTATGGGGTCGATGTATTCATCAAAAACAAAGCGCGTCGGGATGCCACACGTCGCTATTTTCGCACCAGAGTATCGCCAAGAAAAGATGGGCTGTGATGTTGAAGGCTTTCGTCTGAACATGGCTTGTTTTGTCAATGCAGAGCCACACAAACTAAAAACAAGACGCCCCGCGAGGGCGCGGGGCGCTACAAAAACAAGTTTCAGTCTTTGCTATTCGCCGCCGCCGAAGAGCTTGCTGTAGCCATCGACGCGCGGGCCGGCCATGTTGGTATCCACGGCGTAGATGTTCTGGCAGCCGTCGCAATCGGAGACGTACACCACGCGGCGGCGCGTGTTATCGAAGCAGGGGTCCCAATCAGCGCGGCGATGTTGAGTCAGCAGGCTCGCCTGCGTGCCGTCGCGCTTGACCATCCAGATGTCGTCGGCGTTGAGGTCACCCATGCCGACTTTGCTCACCTCGGACTTGTTGACCGTGGCGAACACGATCCACTCGCCGCCCGCCCAAGCCGGTGTGATGGCCCCGTGAGTGTCGGAGTGGTAGACGAGCGTCAGTTCGGAGCCGTCCGAGCGCATCGTGTAGACGGCCGAATAGCCAGGTTCATGCTGCTTGGTGCGTTGGAAGACGATCGAATCTCCAAAGGGCGACCAGTCGGGGAACATGCCCTCGCGGAGATAGCTGATCTGTCCGCTGTTGCGGCAGCGAACAGCGATCATCCACGGCGACTTGTCGTCCATGCGTGTGGCGAAGGCGACCTTCATGCCGCAGGGCGACCACGTCGGCGACATGGATTCGTAGTTCGGATCGCTGACTTCCTCGACGCGGCCTGAGCCCTTGGTCGACATGGCGTAGATGCGGTATTTGCCGTCACGGTTAGAGGCGAAGGCCACCATGCTCGAATCGGGCGAAATGGCGGGGTGAATGTTGCTGCCCGGGCCGTGCGTAAGCTGGCGCGCGGCGAAACCGTCCATGGGTTGCAGGTAAACGTCGGCCTGTCCACGGTTGGCATTCGAGGCATAGGCGAGCCACTTGCCGTCCATGCTGACGTTCGGGTGGCCGTAGTCGTAAACTTCGGCGTTCGTGAGCTTGGTTACCGGGAATTCCCAACCGCCTTGGCCGAGCGGCGACACCTCTCCCATGTGCTCCTGATGCACATGGCGGTAGTCCATCTCGCTCATCGGTCTGGGAGCCGCCTCGCAGCCTAGAAACACGGCCAGCAGCGGCAATGACAGCAATACTGAGATATAGGATCTCATGGCTTCCCTCTCATACGGTCACCGTCCGGTATCGTTCCGGGCGGTAGAGAACACTTCTTAGTCTCTCAATCGGCGGCCTGACTTGAGAAATCCAATGGAAAGTTTCGCGGAAAACCAAAATCTTCCTCCTTGTCGAGCCATGCGA
>JABWBM010000035.1 GCA_013360495.1 Planctomycetaceae bacterium
GAGCACTTCCGTGTATTCGATGAGCGTGCGCGACATCCATGGAAAGAGCAGAAGCAGCAGCGCCCCGATGACGAGTATCTTGGGCACAAAACTCAAGGTCTGGTCCTGGATCGATGTAGCGGTCTGGAAAATCGAGATCACCAGCCCCACCACCAGCGCGGCCACGAGCATGGGAGCGGCCAGCTCAAAGCTCATTTCCAGGGCACCGTTGGTCACGTCTGTTGCCTGCTGCAGTTGGTCCAGCATGGCGCATCCTCAATGTGTTGAATTCGGTCAGTTGTGGATGAGCACCCTCACAAACTGGGCGCCACCTGGAAACTCCGGGCCAGGCCCAGAATTACCAGGTTCCAGCCATCCACCATGACGAACAGCAGCAGCTTGAAGGGCAGGCTGATCAGCACCGGTGGCAGGACCAGCATGCCCATGGCAATCAGCACCGTGCTCACGACGAGATCGATGATCAGAAACGGCAGGTAAAGGATGAATCCCATATAGAAGCCGCGCTTGAGCTCGCTGGTCACGAAGGCCGGCACCAGGACTAGGGTGTCCACGTCGCCATAGGTCTCCCAAGTCTGTGGATGGGAAGGGTCTTCGCTGAGTTCCTTGAACTGCTTGAGATCCCTCGGACTGACGTGGGTGAACATGAAACTGCGCATCGATTGCTCAGCCCGATGCAGGAACTCCTGCTGGGTGATCTCACCGTTTTGGTAAGGCAGAAAAGCCTTGTCCTTGATGTCCATGAATGTCGGTCGCATGACCATGAAGGTCAACATCAGCGAAAGGCCGATGAGCAGCTGGTTGGGCGGCAACTCTTGTGTGCCCAGGGCACGTCGCACAAAGCTCATGACGATGACAATGCGCGTGAACGCCGTGGTAAGAATCAGAATCGAGGGAGCCAGCGTGAGGACCGTCAGCAGCACCATGAGTTCCAGGGCCGCCGTGGTGTCCTCAAAGCTCTCTGCACGCTCGATGAATGTCGGCTTCACAACTACCGGCTCCTGCGCCTGTGCCGCCCCGGCAAAGAAGATCAGCAGCGCCGCGGCCGCCACGAACAGCCAGAATGGGAGAAACCGCCCCAGCACCTTGGCCGAGTAATCGCGTAACTGCCGCGCGCTTGGTTCGAGGAACATGCGCGTGAATCTCCGCGGCTTCATGCGACCTCCTGAGGCCGGGTGATGCGGTCAAGTTCGAGCCTTATCTGGGCCAGACGAGCGTTCTGACTCCGGGTGACTGGCTGGGACGAGTCGTCCTCGGGCTGAGTTAGGCTCTGCTTGAGGGCTTCCTTGAAGGATTGTCGGTTCGCCGGCTGGCTCTCGGCGGTCAGGCGGCTGACCTCCGTAGCATCGGAGATCTCGGAGAGCGTGCGCAGGCCCTCCGCCCCAGACCCGAGCACCAACACCCTGTCTCCCACCTTGACCACGAGCAGTGCATGCTTTCCGCCGAGATGGGCGCGCGAAAGCACGCGAACCATGTCAGACGTCCCCAACATCTTGCGCATGGCCGGGTTGCGCCGCGCGAAATAGACGAAGGCGCCAAACAACAAGCCAAGGATGGCCACACCTCCCAGCAGCTTGCCCGCGACGTCAAGGGTTCCGGCTTCGGGCGTGGAGGGCGCGGCAACCTGGGACTTGGTGGCCTCGACAGGCAGGGGTCGATTGTCAGGAAACCCCTGAGCTACAAGCGGCGAAGCACAAAGGATAAGCAGGATGAGGCATGAACGGATGGACACAGGAAGCTCCGATGATGTTCTATCGGAACTTTAGTCTTTTTATGTTTTTGCACAAGCGCAAAGTGTAAAAACAATCAAACAGCCCGTTTTGTCAGGCTCGCGCCATGGCGGGGGCCACCCTGCGGCGCAACTCCTCGACCTTGAGCGACCAGCGTTCAGCCAGTCGCGTAAGTGTTTCGTGTTCGAGCTGCAGCGGAAAGTCAAACTCCTCCATGAGGAGGTCGAGTTGGTCCTTCAGGGCCTCGCAGTCTTCCATGAAGCTGCACTTCTCGCCCCCGAACTTTGCGAGAACCGACTTGAGCGCCCCCTCGCTTTCAGCGGCCAACTGTTGCGTGTTGGCCGAGCGCAGGGCCAGCAGCTTGCAGATGTTGATCAGGAGTTTGGGTTGCGCTTTGCACAGCAGCGGAAAGGCGTCTCCGGGAACCACACCGACGACGCTGGGCTCTTCAGCCTGTATGTCCGCAATGCGCCTGGGCTCTTCGTCGCCCAGCAGCACGCTTATCTCGCCGACCGTTTCGCCGGGCCGGACAATACCGTAGAGCTCGTTGCCGATACGCACGCTGAGGCGACCGCTGATCAGAATGTATACGCTCTTGCCCGGATCGCCGCGCCGACAGAGAAGGTTGCCCTTCTTCAGGCGTTGCTGGCTGCCGGCCAGGGCACCGCTGTCCGTCACGCGAGTCATCAGATTGGTGGTCTGCTTGGTGACTTCAGCACCCCCGCTTTCGCCCATGTGGTAGGACCAGGAGCGCTTGGCCACGCTGAGCGCGCGCAGCACGTCGTCTTCGCCTTCGGCATCTTCCTGAATGCGGTGGACCAGGTTGTAGAAATCCGTGGTCAGGCCCTGCAGCTCGCGCGAATAGCGCCCGGCCTCACGCTGAATGCCCCCCAATCCGCGGTTGGCACCCACAAGTTTGCGCGCAAGGGAACGCGCCAGAGACAGGCCAAACTCTCCGTCCTCGGCGATCATGCTGATGATTGCCCGGGCATCCACCGGAACCTCCACTAAGGTGGCAGGTTCCACGGCTATGATGCTCTCCGTGTATTTGCCCATCAGCGCGCCGTCCGCCGCGAGAATCAGACTCTTCTCCAGGTGTAGGTTCACGTCGCGGCCGCGCCGCAGTCTGGCGTCATCGGCGCCCTCGGCCTCCTTTTCCGGAATGACTACGGAACGTACGGCACCCTTGCGCAAAAGCAGGATGCGGTCGGCGCGACCGGCCTGCCGGCACACGATTTCATTGGGCTCGTACTCGCGGATGACCGCGTCTCGCATGGGCGCAGTATACCGCACGACACCCGAAGGGGCACTAACTGAGCATCTGCGGATTTTCGGCCAGCGCCACGAGCAGCGCCAGCAGCACCAGCCCCCCCACCAGAAGCAGGCTATTCACGGCGCCGCGCAAGAGGCCGCGCGCAAAGTCGCGCGACTGGCTCACGCCCATCACCACGCCGCCAATAAGGGCGGCCGGCAAAAGCTGAAGGAAAATGCTCATGCCTTTGGCGCTCCCTTGCTTCGCACCACCAGTTCGGCCCTCAGCGTGTCCCCAGGGCCCGGTGCGTCCGGCGATTCGTGTCGGCGGTGAAGCTCGCACAGGGTAATCAGGTTAAGCACGCCCGCCGTGGCCGCATAAACCACGCCGCTCTGGTGATCCAGAACTTTCAGGGAGTCCCCCAGGCCCATGTCGCCACGGTCACGCATGACTTCGAAGGAAAGGGTGATGGGACTGGCCAGCATCTGCAGCAGAAAGTACGTACCGTGTGCGTCCCAATTCACGGCGGTGCCGCGCGAAAGGGCCACTCCCGCAGCGTAGAGCCCGCAGATGCTCAGCATGTAGAACGTGCCGTGAACGTGGCGCCGCACGTAGAAGTGCCCCAGGCCGGGAAGCATCCAGCCCAGGAACAGGGCAAACCAGATGTTGGTCTTGCGTTGCGCCACAACGGGAATAATCAATGTTCGGCGCGCAGTTATCAATCCTGTAATCGCCCAGCCGTGCATTTGCAGGGTTGATTATTCGGCCCCGCTTATCGATTATTCGCGCCCCAACCCAGGACCTGAACCATGCCCGAACATCATCGCGTCATCATCATCGGCTCCGGACCCGCGGGCAACACCGCCGCCATCTACACCGGCCGCGCCGGCCTCAAGCCTCTGGTGCTGGCGGGGTTCACGCGCGGCGGGCCGCCGGGCGGGCAGCTCATGCTGACCAGCGAAATCGAGAACTTCCCCGGCTTTCCCGAGGGCGGCATTGACGGCAAGAAACTCATGGGCGCCATGCGCAAGCAGGGCGAGGAAATGGGCGCGACCTACATTGACACCGACGTGGACGCCGTGGACTTAAGCAAGCGGCCGTTCAAGGTGGTCACCGCCGACGCCGAATACAGTGCGGATTCCGTAATCATCTCCACGGGAGCACGCTCACGCCTCTTCGGCATTCCCGGTGAAGAGAAGCTGATTTCCCGTGGTCTGCACACCTGCGCCACCTGCGACGGCGCCTTCTACAAGAAGAAGCACGTGCTCGTGCTCGGCGGCGGCGACAGCGCCATGGAAGAAGCGCATTACCTGACGCACTTCGCGGACGTTACGCTGGTGCACCGTCGCGAGGAGTTCCGCGCCAGCAAAACCATGCTCGAACGCGTGAAGAAGAACCCCAAGATCAAGATGCGCCTCAACGAACAGCCTGTGGAGTACCTGCTTCGCGCCAACGGCACCGTGCGCGGCATCAAGGCAAGGAATACCAAGACCGGACAATCGAACGACATTGAGGCTGACGGCGTATTCGTGGCCATTGGCCACATCCCCAACACCGACTTGTTCAAGGGCCAGCTCAAGATGGACGACAACGGCTACATCATCACGGGCGCGGCGGCGGGCGGGCCAAAGGATCATCCCTCCACCTACACGAACGTGCATGGGGTGTTCGCCTGCGGTGACGTCCAGGACCACACCTATCGACAGGCGATTACGGCGGCAGGCTCGGGCTGCATGGCGGCGATTGACTGCGAGCGCTGGCTGGGCGAACAGGGCTAGCTGCTGCCTGAATCGGGCGACAGTGAATTCGGTTCGCGCTGGCGCGATGGCCGGCTTTTCCTAACGTGCGCCTCCCATGCTGGCTGTTCTCCAAACTGAAGGCCCGTTGTGGTGGATCGGGTTCTTGACCTTTGTGCTGGCGATGCTGGCCGTGGACCTGCTGGTGTTCAACCGCAAGGCCCACGAAGTCAAGATCCGCGAGGCCCTGCTGTGGAGCGCGGTCTGGATCGCTCTGGCGTTGGCGTTCGCCGGCCTGATCTACATCACACCTGACCTGGGCCCGACCAAGACGATGGAGTATCTGGCGGGCTGGGTGCTGGAGAAGGCGCTCTCCGTCGACAATCTGTTCATCTTCGTGCTGATTTTCGCCATGTTCAAGGTGCCCGCGAAATATCAGCACAAAATGCTGTTCTGGGGCGTGCTGGGCGCGCTGATCATGCGCGCCGGTTTCATCCTTGCAGGCACGGCGCTGGTCAACCAGTTCAAGTGGCTGCTTTACATCTTTGGCGCATTTCTGGTGTTCACCGGCATCAAGCTTCTTCTCCAAGGCGAGAAGGAGCCGGAACCTCACAAGAACATCGTCTTTCGGATGATCCGCAAGATGCTGCCCGTATACGAGGGCGACCACGAGGGCAAGTTCTTCAAGCGCGTCAACGGCAAGTTCCACGTCACGCAGCTCTTCATCGTGCTGATCTTGATTGAGCTGACAGACGTGATTTTCGCCGTGGACTCCATCCCGGCCGTTCTTGTCGTGTCTCAGGACCCCTTCATCGTCTTCACCAGCAACGTGTTTGCGATCTTGGGCCTGCGTGCGCTTTACTTCGCCCTGGCGGGAATCATGGGCCTGTTCCAGTATCTCAAGTACGGTCTGGGCGTTGTACTGAGCTTCATCGGTGTGAAGATGATCCTGCCGCCCGTCGCGGCGTGGCTCTGGCCCGAGACTTACACGGATACCAACCCCTTTCACATCGACATTCGCGTTTCGCTTGGGGTCATCTTCGGCGTGCTGGGCGTGTCCATTGCTGCTTCTTTGCTCTTTCCCAAGAAGGTCGAGCCCCTGCCGGCGCCGGGCGAACTTCCACCCGTACCGCCTACCTTCGAGAATGAATCACAGGGCGCCTCCAAGCCCGAGTGAACGGCGCACTCGCCTCAAGCCCCGCCGTACTCGATGCGCGCGCGGGGTGGCGTCACGGCCATGACCTCGCGGCCCTGCCGGTAAACCGTGACGCGGCCGGTACTCTGTGAAAGCACAATCACGATGGCCTCCGTCGCTTTGCTCAGGGCGGCCGCGACACGGTGTCGAGTGCCCAGGCCGGAAACGAGTTCGACGCGCACCTCGGCCGGGGGCGACAGATAGGTCCCTGCGCTCTGAATGACGCCATTGCCCGCCACGATGAAGGCTCCGTCAATGGCGGCGAACTCCTTTACCGTTTCCTCCAGCGCAGGGTCCAGGAGACTTCGCTCGTTCTCCGGATAACCCCGGAACGGATTGATCGTGAGCTGCTGGGTCAAGGGTTTGACGCGTTCGTAATCGCCCAGCACCATGACCAGGCCCACCGGGCTGCCCTCTCGCCCTTGCTCCGCCAGTTCCACGGCAATTTCCAAAGAGCGCTCCAGCACTTCGGGCATCACGATTTCGCGGCCCTCTTTGTCCAGTACGCGCAGGAACATAAGGTCGGGACGTTCAATGCGAATGCTGTCGAGATCGTCGCTGCCCTTGTCGCCACAGGCCGAAACCACCAGGCCGCCGCGCGTCAAACCCCGGGCACCCGCGTGCAGCATGGCCAGTTGAAAGGCGCTTTCATGGCTGAGCTGGTCATGGGCAAGTCGCACATAACCTTTGGCCCGCGACACGAGAGACTCCGGCAGTGAAGTCGCACGGGAGGCCAGCACGACCTGCCTGGTAATCAGGGGCACCAGTTCTTCAGGCTTGGTGAAGACGTCCGCAAACAGAAGGATCACCTCGGCTTCAATGTCCGCGGCGAACTTCAGCAGGTGGCGAATCAGCGCCCGGGTCACGGCGGGGAGCTTGCGGCTGACGACCATGCGCCCGCGCTCAATACGCTCCGAAAGGGCGGCAGCGAGCTTGGCCGGAGTGTCGGCGGCAAGAACCCGGGAAATGCGCGTGTCGCGGTCCGAGTCGCGGAAGGCCCGCGCCAGCGAAGAAATCGCACGCAGGTACTCATCGTGGCCGTCGGGACCGCTGACAAACAGAAACACCAGGTGCACACGACCGAGCTCAGGCCGGCCAAAGTCAATGCCCGCTCGCGAACGCCCCACAACCAGTGTAAGCCGGGCCGGAACATCCAGGACGCAATGGGGCGCAGCCCAGCCGGGTCCCAGTTGCGTGCTAAGCGCGGCTTCGCGCGCCTGTACCGCGGCCGAAAGGTCGAGTTGCTGGCTCGCCCCCAGATCTAGCGCCCGGGCGGCACTGGCCACAAGCTGCTCAAAAGCCAGACGCTTGTCGCTGCCCTTGAGTCGCACCATCTGCGCAGGCTTGATTAGCGGGGCGAAGTCGTACCAGACGACGGTACTGGTTTCGCGGTTGGGCTCAGAGGCGGACGCTGCGGGTGGTTGGGCGTTGCTCACGGGCCCTCCGTCGTGGCAAAGCAGTCGCCAGGCTTGAGGCGCAGGCCGTTGGCCAGCGCGCGCCCGGGTTGCACTGCCTTACCCTCAAGCTGGACGGACTCAAGGCAAAGCAAACCTTCGCCGCAGCCCACCACCAGACCCTCGTCTTCCATAGTTTCGATCCGGCCTGGCCGCCCCTGGCCCTGCCGACTGGAAGCGCGATGAACAATGACGCGCCGTGCCCCCGCGGGCATCAATAGCTGGCAACTTGCGCGCGGCCAGGGCTGGACACCCCGGACCAAATCTCGCAGCGCGACGGCGGGGCGCCGAAAGTCGAGGCGGCCATCGTCCTTGGAAAGCGGCGGAGCGTAACTGGCCAAGGCATCGTCCTGCTCCACGGCCGCGGGCAAGTCTTCACGCTCAAGCCTTTCAAGCACGCGAACCATCAGCGGCGCGCCAAGTTCGCCAGCCTCGGCCAAAAGGGCTTCGGCGTCAGCCTCTTCGCGCAGGGGCCAGGCTTGCTGAAGGAGAATCGGACCCGCATCGAGCTTTTTCACCAGGCGCATGATGCTCAGGCCCGAGGTGCGTTCACCGGCCATGATGGCCCGCTGAACCGGCGCCGCTCCACGGTATCGGGGCAGCAGGCTGGGGTGAAAGTTCAGGCAACCGTGGCGTGGCAACTGCAGAACGCCTCGCTTGAGAATCTGGCCAAAGCTCACCACGACAACGACCTCGGGTTGAAGCTGACACAGGCGCTCAAAGGCGGGGCCTTCATTGACGGTCGAAACCTCTTGAACCTCCAGACCCAAGCGCCTTCCTTGAATCGCTACTTCGCAGGACTCCGCGTCGCCGCGCCGGGAGCGACGGGCCGGAGGCTGCGTGAATACCGCAAGAGGCCTAAGCGCAGGATGGACCGCCAGAGCATTGAGCGTTGGCAGGGCGATAGACGGGGTGCCGAAAAAGACGAGGCGCATTTTATAGTTTTTCTGTTTTGCGTTGAATTTGACGCCTCGGCCTGCCGATGAACCGAATAGGACAACTTCTATCAGCGCCTGACGGACACGCAAAGTGAGAGCTTTGACGCGTGAGGCGCCCTGCTAAGGAGCAAGCCGTGATTGAGCCCAACAACGTGATCAAACTGCATCGCGGACAGCGGTTGAAAGACCTGCGCCACCAGCGAGGCCTGAGCCTGCAAGCCCTGTCGGCGCGCGTAATGGTGGATCCTTCGACGATTTCCCGCTGGGAGTCGCGCCGGGAATTCGTGCACATCTCCCGATTCATTCAGGCGCTGTACGCGCTGGGCACAACGCCCGAAGAGTTCCTTGGGCTGCGGCGCGAGGACTTCGCACCGGCCATGCAGCGCGCCAGCGGCTGACCGCGGAACTCTGGGGCCGGCAATCCGGTTGGTCCCCGGCTACTTGAACTTGTAGGTGGCAAGCCCGGTGTTGCCTGCCACGAAAAATTCCTTGGACTTCGGGTGAACTGCCACGACACCCACGGGCTTGCGGCTCCAGGCTGAGAGCGCAAACGAACTCTTGGCGATGTCCACACTCAGCACACCGGCCGGGCAGGCAAAGTGGCACTGCTTGTCGTCTCCCTGCCAGAGAGCACCGAAGTAAGGTGTCGCCGCGGTGGCCCCATAGGCCGAGCGGCCCTGCAAGTCGTCAAGCTTGATCGTGCACTGGAAGCTGGCCGAGACGGGGTCCGGCACATCCTTACCCGGCTCGATTACCGTGCAGTTGATCAGCGTCATGCCCCCTTCGCTGATGTCGTTGATCAGCACCACGTTCTTTGACTTCGTCACAAAGGCAGCGACTGCCTTGTCTCCTACGACGCGGGGCTCAAGTTCCGCAACGCTGTAAGTCTCCGCCTTCTCCCCCTTCTTGTTGAGGAGGAACAGGTTTCCTTCTCCCATGCCACGCTCCGTCACAAGCATGGATTCGCCCTTTTCGTCCATCCAAAGGCAGATGGCCTGCACTTCCTCGTATTCGGCCCGGTAGTGCACGTTGGCCTTCTCCTGCCCAAAGGCCTGAAGCATGAGGTTGCCTCCCTCAGAAGCTGGAGCGGTAAAGACCACGGCACTGAGGTCAGGCAACGGGCGCGCGTGGTCGCCGCCCAGGGGACCCATGGTTGCGAGGACAGCCTGCTTGGTCAGATCGAAGAGCCAGACGCCGGCGCCCTTCACACAGGCCATGACCTTGTCGCCCGCCTTTGAAAACGCCACAAACTCTCCCTGCGCGCCTTTGGCCAGGGGTTTCTCCAAGACAATACTGTGGGTTTCGGTGCGGGACTTCGCATCCAACACGATCAGACGGTCGAGGGCCATCACGGCCACCTGCTTGCCTGCCTGGTCGTAGCTCATGCACAGGGGCTCAAAATCAACACCCTCATTCTTGTACAAGAAGCGGGCCTCGCCGGCACTCGTGCCTTCAATGATGCCGAAGTGCGCAGCCACGGCCCTGGCTTCGGGCCCAACGGCGGTAAAGGGTTCGTCCTCGCCATTGCCCATGGCTTCGTCGTGGGTCACGGTCGTGCGCCACAAGTCCTTGCTGTCTGCCAGACGAACCGCGGTTAGGTACGCCCGCTGGGGGGTGTTGTTGCCAAGAAAGATGCCGGCGCTGCCGTCGGGCGTGAAGCCCACGCATGCGTCAAAGTAGTCCGTCTTGTAGCCCTGCTTCCATGTTCCGCGCTCAGTCACAAATCGATCGTACTTGCCCCAGGGCTGAGCCACGAAGAAGTCGCCCGTTGGCGCCATCATGAAGGTGTCAGCGTCCTGCCCGCCCCAGGTTTCGGGGTGGGTTTGCGCCTCTTTGAGCGCCCCCGTTTTCAGATCGAAAACAAGGCAGCTCAATACAACTTCGCCTGAAAACGCCCCGGTGTTCTTGGGCTTGGTCACAAGCAGCACGGCTGTGTCGCCCTTGACACCAAAGACGGCGTCCTTGCCTCGCGGCGGAACTCCATAAGTCTCATGCTCGAACTTGAGCGTAACCGCCTTGCCGGAGGCCGAGTAGAGGATGGCATCGACGCTGACATACTTGCGCGCCTTGGCGTCATAGTTGCGCAGGATCGAAAGGGCATAGGCGCCGCCCGGCAGTCCATGAACGCGATATTCGCCTCCGCTGGGCGGCACGCTGGCCCCTTCCCCCGGCCCCTTTTTGCCCCGACCGCCCCCTTTGACGGGCTTGCTTTCCTTGATGGGCGCCTTGCTGTCAATGTCGCCCACCGCAACGGCTTTGCGGTCCTTGATGTGGACAAAACAGACCTGGGCCTGTTGGCTCACCACGCAGACGTCCCCGCCTCCAAAGGCCACCCTGGGCGGGACCGTGAACGGCTTGACTTCTTTGGGCAGTTTCACGTCAAACTGGGCCTGCTTCTGTGTCGCAAACTCGTAGCCGATGAACCGAAAAGCGTGGCTGGCCGCCACATACTCCACAAGGCGATAGGCGTGGGTGTCCGTCAAACCCAGACGCGACTGGGCCGCCCCATTGGGCAGCAATGAAGCAAGGCTGACCTCGCCTTCAGGCTTGACGTCTGTGACAGCGAGCGCCGGGAAACTCTTGCTGGCCTTTCCCGGGAACTTCTTGGGCACTCCGGGCGGCATCTTAGGTCCTTTGGGACCCCGGCCCTTCTGGGCGTGGCTCTCTCCAGCCAAGCCCACGCAAAGTGCGGCAATAAGTGCAACGAGCATCCCGGTCAGGTAGAGCTGGTAGATATTGACAATCTGGTCGATCGCCTCTTTCTGACCCACGATATACTGCCGGAGCCGGCGATCTAATGATTCCGCTTCGCGACCCGTACGGGATGCATCGAGCGGGATGCCTAGTCTAGTCATACCTCCATCTCCTCTCCTGACATGTGGAATCGAAGGAACTTTCCCCGCGACGGGTTCCATGGCTGGGCCTGACCTGCGCCAACCGCCTCCTAGCGCTTCTCTGAGCAACCGGACTTCCAATCCTCTTCCACGGTCTTTTGTATCCACACCAATCCTCTTTCCTTAGACTCACTTACCTGGTTTTGAGGGGCGGATTTCGACCCTGCTCACCATGGTTCGTTCGGGCATTTCCAGAACGGCGCGTACCACTTCGGCGACGTCCTCGGGCTCTCGGTCGAGATCGTCCAGAGCCTTGTTGATGGCCTTGAGAAGTTCAACGCGGCCGCACATCACCAGCGAGTTTGAAAAATTGAGCGTTAGGATCATCGTACCCTTTTCCTTCAACGTCGTCGGATGTTTGGCAATAACTGCACGGACCTCCTCGGCGGAAACATGCTTGAGCGATCTCACGAGGGTGACATGCCGATTGTCGTCATGGCCGGCGAGCTTGTCCGGGGAGTAGACGATCTCGCTCATGGTCATGGCCTCAGTCACCTGGACAATCGTCGAATAGTCGCCAAAGGGAAGCAGCGCGAGCTTTCTCTCAGCGAGTCCGGCATGCAGCATCTGAGTCGTGAACACCCCGCTCAACATCGTGGGGACTTTCAGCGTTGGAATGTATTGCAAAATACTTGCGTCAATCAGGGGGGCAATCTCGCCAGATGCGACGCAATGCGTGAGAAGCTTCTCCGTGGCCATGTCCACCGTTGGCCCGACATCGGCTATCGAAATCTCCGGCGACCAGTTGTCCACCTGCCGGTCGAAGGTGCGTAGCGTCGGATGCACTTCCTGCGGCGTATCGAGCAACGCAACAATGCTTCTCAAGCGCCGAACGTTGCCCACGAAATCCGATACGATGAGTACGCCTTGGTGGCGCGGTTCATCGGGCGACAATTGCTGTCGCGGAAATACCGGATAGACGCTTCCGGCGTTGCGTGTCGTGAGGTTCGCCAAAATAGCGCGCAGTTGCGCAGCATCCACATGCTTTGGCGCGATCATGGTCGTCACGAATCGACCCGAAGGACATGCTGTCAAGCCTTTGAGCAGAACGAACGGAGCGGCGCTGAGCGTATAGTTGATAGGGCCTAAAGCATCGACTTGCCCAGCCTCGACAATGGCTAGTTTATGCGGCGCAAGGGCGAGTCCCAACGATGGCGAGCGCTGTGACGCCACGCTGTCGAATATGCTGACATTCTTGCCTTCTTCGATGCCATGGATGACGACGCGGCCGCCGGACGCCTTCGCGTGAGCGGAAATCAGATCGGAGAGCGGAATCGTTCTTTTCGATACGTCTGTTGTTTTTTCTTCTCTCTCTGTTTGAAACGGCAGCCCGTCTCGCATATTGTGTATGTCGAAGTCGCTTGACCCGGCCGCCGCGCCCTCAAGGGCCTTGATCATGGTGAGCAGATGGGGAACCTGATACGCGTAGTCTCCGATAAAGAGCGAGTTTCTTTCCGCGATCGGAAGAACGTTGCCGATGCCACGAGTTGCGTAAAGTGAAAGGGCAGCGCGCACATTGGCGCCCGATCCGTCATTCGTCACAGACTCCAGCCGTTCAGACAACGGCACTTCCAACACGACCAGCTCGGTATCTTCGCAGCTTGCCAACGAATCGACAGTGACCGACCGAACGTAACGGCCTGCTGGGGCAGGGGTATTCTGATACGCAGCTTTCCCAAGCTCGCCCAATTCTTTGACAGCATCGGCCATATTCACCACGACGTAGTTCTCGATCGTGAACATCTCGCGCGTCGTATGCAGATACATCTTCGATATGGCAAGCGCGATGGCCAAGGTCTTCTTCAACGTCGGTTTGTTCTGCTTCAGATGCGCCGGGATCGTGAATTTGAGCTTCGGGTCGATCTTCGCCCCGTCGAAATCTGTCCCATCCTCGCACTTGACCTTGCTTTGCGGCTGCGCGGCTTCAAACAACGCGAGCAATTCCTTGCCGCCGATCGTCTCAACCTCGACAGGTGCGGCTTCTTGATTGATCGGTTCGAAATCAGCCATATCCATTCGCTGCCCGTCGATCGTCGCCGAACCGCTTATCAAAAAGAACGCGGCCGACCCTGTCGCTATCCATCGTGTCGTGAGTTTCATATCGCCTACCTCCGTATGTTGTGTGCCTAACCACTGTTCGATCTTTTGCATCTCGTCGGGGTTTGGTATGCCACCGCGCACTGCGAGTACCGTTCCCCGTACATCCGTCACCAGTGAATCACCGACCTGTAGCTTGTCCGCCTCGCTCCTGACCAGCGCCCAGCCGGACTCGAGCCGGTATCCGCCGCCATCCGATAGCAGCTTCGCATTCGGCGAGAGCGTCAACCCACTCGGCTGCGTGAACCAGCTATAGGCCAGCAACCCAAGCCCGATGACTACGCTTGCCGCCGCAGCCCAGATACCGAAATTGTTGCGGCGCTTGAGTGTTAATGCATGGATCGGCGCTTTCTCCGATGCTTCGTCATGCCCAACTACCGCGAGGATGCGGCTTTCAAAGTCGGGCGGGGCCAATTCCGCGCACACTTCGGTAAGCGCGACGTCGAGGACTCGGTGTTGTGCGTCGTTCAGCGTCATTGCGCCTTCCTTTCGATGCACGCGGCCAGCGTTTCCTTCGCCCGCCGGATCAGCGAGCGCAAGGCTTCAAGCTCAAGCTCGAATTGCGCGGCGATCTCTTCTCGCGGCGTGTCGTATCCGTATCGGGCTTCGAGGATCGCGCGCGTGCGCTGATCGAGGGTTTGCATGCAGGTTTTCAGGAGCGCGATACGCTCATTGCCGCCATCCTCGCCGGAAAACTCGACCCATGCCCGATCGATGCCCTCGATATCGTGAAAAGCCGGGCCGCTTCGTTCCTTGCGTTTGGCCATCAAAAAGAGATTTCGCGCCACCGTTCGCAGGTAGGCGCTCGCCTCCGCCTCGCCGCGATACTCGAAGGGTTTGCGGTACACGGCGACGAAGGTCTCTTGCGTCAGGTCGTCGGCCAGCGACTGCTCTGCCCCCAATACCCGCAGATAGCGCCAAATATCGACCTGAAAGCGGCGAATCAGTTCGACGAAGCTGAGCTGGTCGTTGGTAGCCACGGTGTTCACATTGACTTAGTGCAGATCCGGCTTCAACGGAGTCATAAAATCCGGAAAAATATGACCGTGCCGGGGACGTCAGACAAACAGACGGGAAGACCGGCGGTTCTGGTCCGGACTCGACGCTATCATCGAAGCCACAGATCACACAGCTGAGGTTTTGACGGGCAACGAGAGGAAGAACTCCGTCCCTTTGCCCTCGGTGGATTCGAGCCACACCGCGCCGCCGTGAAGCTCGACGATATGCTGGACAATGACAAGGCCGAGGCCCGTCCCTTCGATCTCGGAGGTATAGCTCGCGTCCACGCGGTAAAACTTCTCCCACACCTTCTTCTGGTGCTTGGGCGAGATTCCGAGCCCCTGATCCTTGACGCCACAGATTAACATGCGCTTGTCGTGGTCGATGCGCGCCGAGACGCGCACCTCCCCTCCGTTGGGGGAGTACTTGATGGCGTTCGAGACATAGTTGGTCAAACATTGCACGATCTTCGCGCCGTCCATCAAAATGCGCTCGGGAACGTCACTCGCCACGTCCACCACGATCGTGTGCTTCGGATGGGGCTGCTGCACGCGCAGCGTCTGGTCGATGATCTCGCGGATATCGGTCGGCTCTTCCTTGACTTGAACACGGCCGCTTTCGAGGCGCGAGACGTCGAGCAAATCGAAAATCAGATTCCGCAAGCGCTTGGCGCCGTCGGACACGACGCCGAGGATTTCGCGCATGTCCTCGGGCAGGGTTTCGAGATCGCCCTCGATGATTTCCAGGCCGCCGAGAATCGCCGTGAGCGGCGTCTTCAGTTCGTGGCTGACGGTATTGACGAACTCGGACTTCATCTTGTCCAATTCGCGCAACTTCTGCACTTCGCGCGAGAGCGAAAGATCGCGGCAGAAAAAGAGATGACCGAGCGGCCGCCCCGTGCGATCGCGCAAGAACGTGACGGAAACGCCAATGTTGACGGTGACGCCACCCTCGAGTTCGTGTTCGATTTCGGTGTCGGCGACTTCCTTGCCCATCACACTCCGCGCGATCAATTCCTTGAACGCCTCGACAAGCGTTTCGGGAAACACTTCCGTGTACACTTCGTCGATTGCGAAGATACGCTTAATGCCGAAGAGAAATTCCGCGTTGGCATTGAGCGCGATCACCCGGTCGTCGCCGGCGATGGCGATCACGGCATTCGGCACCGACTCGAGAATATTATCGAACAGGCTGGTGAGCTTCGAATGCCGCTCCGCCTGCAAGAGCGCCTGCGCGCGCGCGGGGAGGTCGAGGGCGAGCGAACTCAGGGTATCGACCTGCAACACGCTCATATCGCTCACCGGCTTGGTCAACGCGAGCGCCAGAACGCTGAAGTGAATCTGGTCGTGGGAGACGGGCAGGATGCCGATGGTGGTGACGCCGCCGCTCTCCTTTTCGAGGTCGTAAAAAATGACACGACGCTGCTGCACGGTCCAATGGATCAGGTCCTCGATCGACTCGCCCTCGCCCAGCAGCGGCGATATGATGTCCGCGCCTTCCACCGGAACAAAGTGCCCCTCGGCGTTGCGCACGAACACTTGATAGTGCTTGAGATCGAAGAGCGTCTCCACGGCCGCGATCGCGGCCTCGTACAGTTCTTCGAGCGACTTCACTTCGTACAGCTTGGCGAGCTTGTGGTGATAGGTGTGAATGCGAGAGAGGAGCTTGTCGACCTCGACAGGTTTGAGGTCGGTATAAGAAATGCGCCGGGTGCGCAACGAGCCGATATCGTACATGCGCGATTCGCGCTGGCCGACCGAGCGTGTTGTCCCGCCTTGTTTCGCGACTTTCTTGGTGTCGTTCTCGGTTGCCATTCGCCGGTTAGTCCTTCGCCAGTTCGATGAACGCAGCCGCGTTGGCGTAGCCCTTGAGCGTTTCCTCGCATAGCGCCGCAATCGACTCCGGCGTGACTTTCAACTCCTCCCAGATGCTGTTCGAGACGACCGGCATGGCAAAGTCGCCCGCGCCGCGAAAACCGAGCGCGCTGACGATCACGTTGGCGAGATGAACGCATCCGATCACGTCGCGGTGTTGCCGCGTACGGTCGGGATATGGCGCGTAGCGGATGGTGCGCACCAATGTTTCGGGGAAGTTCCAATGTTCGGCAAGCAGCGCGCCAACCTTGGCGTGGTCGAAGCCGATGGTCTCCACCGCCGCGACTTCGAAGGTGCACTTCTTCTTTTCCGCGAGATCGAAAGCGAGTTGCGATTTTTCCATGCATCCCGCGACAACCGCCTTGCCGATGTCGTGCAGGAGGCCGCCGACGAAGGCGTCGTCGACACACTGGGGCGCCAGTGACTTGGCCACAGCCTCTGAAGCGATGCCGGCCGCGACTGAGTGTTCCCAGAACTTCGCGAAATCGAAGCTCGACACCTTGCCGGTATGCTTGAAGGCGTCCACGACGCTCGCCGAGAGCGCCATGTTTTTCACCTTGTTGAATCCGAGCAGCACGATCGCCTTGGTTACGCTCGTAACCTTGCGTGGAAAGCCGTAGTAGGCCGAATTGACGAGTTTGAGTATTTTCGCCGAAAGCGAAGGATCGTTGCTGATCAAGCGGCCGACGTCCGCGGCGTTGGTCTGCGGACTAGCCGTCATCTTGTTAATCTTAATGATCACCGTCGGCAACGTCGGCAGATCGCCGGCATTGGACATCAGGTCTTCCAGTGTTTGTTCGACGTCTTCGGCTTCCTGCTTCGCCATCATTCCCCCAATAACCCATTGAATTCACTGTTCATGGCCGTTGACTGTCTTCTTTCGGAGTCCATTTTCTCGCGGCTAACGGAGCGCCTCAAGACGCGGACAAATCTGAACCCCGAATAAAGGCGACGCAAGCCACTAGCTCAACCCCTTCGACTTCACCAGCCGGTCTATCAATACCTTTTGCGTCATGACGCGGATCACCTGCATTGGGCCGTCGGCGTCCGGAATATTATGAAAGCGCGCCGCGATCTCTTCTTTGAGCTTCGCGACATCCGCATCGTAATGCACCTTGTCGGTATAGCGCTTCTCCACCGTGCGTTCGAGGGCTTCGGTTTCCTTGCGGTGCGATTCGTCAGGACGGACCTCGATCTCGACGAAGCCGCGCTTCTTGAGGACATTGATCAGCGCCTCTGTCAGTTGCTCGCCTTCGTTGATCAGGATCCGCCCCATGGAATCCTCCACCGGGCGGGCAAGAATTGCTCCGGGTTGAACTTCGCTGATGGGCGTTAACGACATGCTCCGGCCTTTCGTGGCAGCCAAAACCCCAAACCTATCGAGTAGGCGCATAGTAGCAAAGGGCCTATGCCCGCCCAAGTGCCAGCATGAGGATTAAAACGAACGCACAAACCCTTCGGGTTTGGTTCAGCGAACGCTCCGAGACGACGATACTTCTCTTGGCTGAATCTAGATGCCCGTCTCCGCGGGCATGACGAAAAACGAGGAGCATCATGCGCGGCAGAGCAATAGTGTGTGGCTTTACGGTATTTCTGGGCGTTCTTGGTTGCGTCAATCCCGGCCCAAATGTGCGCCTCGACGACGGCAAGGATTATTACCGCACGTTGCCCGAAGGTCAGCATGCCCTGCGCAAGATTACCGACCCGCGAATGATCCCCGACTTCTCCAAAGCGTTCGGAAACGTCGCCGAGCTACGCGACGCCGTCAATCACAGCATCAATTACATGGCCAAGCCATCCTCGAAGACCTTCTTCCCCAAGAGCGGCATCTCCCACGCGCAAGTAGAGAAAAGCCTCTTCGCCTTCCGCGACTTACTGGATTCGAAAAAGACCGCAACTCAACTCAACGAAGAACTCCGCAAGCGCTTTGACGTCTACACCTCCGTAGGCTGCGACGATCAGGGAACGATGCTCTTCACCGGCTACTACACGCCGGTCTTCGACGCGTCATTGACCCGTGGAGGCGCCTACCAATACCCGATCCACAAGCTGCCGCCCAACCACATCAAAGACCCAATCACGGGCGACACCCTTGGCCGCAGACGCGCAGACGGAACCATCGACGCCAACTATCCAGACCGTGCGAAGCTGCTTTCCTCCGGCGAATTGAAAGGCCTAGAGCTTGCCTGGCTCACCAACCCCTTCGAAGCATACGTCGCCATGGTGCAGGGCTCGGCCTTTCTGCGCCTGCCCGATGGCACGCAGATGGAAGTGGGCTACGCCGGCAACAATGGTCAAGACTACACCTCGATCTCGATGGAATTGGTCAAGAGCGGAAAAATGAAGCGCGAGCAGCTCAACCTGCGCTCGATGATCGAATACTTCAAGAAGAACCCACAGGATTTCGAACCATTGGCCGCCAAAAACAAACGCTATGTTTTCTTCCAGCCTTCGACAGGCGGGCCGTTCGGAACGATCAACGAAAAGGTGCTCCCGCTGCGTTCCCTTGCCACCGATAAGTCGATCTTCCCCCGCGCATCGCTCTGCTTCTTCACGACGAATTTGCCGGACGAGAACGGCAAGGGCAACGCGCCGTATGAGGGCTTCGCCCTCGACCAGGACGCCGGCGGCGCGATCCGTGCGCCTGGCCGCTGCGACATCTATATCGGCGGCGGCGACGACGCGGGTGAACGCGCCGGGCACATCTATGCCGAGGGGCGGCTCTATTACCTGATCCTCAAAGACGGTCAGAGCGCCAAGGTCTCGCGGTAGCGTCACTTCGATGCGCGTAACACGTCGTCGAGGATCACATAGCCCTGGCTGACCGCGCGGGACAGGAACGTATTCGCTTTCTGGTGTTCGTCGCTCGACGCCGTGAAGAGCGCTAGTGCATTCCGGCGGTGGAGAGCCTCGAGCATGATCGGGAAAGTGACGGCCGGGTCTTCCTTATCGATCATGTCTTGTGCGTTCTCGAACTCTTTCTTCGCCCGTTTCGTATCCTTCGTCAACCTCGCAAGCTGGCAGGCCGCGATATGCGGTGCGAGCTTGATGGAAGGGTTTTCGGATGCCAACGCAGCCTGAATATCCGCCGATTCGACAAAGTCTTTCACGAGGCTCTTTGACGGCGACGTATGGGCCGACAACAGCGCTGCGCTCCAGAGATCATAGAGCGGCGCTTCGACCTTCCGCCCTTTTTTGAGTTTGTTACCGAGGGTTTCTCGCGCTTCCTTTAATTGGTCAATCGACTCCAGACATATCAACGCCTGCACCGCCTTGGCCACGACGATCCCGGCGCTGAAGTCGCTCGCGAACGACGCCTTTGAAAGCGCGGCAAGCAGTTCGTCAATGGAAAGCACCTTGGCCAGCGCCATCATCAACTGTGGAATTCCCACCGCATTTTTCTGGGCAAAAGGCGACTGTTCGCGCTGCGCCCGCACCATTTCCGGAATCGCGGCGCCAAGGTTGCCAAGCTCCGCCTCGATGTACGCCAGGTAAAATGCATACGTCCAGTATTGCGGCCCCGGCTCCCGCGAGTCTCCAAAGCCTTGAGCCAGCGCCAGCACGGACTTCGACTCCCTCAAGCGCCGCATGCGCATCAGCGTGAGCGCAAGATTGTTCGCGACCTCGTGGAAATCCCCGGCGCTTCCTCCCTGCGCCATGCGCGTCCAGAATGCGCGGCGCTGAAAATCGAGCGCCAGCGCCTCGTTGCCGAATTCGACTTCGACAGTTCCTTCCATCTGGAGAAACTCGAAACTGAGCTTCGGATCGTTGCAGAGCGTGCTGATGAACTGCAGCGTGGGACGTAGCTGCCTGACCGCTTCCAGGTCCTTCGCTTGAAACGCCTGCCAGCATTGCTCGGAAAGCTTTGCGAAGATCGGCACAAAAAACTCGTTGGCCCTTTGCACCGCATCGCGGTAACTGTCGACCGCTTCATGCAGCTCGCGCAGCAGTTTTAAGTTGTCGCGTTTGGCCACCGCCGAATAGCGCATTTTGAGCGTCGTGTTCATCGCCTCCACCAGCGCCTTGATCTGCTCGACGACGTTGCCTGTGCCCGAGGCGGAGTCGGTTTTGCGCTCGCCGCCCTCGCCGGTGAGCAGCCAGTTGGCGTTGATGTCGAAAGCCGCGACGATCGCCGCGCAGAACTCGGCAGGGATTCGTCGGTCGCGCATGTAGCGACTGACGTTGGTGCGGGATTCGTTGACGCGGCGCGCGACCTCCGCCTGCACGACCTCGGCAAGCGCGGCTTTGAGGCGCTCGCGAATGGCGTCGTTTCCGGTCGCGGGTTGTTCCGGCATAGGCAGGAGACAGTATAGCCTTCATTCACGAACCGACGCCACCGGGAACGATGATGGAGCCTCACCTGCGTCATGCCGACGGAAGTCGGCATCCAGTCTTTATAGCGATTTCTGGATTCCGGCTTCCGCCGGAATGACGGCAAGTTGCGAGCTTACGACCTTGCAGTGGTCCGCGATGACGAACGCCATGCGATCATCCCAAGGCCCAACACGAACCAACCCCACCAGATGCCTGAGCCCGAGTCGCCGTTTGGGCCACCAATCGAGCAACCGGCAGCGGCGGCGCCGGACATGAGCGCCGCATTGAGCGTTCCGGGAAGCGTCGGCAGCGCGTCCTCAGACTCGATCACTTCCACCGCTGCGAGCACAACGAAGGGAAAGATTGTCGATGTCGTGGACGCGCCGTCGGCGACAACCACACGCACATGATAGACGCCAGCATCTCCATTAAGAGGCGTTCCACCGATGACGTCCCCGTCCGCCGCCATGCCTGAGGGCAGACCGGTCACCTCCCACGTATAGCTGCCCGTTCCGCCGGCAGCCGCCAAGCTGAGGGGTGTATAGACGTGGCCCTCGGTCGCGGGCGGCAGGTGCGACGTCGTGATATTCAACAGCGCTTCTTCGGCGCCCTGCACCACGAGCGAAAGCACCGTACGCTCGATGTTGGGTGGCGTCACATCGTCCTGAACAGCGACGTCGAGCGGATAAACGCCCTCAACTTCGGGGATGCCGCTCAGCGCACCGGAGTCGCCCAACGTAATACCGATGGGCAGGTCGTCAACTGACCAGTGAAAGCCTCCCGCGCCGCCGATGGCGTGGAGTTGTGCCGTGTACACATCGCCCATGCGCGCCATGGGAAGGTTGAAGGGGGTGACGATAGTCAAAGGCGCAGTGATGACTTCGACGCTGTATTCGAACGTCGCGACGTTGGGGGTATCGGGAAATTCGTCGCTCACAGAAATATGGAATACGTGCGTGAGCACATCGTCAGCGTTTTCAGGCGTTCCTGTCAACGCGCCGGTCTGTGCGTCGAGGCTCAACCACTGCGGCAGGTCGTCGCTTGAATAGGTCAGCGCGCCATAGCCGCCCTCGGCGTCGATGTTGGCAGCAAACGCTTGGCCGAAATTTACTATGCCAAGGGTGCCGGAGTCCGGGGTTGCCACGATCTCCGGTACCTCGACTTCGATGGTGTAGGTTCTCTCCGAATAGAGCAGCGTCCCTCCGGTGGGTTGGCCGCCGCTGGTGTAGTTACGGTACCCCTCATCTTCGACTCGAAGTGTAAATGTGTACGTGCCAAGATCGCCCGTTCCCGGAGTTCCTGCAAGATGCCCGACGCTCTTCAGGTACGTGTTGTTGGCAGTCGGCACTTCTTCGCTGCTGTATTCCAGCCAGGAAGGAACGTTCCCTGAAATAGAGTGCGTAACGTCGAAACTGGCCAATGGATTCGGATCGTTACTCACCGTGAAACACCCCCCGCGCACGTCCAAGTCCATAGAGAGAGTTTGATCGGGAGCGAGGGTGGCAATGACGCCCGATGCCGTAGTCAGTCCGACCGGTCTCCAGACGTACACCTGAATAGGAACATCGCCCAGATTGGTGGTGGAGTTACTGAGCGTAATTCTGATGCCATAAGGAGAAAATTGCGCGATGCTCGGAATCGTTCCGGACGGGGCGTTGAAGCGCAGATCGTTGCGCCCCGATACACTCATCCAGTCCGGCGCGGGAATTGGCGGCGTCGTCCCCTGAGCCAAAGACCAAATCGGACTGTTCGTTGCGCCCGGATTATGAACAAGCGCCGATTCATAGACGACATCCACTGTTTCAACACCGTGAAAACATTGATTCGCAGCGGGCGAGACAATTTGTGATCTGGCGGCAGCCGCCAAGCCCACAGCTACAATAATGAAAGCAACCGAAACGCCGTACTTTGTCGTCCATCGGGTCATTGTCCTGCCTCCTTCATCCAGAGAGTGACAACAAGCAACCGCCATATGGTACGCGATCTGTGCGATTTCCCGCGTATCGGCGGGCCACGCCGTGCATCCGAACGGATGCAGTTTTGGCGTCGCATCCGTTCGTTTGCACGAACAGAGCGCGTCGTTTTGTGAATTTTGAGCGTGTCGCGTATTGTTGTCGCATCAGACATGCAGCGCGTGGTGCGCCGCAAAGAAGTGTTCGGTCTTCATCTCCAGAAAGGTCTTCGTATGCAAGTCCTCAAGAATGCTCATCTTTCACAGATCGTTGGCGGAGCCGGCCCTTTTGGCCGTGCGCGTTGCGTTCCATCTCCCCTCAAGCCTTGCTAGTTACGTTTCTTCCGGCCCCGCGGTGGTGTGTAACAAACGCCGCCGCGACGGCCGGGAGGGGCTCATTGCTCCAAAGAATATGCGGTAGGAAGGACAAACGAAGTCGAAAGGGATGACGATGAAAAAGTTGAGCACAGCAGAAATGATTTCATGCAGCGGAAGCGGCGGCACCTGGTTTCATGTAGTACGCGCAAATGATGGGGTTGCTATCGTACGTAGCAGTGATGACTGGGTGTTTAAGAAATGGAGTGGTGTCAATGTTCCCTTTGGGGGTGTCGGCAGTTTGATGGCTCCTACTTCTGAATCTTGGGATTAATCGTGAGATTACTGCAGCACGGGTCCCTGTAAATAACACCCAACTTTCTTTGAACCAAGGAAAAACAAGAGACAACCGAATTGGAGGCACGATGAAACGACTGCAACCTTCGAAGCTAATCGAGATTCATGGTGGGAACCTTTGCGATTTTCGTGGTGTCCCTGTTCCCGGAGGCGGCCCAATCCAAAAAATAGGATCTTTTACCGATTGCAAGAGTGGCAAGACACAGTGGGCAATTAAACTTCAAAATCGATACCTCGTGCTCGAAAATGGCGATGTGCTCCCTCCGCCATCAGGACAATAGCCACGCAAGACGAATTGGAGCCAACATGAACAAAGTCACGCTCGCCGAAAAGTTCAAGCAGGTGGACAAGCCCTGGTCGCCGCACAT
>JABWBM010000213.1 GCA_013360495.1 Planctomycetaceae bacterium
CGCCTTCCTGATCGCCGAGCAGTTGAAGGCCGACCGCACGGCGCGCGGCTTCGAGGTGAAGGCGGCGGAGTAGCGGCGCGCCGGCGCGCCCTCGGAGGGGCGCCGGATCCGGCCGCGCGCACCTTGGCTTTCCTTGGCTTTTGTTGGCTTTCCTTGGCTTTTTCCGGCGCCGAAAGCCAAGGAAAGCCAAGGTCGGCCAAGCCGAAAGCCAAGGTGCACCTTGGCTTTTCTTGGCTTTTTCAGCGCCTGAGCCCGAAACCGCGCCGGCCCGGCGACGGCCACCCTGTTGACGGGGGGTGGGGCGCGAAACGTCAACAAACGTGAACATCCGTAAACATCCGTCAACATGCGCGCAAACATCGGCGTCAACATCCGCCGCCCCCTGGGGGCGAAGCGTAGGCTTTTGCAGTCATCCGTAGTCATTCGCGTGCATCGCGCGTGCGAAACCGGGCAAGGCCGAGGCTGATCCGCCGCAGGATTTCAACAATCATCAACCGCGCCGTGCGCATTCCGCGTCTCGCTCATCCAAAGCTCCGCATGGCCCCGCGGGAGCGCGCGGCGCCGCGTGGCCCGGAAAGGGGCCATGGCGGCGATATGGAACTTTTCAAGAACATTTCAAGGGCCGAACCACCCGCCAGATTTGGCCCCCGCAGCGCCACGCTTGATCGACCGTAGGCTGAAAACTACATCGCCCGATGCGGCGACAGCACATCACGACGGCTTAAGCGGGATTCGATGCGCTCAATGCGTAGGGGCGCGCTGCGCGCGCCCTCTCTCCAGCGACGAGCGCCTCGCTCGTGGCAACAGGGCGCGCGCAGCGCGCCCCTACGAAGCAAATGCTCGACTCCACCTGATCGCTTTCCGATTCAGAGACATCGAGAACGCCAAGAAGATCGCGAGGACGCTATGAAGAAATCGCCCAAGGCAAAGAAGCCCGCTCTCCGGCCCTTCGACGCGGCCGAGTTCCTCACCGACGCCGAGACGATCGCCGCGTATCTCGACGAGGCATTCGCTTCCAACGATCCCGCCGAGATCGCCGAATCCATCGGCACCGTGGCGCGCGCGCTCGGCATGAGCAAGATCGCCCGCAACGCCAAGGTCTCGCGCGAGAGCCTCTACCGCGCGTTGAGCCGCAACGGAAACCCCGAGCTCAGCACGATCATCGGCGTGCTGCGCGCCTGCGGCGTCACGCTCGCGGCGAAGGCGGCGTGAGGGTCGCGATCAGGACCCAGAGTTCTGGACTGATTTCGACTCTGACCCTGTTTCCGCGGTTCGGATAGCCGGGGTCAGCGATAGGTTCTGCTCTGACCCGCATTTTGTTGCGTGATTGATTTACGCCGGCTCTACAAGTTCAGCGCTCTCGGGGCAGGTGAGCGTTCAAACAGCTCATAGGCTTGTTTGCGCAGCGCTTCGTCTATCGCACCTTCTTTGTCCATGAAGCGAATGACGAGATCAACCTGTTCCTTGCTGTTGCGAGGCAGCGCATAGACTTGTTCAAGCTGCTTCGGCGTCAGGTACTTTGCCAAATGGTTGTGCGGATTGGGCGGAACCTTCCAGCGAAGCCAGTTGCCCATCAGCGCCTTCCACTGCATGCGGTGATCGGCGTTCACCTTTTCTTGCAGGATACGGTCGTAGTCGCGCAATGCCACCAAAGAATCGGAGGCAAGCTCCCGCTTCATCCATCCGTGAAATTTCGCAATTCGCGCGCGGTAGTCCAAGAAAATCTCGCGCAAATCGATGCTTTTTGATGCAGCATCCACATAAGCCAGCATTGCTTCATCTGAGGGGCGCATGAACCGTTCAGGGGAGGCCGCGATAACACGTTGTACGGTCGCCTTACATAATTTGAAGGTGGCGGTCTTCGTCCCCTCAGAATAACTCGTGGTCATGGACCAACCCGCCTCAACTACGTGCAAGTGATGCAGCATGACCCGAAGTGCAATCACGAAATCGTGCAAGCCATCCGTTCCAAAGCACGCAAGACGCTGTTCCTGATACTCCGGCAGCGAATGACACTTATCGACGCGGCGCGCGTGATCGACGAGGGAAGCCGCCGCATTAGCACAGGCAAACAGTTCCTTTTGCATCGTGCGCTCGAAGCGCCTCAGGGCGCTGTCGTCATTGGTGTAAAATAGCTTTGAAGCGTCAGTGACCGCCTCATTCTCGAAACGTGCAAGGACCACAAGTAGATCTTCAAGGCATTGCTCCATGATGGCGAGACTTGTTCGATAGGAGTCACGCCGCTCTGCGAGCGCAAAGCCGGGGTGGCTGCGCATAATCTCACGCGTATACTTGTCGTTCAGCTGAACTACTGCCTCAGCGAGTTCAGCTGGGAGCGGCACGTCGCTGGTTGCAACTGCTTGGCGAATACCATCGCGGTGTGCGGAGTCGCGTGCGTGTTGCTGCGCTGTCAGTTGATTCCACAGATTTTCCGTCAGTTTCACCACACAGCCAACCTTCGTAGATGAGAAAATTGGAAAATTGGGGTCAGAATTGAATTATTTCAGTCGCGGGAACTCTGCAAGATTCAACTCTGACCTTGGATATTCCGGTTTTTGTTGCGTTCTCGGAATTGACATAATGACAGCCCAACTACCCCCGCCCCGTTCGCGCTTGCCAAAATGATTTGCGACGTTGCTACGAGCCAAGCGACGGAAGCGAAAGGGCAAAGGCCATTTCAGTGCGCCAAACGCTCTAATTTCTCTAAGAGGGCCAAGTGATCGTCCGTGCCGAGTGGCGATAACGAATAGAAGACATTCTCGCTGGGTTCAAAGCCAACTCGCCGCTCAAGCGAGAAGTGTATTGGCTTCCGCCGCGTCGGTTTCGCGAGCTGACAATCGGCAATAAAGCCCGCCGGGGCAAAGCGTGCTGCGGAAGGGGGGCCCTGCCGCCAAGCACCATTCAGCGCCGAGACAATCTCCGACTTCGGTTCAATCAGGCGCGTTAGATCGCTATCGCTCTTAACGATGAGTCTGCTTTCATAGTGGTGTTCCGGCTTCGGCAGACTAGTGCGGACTACGCCCCAATCCTTTTCAAGCCATTCAAAGAGATCGCTCACGAACTCATCAATAATTTTCGTGTTGCTCTTAGAGCTAACAATGATTCCGTCGTTGTAGAGGCGCAAGTCCTGTATGCCCACGTTGTTGAATTTGCCCATGCTGAAAACATAGGCTTCCGCCGGCTTTAGAAAGTCTGCGGGCGAGGGGTACTGCACGAACTGGTATCGCTGAATAAAGGCAGCAACCATATCTGGGCCATACGGTTGGCCTGCCGCCCTGTGTATTTGCGTGAGGTAGATAACTTTCGTTTCCTCAATTCCGAGCAATTCCACGTCCGTCTCCCGTTAGCGTTGGCCCAAAAGATTGACGCGCGACGTTTTCTTCTGTGCGCGGCTTTGCCACTTGTGCCGCAAGTGAATGGAACTTGGCGTCTTGTTCGCCAATCGCCCGTTCATGGGTTTTTGGTGTCTCGTCCGCGAGCGAGGCTTTGGGTGCGGGCATCCCTTTGAACGAGTCATACTCCCAAAGAATGTCTTCGGCCGGCTCGATTAGAACGCGTATGCGCGCGTCCATCGCATCCGCAAGGCTGCGAAGCGTGTTGAAACTCCAATTCGAATAATCCGCGCGCTCCGCTCGTGAAATCGCGGGTTGGCCAGTCTTTGCGATTTCCGCAAGTTCTTTCTGCGTGAGACCGCGGCGCTTACGAAGATCGATAAGTTGGCGCGCGATCCACGCGGACGCCTCGATGAGAAAAAACTTTCTTCGGTAACTGGGGTCTTGGAGCTTCCTTGGAAGCTCCAGATCAATGGACTGTGCGATTTCCGGCATGCTGCTGCTCCTTTAACTTTCTTTCGTATTCTTTCTTCCGTGCCATTGCGACGGAGTATCCAGCCTTCTGCTCTTGGGGCGACGTTTTTTTGTGAATGTGAAACAAGATGATCTCGGTTCCGTAGGGGGCGTACAAAATTCTGATCTGCTTCCCCTTCACCCTGAGGTTGAGTTGGTAGAGTCCTCCGAGCACAGCCCCGAGGGATTTCACATTGAAGCCAGCCGGAGACGGGCCTTGCCTCCGCATTTCGTTTATCGCGGCATCAAGCTCCACCTGGGCCTCCGGGAACTGGTTGCTTTCCTCGGGCACGACCTTTGCAGGCGGGTACTGTTTTACATGGTAGGTCATTTAAATAACAATTCTGTTCTATCTTTCCAAGCCCCCGTATGTGGTATATATCAAATTTGATATACTACAGCTAGGGCGCTTGTGAACAGGTGCTTGTAAGCCGCCTTTCAGTAGAAATTCACTCTTAGTTACTCGACCTGATGGCCGAGAGCATGTCAATCCGCGCTGTTGCGCCACTCGCTGCTTCCAAGAAGGAGACAATCGTGATGCCGCTCCTGCGACGCTAGCCACACTCTCCCGGCGGCTTTGGACCCCGCGTACATACCCCTCCACGCGTGGTGACTCTCCCCCCGCCCCGCCCTACTTTCCCGGCGCCCGCATACTCACGGATGAGCCTGCCATGAACGACGCCGGCCCCTTGAAGGCCAATTCCCGGCGCATCAACCTGCTGCCGGAGGAGCGCGACGTTCCGGCCTGGACCGATCACTATTTCAACCGCTCCAAGGGCATCGTCGGGAAATTCGGCGACAAGCGCGCGACCTATGCGATCTTCATGCGCCGCCCGGTCGTCTCGGCGCCGCGCCTCATGATCGAATGGCTCGAAAGCATCGCCGCCGCGCGCGGCACGCGCTTCGACATCAAGCTCATGTATCCCGAGGGCAAATGGGTCGGCGCCGGCGAGCCGATCCTGTATCTCTCGGGCTCGCTGCACGCGCTCGTCGATCTCGAGACGATCTTCCTCCAGAAGCTCGGCGCCTGCTGCGTCGCCGCCTACAACGCCTACACGATGTGCTCGGAATTGCCGCGCGTGGCGTTCCTCGCCTTCGATGCGCGCCACTGCGCCGGCATCCAGATGGCCGAGCTGATGGCCTATGCG
>JABWBM010000214.1 GCA_013360495.1 Planctomycetaceae bacterium
TCGGCATCCAGAACCCATGAAAAGACAAAGAGTTAAGATGGATTCCGGCTTTCGCCGGAATGACGATAGGATCCGATTTCTCTTTTGGAGTTGGTATCACGTAACGTGATGCGAACAGGGCCGTAGCGTCACGCGCCCCCGCGTGACGTCTTGTCTTTCGATTGGTTCGCCATGCGACTCGCCTCGGCGTAGCCGGGGGCGCATGGCGCTACGAAGACTACTTCAGCAGCGTTTTCTCAAGGAAGTGGATGTGAACGTCGCCGGATTGAAAGTTGGCGTTGTTCATGATGGTGAGGTGCAGCGGGATCGTGGTCTTAATCCCCTCCACACGCATTTCCTTTAACGCACGGATCATGGTGCGGATCGCGTCCATGCGCGTCTTGCCATGCACGATCAGCTTGCCGATCATCGAGTCGTAGTGCGGCGGCACCGTGTAGCCCGACATCACGTGACTGTCCCAGCGTACGCCGGGGCCGCCCGGCGGGAAGAGCGCTTCGATCCGTCCCGGCGAGGGGCGGAAGTTGGCAGCCGGGTCCTCGGCGTTGATGCGGCACTCGATCGAATGGCCGCTGATCTTGATGTCCGATTGTGTGAAGGGCAGCTTCTTGCCGGCGGCTGCGAGGATCTGGGCTTTGATGAGGTCGGTATTGGTCACCATCTCGCTGACGGGGTGTTCGACCTGAATACGCGTGTTCACTTCCATGAAGTAGAAGTTCTTGTCCTTGTCGACCAAAAATTCGCACGTTCCGGCAGTGTGATAGCCCGCCAGTTCGCAGAGCTTGACTGCGACAGCGCCCATCTTCGCGCGATCGTCCGGCGTGAACACCGGGCAGGGCGCTTCCTCGACAAGCTTTTGGTTTCTGCGCTGCATGGAGCAATCGCGCTCGCCGCAGAAGACGACGTTGCCGTGCTTGTCGCCAATGATCTGGATCTCGACGTGGCGTGGGTTCTCGAGGAATTTCTCGATATAGACCGAGTCGTCCTTGAAGGCGGCAGCCGCCTCGGTCTTGGCCTGCACGAATCCGGTGATCAGCGCGGCCTCGTTGTGGGCGACGCGCATGCCGCGCCCGCCGCCTCCGGCAGCGGCTTTTATGATGACCGGATAGCCGATCTGATTGGCGATCTCGCGGGCTTCTTCCTCGGACTCGACGTTCTCCGTCGTGCCGGGAAGCAGCGGGACGCCGGCCTCGGTGGCAAGTTGACGGGCGTGGGTCTTGTTGCCGAGCTTGTTGATGGTCTCCGGCGAGGGGCCGATGAACGTTATACCGCTCGAGCGGCAGACCTCGGCGAAGTGCGCGTTCTCGGAGAGAAAGCCATAGCCCGGATGGATGGCATCGACGTCGGCTATCGCTGCCGCCGACATGATGCGCGAGATGTCGAGGTAGCTCTGGCGCGCGGGGCCGGGGCCGATGCAGATGGCTTCGTCGGCCATGTCGAGGTAGGGGGCGCCGCGGTCGGACTCGGAGAAGACGCAGACTGTGCCGATTGCCATTTCCTTGCAGGCGCGCAGCACGCGCAGGGCGATCTCTCCACGATTGGCTATGAGGACTCGTTCGAACATGGGTTTTAAAAAGTCGGGAGTCGGAGGTCGGAAGTCGGAAGCCAAAGAGAAGGTGAGTTAGCCGCGGATGAACGCGGATGAACGCGGATGAGAATTGAATCGTATAAAGCCATTTCCATCCCTGTCGCATGTCCTTTCTTATCTGCGTTCATTTGCGTGCATCTGCGGCTCATTCTTCTCTGCGTTCTCTGGGTCTCTGTGGTAGATATTCTCTACGCCGGTTCGACGGCAAACAACGGCTGCCCATACTCCACGGCCTCGCCGTTCTCCACCAATATCTGCACGATGCGCCCTTCCATCTCGGCGCGAATCTCGTTGAACACCTTCATCGCTTCGAGGATGCAGACCACCGATTCGGGCTTGACCGGGTCGCCAACATCCACGTATGGGGCGCTGTCCGGGCTGGCCGAGCGATAGAAGGTTCCGACCATCGGGCTCTTGATCACATGCGCGCCAGCCTTGGTGGCTGGCGCAGCGGGGGTTCCACTTGCGGGCGCTGCCCCTGCCGCGGGCGCTGCAGCCGGAGCGGCGGGCATCGGCATGGGCATGATCTTGGTGCCGCCGTCGTACATCTTCTTGAGGCGGATCTTGGTGCCTTCCTCGACGACCTCGAGTTCGAGGAGGTCGTTGGCGTTCATCAGGTCGATCAGTTCCTTGATCTCTTTTGCGTTCATAATTGCCGCTCTGTCTTGGTCTTACGCTCGATGGGGTATTCCCACCGGCGCGAGATCATAGTCAGGGGAAGGCGGAAGCGAAAGCCTGCAAATGGTTAAACGCACCATCCCCGCAGCAAGCGGGGATGGTGTTTCAGTTAACAATAATGGCTATTCCCTTGCCAACGAACCCATCGGATCCCAGGCGGGAAGCACGGTCGCTTCCGAGTTGAGCACCTTTTGGTACTTCTCCGGCAGCATGTCCTTGTGGACGGCGATCTCGAAGACGTACTCGTCAAACCAATTGTCGTTCATGGTGAAGAAGCCTTCCTGACCCGGCTCCTTGCCCCAACTGTTCTCCACCCGCCACTTGCGCGGCTTGCCATCGACGACGTCGACACCGGTGAACACCATGGCGTGGTTCATTTGCGACTGGCCATAGAGCAGCCGCTCTTCCTTGGTAGAAGCGAACGACGTCCCATAGATACCCTCGAAGTCGAAGAGTTTTTCATCCCACAGGCCGAGGTCGCGGCTCATCATCTTGCCGGTGTCGCAGCCGAACCAGACCGGTTCGCCGTCGAGGATGGCCTTCATCGTCAGTTCCTTGATCAGCTCGATCTCGACATTGAGGTAGCGGACGGGTTCGCCACCCGCGACATTGCCCAGATACTCGACGGTGTAGACCTTGCCCTTGGGGTTGCTCTTGCGCGGGTCGTCCACGAGGCAGACGTATTCATCAAGAGGCGTGGTAAGGTACTTCTGCGCGAATTCCTTCGGCGTCATCTCGCCGTCGCGGTGGAAATTGTCCTTCTTGTCCTTCCACTGCCAGAAGAAGGTCTTCGGCGGGGTGCCGAGGTGAATGCACAGCACCCGATGCAGCACATTCATCATGTCCTGCTTCATCGCAGAAAGCTCCGAGGGCGAGGCCTTCGCCGCATAGGCGTTGCGCAGGGCCATGGCGTACTGGCGCAGTTTGGTGGTGAGGATCTTGTTCATCGAGCCGGAGTTGGAAGAGCTTTCCGTCTCGGGCATGGCGCTCTTGGGAACCACGCCGTACTTCTCGATCAGATTGGCGAACATGTTCCACTGGCCGCCGTCGCCGACGGGATGGCCGATGAGATAGTCGACCGTGCGGTCATCGACATCGCGGCCGGCAGTCTCGATCATCGCTTCGAGGAAGTAGTTGCACTTCTCGAGCTTGTCCCAGAACATCATGTAGTTCTGGCTCAGTTCGAAATCCTTGTTCTCGAGGTTCTTCATGCAGGCCGCGCGCAGCACGTTGCAGCCCGCGAAAATCCAGCAGCGGCCAGACTTGTTCTGTGCCGTCGCCTTCCAGTTGTCGACGGTGTTGGAGAAGGTGTGGTCCGTCGAGGCTACCACGGCGCGGTTGAGCGAGAGCGCGTCGACCGACGTCGTGCCGATGGCGTTCTGCATGGTGATGTTGCGGGGATTCGATGCGAAATCCTTGCGGAAGCCGTCGATCAGTTCCGGCGTTAGCGCAACGCTTGCGGCTGGACGTGCCGGAGATTTGTCGACATTCGCGGCGCTCTGCGCGACGAGATACACACAACAGGCAAAGAGTAAAGTCACAACAGCTACAACCCGACCCATAACGCCTCCTTTAGCCACGTGTTTTACGCAATCCAACGATTGCGCGGATGATAACGGGCGTGGCGCGGAAATACACCCAGTTGTGCGAAAAAGCCGCTCCGATTCCGGTACAGGCGGGAAAAGAGACAAAAAGTGGCGCAGGGAGAACTATTGCCGCTCAGGCCCGTTGCCCGGGGTGCCCGGCTCCTTGCCATCGCCTGGTTTGGGGAAATATTGAAAGTTTGCCTTGCCGGCGCGCAGCGTATCGACGTGGAGTAACTCGCCGTTGCCGAGCAATCGCACCTCGAAGATGCCGGGGTGGGGGATTTCAATGCCGGGAAGATTGACGCCGGTTTCGAAGTCCTCCAGCGGACGCTTGTGGGACACGCCCTGCAATTGCGCTTCGCCAAGCACTTTCTCGCTGTTGGGATCGACAAAGCGGATGATGAAGGTGTAATCGCCGCCCATCTCGCCAAGGCGGAAGTAGACGCCAAAGCGCGGATGGAACACCGGGTAATCGACGGCGTTGATGCGCTGAAACACACCGATCACGGAATGCTTGCCGTCTGTGCCCTGAATGATCTGGTCACAGAGCAGGAAGGCTTTGACTTTCGGTTGGCGCGCGGTACCCACCTTAGGAACGCTTCTTCGCCAGCGAAGCTTTACGCTTCGCCCTGCGTGATGCCGCGATCTTGCGGCGCTTCGACTTGAGATGTCCCTTCTTCGACGAATTGTAGCCCACGATAATCCTCCGGTTGTAATGGTTGACTTCACGGGAATGATAGTGCGATGCAACGGCGATTGCCAGTGCGAGACCGAGGTTCGTAGCGTCACGCGCCCCCGCGTGACGGACTCGGCAAGACGCCCCGCGAGGGCGCGGGGCGCTACACCCCTGGCAGAGTTGCGGGGTTCGTCAACGCTGCGCTCCCACCACCTTCGCGCAGATGCTTTCAAGATCGACGTTGCCGCCGGAGATGATGGATGCAACTTTTGCGCCGCGCGGGGCCTTGACCTTGCCCGCGAGCAGCGCGGCTGTGGCCGAAGCGCCAGAGCCTTCAACGTAGAGTTTGGTTCGGGTCATGAGTAAGCGCATGGCGTTGACGATCTCGTCTTCGCTCACGCCAACCACTTCGTCAACGGCTTCTCGCGCGACCTTCAATGGTAGTTCGCCCACAT
>JABWBM010000215.1 GCA_013360495.1 Planctomycetaceae bacterium
ATCCACGGCAAGCGCACTGTATGAAGGAATTTGAAGCGTTATGAAATCTTGCGGCGCATGATCGCGCGGACGATCAATCCTGCCGCGATCGTTCCCAACCCGGCCAGCCAAACCTCCGTCTCGACCCAGAACGCGAGGAAGAGGCAGGCGATCAGGCCCGCGATGGCAAGGAGAGGCGAAAACATGCGCTCAGCCCCTTTGAGCCGCAGCGCGCAGATGTTGGTGATGGCGTAATAGATCAGCACTGTGAACGCGCTGAAGGACCACGTCAGCTTCACATCGCCGATGCAGACGAGCGCTGCGATCAGCGCCGAGGTCAGGATCACCGCAATCACAGGCGTCGTACCGCTCGCATTGATCCGCGCCAAGCCGCCCGGCATATCGCCGCGCCTGCCCATGGCGAGCCATACCCGTGACATACCGAGGATAAGGTTGAGCAATACGCCGAGCATCGCCGTCATCGCGCCGATGGAAACGAGCAACGCAACCGAAGGATGGCCGAGCAGATTCATCACCGTGGCGAGGGGAGCAGCGCCATCCTTGACCACCGCGCCAGCCAAACCAGACGAACCGACGCTCGTTACGGCAGCGGCCGCCACGGCCGCATAGATCAGCATGGAAACCACCAGCGTTGCGATCATGGCGCGCGGGATGGTGCGGCGCGGTTCCTTCACCTCCTCGCCCATGGTGGCGATGCGGCCATAGCCGGTGAACGCGACGAACATCATGGCGGTGGCCTGCAGCAGACCTTCGATACCAACCTTGGTGTCTACAATAGTTAAGGGTTCGCTCGTTTGGGTGCCGGCACTACTCGCGACAACGACGAAGGCAAGCAGCGCCGTCAGTGTTGTCAACACGATCACGGTGTTCATCACGTTCGAGCGGCGCAGGCCGCCGAGCACCACGATGGTGAGCACGAACACGGCCCCAAGTGCAATGGTTATGCGCTCCAATCCGCCATCGATGTCGAGCATACCCGCCAGATAGCCCGCAAAACCCAGCGCAGCCGTCGCCGCCGACGCCGTCTTCGCGCACAGGAACATCCAGCCGGCCGTGAACCCCAAAACTGGTGATAAATAGCGGTAGCCATATTCGTAGGTGCCGCCGCTGACGGGGTGACTGGCGGCCAGTTGCGCGCTGGAAAGCCCGTTACAGGTGGCGACGATGGCCGCGATCACGATGGCTGCTGCGACGGCAGAACCGGCTGCTCCGGCGGCTACACCAATGCTGACGAATACGCCGGTGCCGATGATGGAGCCAAGGCCGAGAAGAATCGCCCCCGGCACGCCTGTCTCGCGCTTGAGTTGCTGAGCCTGCTCCGCCATTTCGCGCGAGCAAAGCACGAGCGCTGATGATCCGCAAGCTGGAAAGCGTTCGTACCCTTCGAAAAGCGTTTTAGCGACCTCCAATGCCAGCTAAAATGCCGACTAACCCAGAGCGACGCCTTCGAGGCGCACCTGCTTCTCCACGGCGCTGTAGCGGCCCTTGTCGTCGCGGGCAACGGATGACGAAGCGCATTCTGTGTCATGGGTAAAGAAGAGCCGCACGTCGCGCGAGAGCGCATCCTTGAGCAGTGCTTCCTTCTCGTCGATCAAGAGTTCAGGATAGCGGTCATAGCCCATGGTGATGGGCAGGTGTACCCACGCCGTGCCTGGAATCAGATCGCCGCAGAAGACGATGCCGCCGCTCTTCGCCACGATTTCGCCGAGCATCAATCCGGGCGTATGCCCATCGCTGTAGTGAAAGCGCACGGCCTTGCCCAGCGTCTTCGAGTATTCTCCGTCGACGATCTCGAGCCTGCCGCTGGCCTTGAGCAAGTCCTGCAACTCCGGAATGAACGACGCTCTGTCGCGCGAATGGGGCTTGTCCGCCCGCTCCCACGCTTTTCTGCCGACGAGGAAGGTCGCGTTGGGGAAAAGCAGCTCCGGGGCCTTGCCCGCATTGTATTCCGCGAGCAATCCGCCCGCGTGGTCGAAGTGCAGGTGGCTCAACACGACAGCATCAATCTTCTCGTGGCTGAATCCGGCGGCTTCAAGTGAGCGCAGTAGCACATGCTCCTGCTCTACCACGCCATAGCGCTCCTTGAGCGCCGGAGCGAAGAAGGCACCGATGCCGGTCTCGAAGAGCACGCGCTTGCCCGCAACGCCATCAGCAAGCAGCGCGCGGCAGGCAAGCGGGATACGATTCTTCTCGTCGGGCTTGATCCAGCGCTCCCACAAGGCTTTGGGGGCATTGCCGAACATGGCGCCGCCGTCGAGGCGCTGGCTGTTCCCGTCGATGGACCAAAGTCGGATCATGGTTTGTTCCATTATACACGCGGAGCCGGAGATTTCGTCATGCCCGCGAAGGCGGGCATCCAGATCCTTACAAATACCACTGGTTGTCTCTGGATTCCCGCCTTCGCGGGAATGACATCAATCCTTCTCCTTGCGGATGTCGAACTGGCCCTGCTCACACGCGGTGATGAAGTGTTCAAGGCGCGACTTCAACCTGTCCCAATCCTGTCGGAGGTTGACGGCTTCGCCGTGGTCGATGACACCGTCGCCGCGCAGGCTGCGCTCGGCGTAATGCATGAGGTCGGCGAACTTGTTCAGAATCTCGATGGTCTCGGTGACAAAGCGTAGTTCAGCTTTGGTCTTGGCGTGGGGATTCTCGGTGAAGAAGCCGCCCGCGCGCCGGCACAGGTACTGGATGATCTCGCTGTCGCCGCTCAGCTCGTAGATGGTGAGCATGCGGTCGAGGGGGTTGGCGGCGCCGGACGATTCGCCCTTCTCGTCGTCGGGCGGCTGGCACCACTTATAGACCAGCGACGAGGAAATGCCCAAAGCGCCTGCGACTTTCTTCACGCCGGCCTTTTCGATGCAATCTTTGAGCGCTTCATGTGTCGGACGCAGTTTCATGGAACCCCCTTTTACCCTACGACCACGGTCATGATGTAGCGCCCTGCGCCCTCGCAGGGCGTCTTGGCTATTGGCTGCTCCGCCCCGCGAGGGCGCGGGGCGCTACACCACTGGTTGTCAACTGCGCGAGAACAACGCCGGGTGCGTCACGCTCCATTCGCTAACGCGAAATGCACTCCACCCCGAACTGGCGCTACCACAGCGCCGGAGGAATTCTACAATTCCGCGCTCCATAAGTCTTGAGCGTGACGAGAACACCATGGGAATGATCCGCGAATCCATCCGCACCATGCGCTACTGCGCCCCCGAAAAGAAGATCTATATCTGGGGCTTGCTCGCGCTCTTTATCGTGGACGCGGCCGACGCCACCTCGCCCTACTTTCTGAAATGGGGCATGCAGGCCGCGGAAGTAGGCGCCGAGCCGCCGGAGATTCAAAAATGGCTTCCTGAAAGCTGGTTCGGCCCCGATGCCCCGTGGCACGGCATGTGGGTTTACGCCCTGGCCTACTGCCTCGTCGTATTCCTCGCCTGTTACTTCCGTTACTGGATGGCGATGACCTTCTCCAAAGCCGCGATCAACATCACCACGCGCATGCGCAGCGACTTCTACGCGCATATCCAGCGCCTGCCCGCGACATGGCACGACCGCGCCACGGTCGGCACGGTGATGAGCCTCGCCACCAACGACATGGACGCGTGCCGCTTCTTCTGGAACATGGGCATGCTCCTGTTTTTTGACACGCTCTACTACTTCGCCATCACGCCCGTCGTGATGGGGTCACTCTCGCTCGAACTGACACTGATCTGCCTGATCCCGCTGCCGCTGATCCCTGTGATCGTGATCGTCCTCTCGAAGAAGATCGAAGACCGCTTCGAAAGCGTGCAGGAGCAGTTCTCGACGCTGAGCGAGCAGGCCCATGAATCCTTCGCGGGTTCCAAGGTCGTCAAGAGCTTCGCCATCGAGGATCGTCAGGTCGAGCAATACGCAAAACTTTCGCGCGAACACCAAAAGCGCAGCATGAAGCTCGCGCTGGTGCAAACCTTGCAAAACCCGGCGCTGCTGCTGCTGCTCGGGCTGTGCGATTTCATCGTCGTCATCTACGGCGGGTTCCTCGTACTCAATGGGGAAATGTTGAAGGCCGAGTTCGTCCCCTTCTTCTTCGCGCTCATGCGCCTCACCCACCCGATGATCGCGCTCGGCATGGTGATAGCCATCTTCCAGCGCGGCAACGTCAGCAGACGCCGCATCGAAGAGGTGATGTCGATCGCGCCCGCCATCGTCGATGCGCCCGACGCAACGGTGGTCGAGCGCCCGCGAGGGGAAGTGGAGTTCAAACATCTCACTTTCGCCTACATGCCCGACTCGCCCCCGGCGCTCACGGACGTTTCGTTGCGTGTTCCGGCGGGAAGCATGGTGGCGCTCGCGGGCGAGGTGGGATCGGGCAAGACGACGCTGCTCAACCTCGTCGCGCGGCTCTACGATCCGCCGGCGGGCACGGTCTTCATCGACGGCGTCGACATCCGCAAGCTCAAGATGGAATGGCTGCGCCGCAATGTGGCGGTGGTGCCGCAGGAGACGTTTCTGTTTTCGGAGACGATCAGCGAAAACATCGCCTATGGGCTTTCGCACATCACGCCCGATCCGGACAAGTTGAAGTATTACGCCCGGGTGGCCAACGTCGAGTCTGACATCCTTGAATTGTCGTCCGGCTACGACACCATGCTCGGCGAGCGCGGCGTCAACCTCTCCGGCGGCCAAAAACAGCGCATCTCCATCGCGCGGGCATTGGCCTGCGAGGCGCCGATCTTGATTCTTGACGATTGTCTCTCGGCCGTGGACACACAGACCGAAGAAGCGATTCTTTACGCGCTCAAAAAAGAAGCGCGCGGGCGGACGACCTTCATCGTCTCGCACCGCGTCAGCACCTTACGCAACGCCGATACGATCATCGTGCTCGAGCGAGGCAAGATCATCGAACGCGGGAGCCACGACGAACTGCTCGCTTCCGGCGGCTGGTACGCCACCCTCGACAAACTGCAACAGCTCGAAGCCGGCACGGCTTGATGAC
>JABWBM010000216.1 GCA_013360495.1 Planctomycetaceae bacterium
ATCGAGATCAACGAGGCATTCTCGCCCCAGGTCGTCGCCTGCGAAAAGCTGCTCAAGCTCGACCGCAACCGGCTCAACGTCAACGGCGGCGCTGTCGCCCTTGGCCATCCGCTCGCCGCGACGGGTACACGCCTCGTGCTCACGCTCACCCACGAGTTGAAGCGGCGTAACGCCCGCTACGGCATCGCAAGCATGTGCATCGGCGGCGGCCAGGGTATCGCCGTGCTGGTCGAGCGCGCGGGATAATGCTGGAGTGCCTGTAGCGTCACGCGCCCCCGCGTGACGGATTGATCGGCGTTGCGTGACGGCGATGCAGCCGTAAAGAGACGAAAAGAAACAGGGCCACCATATACGGTGGCCCTGCTTTCGTTTGGAGATAAGCGGTCTGCTACTTCACCGCGAAGATATCGCCGAGCACTTCCTTCTTCGGGCCTTCGGGGACGGTGTCGCCGAAGAGTTCGCCGAAGCGTGCGGCTGCGGACGAGGCGCTGGTTTGTTCTGTCTCCGCGTCGGAACCGAAGTCGTACTCGCCTGGGCGGGGTTCGCCCGGTTCGAGATAGCGGCCGTCCGGCATGCGGTATGAGCCTTCCGCGAACACCGCGTCCTGGATTTCCAGCGCGGGATCCGGGTGTTCCTGCACATGCTCGATGATCTTCGCCGCCTGTTCGACGTTCATGTCCTTAATGCCCATGATCGGCTCAGGTCCGGCCGCATTGATGTCCGAGAAGCAGTCGAAGCCCGCGTCGAAAATCTTGTAGGCCAGTTCGTCGTCGACGCCTTCGATTTCCTTGAACTTGGCGATAGTTTTCCCGCGCCACTCGGCTTCCTGCGTCTCGGTGATGATATAGAAGTCCCAGCGGCAGAGTTTCGCGCCGAGGCGGACGTTCTGGCCGCGCTTGCCGATGGCGAGCGAGAGCTGGTCGTCGGGGACGACGATGCGCGCCACGCGCCGGTCGTAGTCGAGGGTGATCGAGCTGATACGCGCGGGTTTGAGGGCGTTCTGGATCAGGATCTCCGGCGATTCATTCCAGCGGACGATGTCGATCTTTTCGCCGTTGAGTTCGTCGATAATGCCCTTGATACGCGAGCCGCGCACACCGACGCAGGCGCCGACGCAATCCACCTTCATATCGTGGCTGACGACGGCGACCTTGCTGCGGTAACCGGGTTCGCGTTCGATCGCCTTGATCTCGATGATGCGGTCGGAGATTTCCGGTACTTCGATCTCGAACAGGCGCTTGACGAACAAGGGATGGGTACGTGAGAGGATGAGCTTGACGCGCTGACCCTGTTTCTTCACGTCGAGCAGCAATGCTCGTACACGGTCCCCTATATTGAAGCGTTCCTCGAAAATCTGCTCCTTGCGCGGGAAGAAGGCTTCGACGCGCCCTTCGATATTGATGACAAGGTTCGGGGCCTCCGAGTATCCCTCGAAGCGCTGCACGATGCCGCTCGCGATGTCGCCCTTGCGGCCGACGTATTCGTCAAATATCTGGTCGCGCTCGGCCTCGCGCACCTTCTGAATGATGACCTGCTTGGCGGTCTGCGCCGCGATGCGGCCCAATTCGTCGATGGTGAGACCCTGTGCGTCGCCGACCAGTTGCAACTCGCCGCTCTCGCGGTCGATTTTGAAGGAGATCGCCTCGGGGTCATCGACCTTGCGGCGCGCGGCGATGGAGAGCGCCTGTTCGATGGCGTCGAAGATCACTTCTTTTTCGAGATTTTTCTCGCGAGAGATGGATTCCACGATGCGGAGAATCATCTCCGCGTCCATGCCTACGCCCTTTTTCTTTTCCGCGCTTTTCATAAGGATTTTCTCCACATTATTCCGCTTTCTGCCGGGATTTCTCCCCGGTCTGGTAAAGCGTAAAACAAAAAAAAGGCGAGCCCTTCGGCTCAACCTTTGCGTGCCAGCGAACCGGCTTCAATGATTGATGACGCAATTGTAATCGCTGGGAGCCGGAAGTCAAGCGCCGAAAGCCGCAAGAATGTTCCACCGCAGAGCGGCCGAAGAAAACGCGGAGGGAAGAGAAGAAGTTTGAACGGAAAAGCGCATACGGAAGAATTTTAGCCGCAGATGAACGCAAATGAACGCGGATAAGAGGACGATGAAAACACGAAATGGGGAAACCACGATAAAGACAAGATAATGCCGAAGTCACGCCATTTTGGCTACTTTCGTGCTTTCATTCTTCGTGTTTTCGTGATGAAATTTCTTATCCGCGTTCATTTGCGGCTCAAATCCCATATTCCGCGGCTGCGGTTCTGACTCTGGCGAGCGGCGGAAAAGTGGTGACATTAAAAGCGCGAAGTATATTTGCGCACGGTATAGGTTAGGCTTTCCCTGCTGGAGCGGATACCAAGGCCCTCGCGTAGTTCTTCCACTTCCGCTCCCTGGGCGATGTTCGCTACTGCGTCCATCACGTTCTGCACGGTTTCCTCGAAGTCCGGTCTGATGGTGTCGATAATGCTCTTGGCTTGGTCTTCATCCCCGATAGTTCCGGTGAGGATGTCCGTCGCGTGCTTTTCGAACTCCGAGCGAAGCTGGCTGGGAAGCCCGGTCATGGCGCCGACAGCGAGGTTGGCGAAATAGTTGAGCGTGACGGCGAAGAGTTCGTTCTTCGCGCCGTTCGATATGTCGTCGCCGAATTTGTCCTGAAGCTGGAACGCCATGTTCGCGCCGAAGAAGAAGCCGTCGGGGATGGTGGCCAGCGCGTTGACGATGCCATCGAAGCTGTCGGAGCCGACGAACTGGCTATCCGCGAAGTTGTAGGCGACGAACTGGTACTTCTCTTCGAGGTCCTCGCGCACACCGATGAGCTCTCCGATGGACATTTCGGCGGCATCGACGGTCTCGACGTCTTCTTTGCCGCCGAGCAGGGTTTCCTCTTTGTTGCTGATCTTGCGGCGAATGGCTTCAAGCTCGGGGTCGCGCGAGCGTCCGCTTACCGCTCCCTGCCCGGGGCGGCTCAGGATGCGGAAGCGGTCGTTGCTGTATTCCATCTTCACGCCGTTGATCGTAAAGGTGCGGCTGCCGATTTCGAGATTCATCCGGTCAGCGGCATCGACGACATCGAGGACGTAGAAGTTTTTGAAAGCCGGGTCGGTGTTGATCTGCTCTTCGGTGATTTCGCCTTTGGAGAAGAGCAGCAACGCGTGCGCGAGGTGAGCGACGTCGCGCTGTTCGAGATAGCGCAACGGGATCGTCGTCGGCATCGAAAGCACGTCGCCCGCGTCGATCACGTTGTTGGGGAGCCCCTTCTGCTTGCCGTGCGACAGGTTATCGCCGAACTCGTAATCGCCCCGCTCGTTGATGCGGATGTTGTAAATCGTGCCATCGTTCGCGGCGCCCGAGAGCATATCGCCATAATCGTAGACCAGGTTATTGCGGAGTTGTGTGACGCCGATTTGCGCGCCTACTTTGGCGGCTGCCGACGTGCCAAGGATGAAGGCATCAAGGCCTGTCGCGGAAGAATTGTTGGTAACCAGACCGGCCAAGCTGGACTCCGAAAAGAGTGAACGTTCACCAATCATTATCGGCAGAAATGGCAGCCGGACTTGAGGCGGGTACAAAAGAAGGATGGTCGTAACTATATGAAAAATAGGTAGTTATGCGCTATTCCGAGCTTCGATGGATTTAAATCTGACACTTCCGGCCAAAACCGAGGCCTTCCCGGATCGGCCCTGCCACATTTTTCAGCGAATTTGAAACTTTATCCAACGAAGCGTATTCGGCCGTCGTTCCACTCCCCATGCGCCAAGGCCAAAGATAGAGGCCCGGCTTGCGCACCGTCAGGAGTTCACCATGCGCCCATTCATTGCTCTTGTGTTGTTCGCCGCGTTTGTGTCGCCAGCCATGTTCGCTCAGGACGGCGACACGAAAATTATCGGCGAAAACATACAAATCATCGGAAAGCAAGAGTACCAGATCGAGTCTTTTCTTAATGCCGTGGCGCAAGTGCAACGCAAGAAATTCATGCTCCAGGGCGCTGTGCTGAAAGGAAAGACCGTCACGATCATCGCGCCCGGCCGTCTCGGCGACGATGAAGGCGGCCTCGTGATTCCGCCTGAGGCGCTCTTCAACGTCCTGCAAACGATGCTCAAGGCCCACAAGCTGATTCTCGTCCCCTTTGGCGAGGACACCCCAACCTCCGTTGAGTTTTTCGAAATCGTCCCGATCAACGATGCGGTCACGTCGAGCCGCGCGGAAGACGTTCGTATTTTCGACGATCTTAAGGATTTCAACGACGATGGCGCAGGATTCGTCACGCTGATCGCCCACTTGAAGTACGCCGACGCCAACCAGGTGCGCGCCGCCCTCAACAATTTTGGCACGCGCAACTCGAGCGGCATCCTGCCCATCAGTCAGGGCATCAACGCGCTGTTGATTGCCGATTACGCCTTCAATGTGAAACGCATGGCGAGGATTATAGAGCTGATCGACCGTCCGCCGGAAATGCCGCGCCTCGAGACGATCAATATCAACTACATGGACGCGCAGGAGCTGGCGGTGTCGCTCTCGGAACTGATGGAGGCGCGCAAATTGCTCGCTGCCAGCACCAGCGGCGGCAACCCCGCCGGTCGCTCGACCCGCGACGACGCTGTGGAGATTTCCGTCGCGCCGAATATCAACGCCTTGCTCGTGCAGGGCTACGATCAGGGAATTCAGCTCGTGCGTGACCTTGTCAAACGCCTTGACCAGAAGGTTCCCGGCATGGACGAGTTGAACACCGGGCGCTTGCACATCTATGAGGCGCGCAACGTGAAAGCAGAGAAACTCGCGCAGGTGCTCGGCGATCTTCTCGATGTGGGCGCGCTTGCCAGCATCGACCCCGCAACCGGACTGCCCCGCCCGCCGATCGCCCAGCCCGGAACGACGGGGACATCGAATACAGCCGCCAATGACGGCCCCGTATTCGTCACCGACCGCAACACCAACTCCCTGATCGTCATTGCCCGTCCC
>JABWBM010000036.1 GCA_013360495.1 Planctomycetaceae bacterium
TTCCCTGATTTCTGTGACGTTCGAGTTCAGGTCGAGGGTGTAGATCACCTTGTCGACCAGCGCATCGGTGACTTCCCGCGTGCGGTCGGCGGCGTCGTACACATAATCGGTGGGATTGCCGTTGGCGTCGAGGCTCGTCATCACGCGGCTGCCGGGGTCGAACTCCGTGAGATAGTTCGAGTTGACCGAGCCAGTGCCGGTGGAAGGGTCGGAGAAATTGAATTCATTGTTACCCAGATCGAAGTCCAGCACGGTCTGGTAACGGCGCTGACGCTCATCAAAACGATGGTAGGTGCGCTCCAAGGTCGAGGTTATCGCGCCCGATGTGCTGATCTGACCGGACGACGTGGTGAGCGTCAGGGAGTCATCGTCGAACTCAAAGCGTGAGCCATTGCCGTTCGCGTCGCGGGTGGCGAGGGTGCGGTTATAGAAGTCGGGGAAGGAGTCGCTGAAGTTGCCGCGACCGTCCCTCACGCGGATGGTGTTATACCTTGCGTCCCATGTGGGGCGGGAGAGACCGACGAAGTTCACCGTGAGCGTGGTGGCGGTTTTGAGCGTGGGATAGCCGGTGTTGATGGCGATGCCCGGCTCCACGCCATAGAAGGTCTTGAAGGGCAGTCTGCGCTCATCAAACAAGACGAAGGTGCGATTTCCCTCCGGCAGCCTGACAATGGTCTGCTGATCGTTCTTATCGTAAGCATATTCCGTGGTCAGGTCATTGGCAGCCGATGCATCAACCTCCACCCGCGACATCGTAACGTTGTTGACGACGTTGAAGGCAGCGGAAGCGTTCAGAAATGGGTTCGGGCGGGCGGTGTCGTTGAAATCTTCGTTGGTACGGGCGCTCATCACCATGTTGCCCGCGCCATCATGGAAAAAGTGGGTGGCATACGTGGATGTGGTGCCGGTTTCCGGCAGCGTCACCGTCGGCTCGTCCCGGCGAATGACTTCGCCGAGATTGTTGTAAATCATCGTGTGGTTGAAGCCCTTGGGATCGGTCATGCGCGTCGTCCAGCCCAGCGCGTTGACCTTGTATTGCGTGACAAGGTTCGTCACCGTATCAACGGAACCTGATGCGCCCGCCGTCGTGCTTATCAGGAAGCCGACGAAGGTGACGCCGGATTGATTCACGTTGGTCGGCGCTGGGTCGTCTCCGGCGTTCGTATCGTAGGTATAGAGCGTAATGTTGCCGTTCTCATCGGTATGGCTGGTCATCTGACCATCGCCATTGAACACCCACGATTCGCTGGCTGTCTCGCCGGACGCCGGACCGGTATTGACCGGCGGAAAGGTGTGGGAATTCAGGTTCCCTTCGCCGTCGTACCCGTAGTTATGGGTGAAGGAGAGACCCGAATAGATCGGGTTCGTGTCATCATCTCGCGGCGGGGTATAGGTCTCCATGCGCCCATCGGAAGAACGGTACGTGGCTGACCAATGGATTTCCTCGGATGCAAGGAATCCCTTGTATCGATAGTCCAGAATCTGCCGGTTATCGTTATAGACCAGCACCTCGCGGGGGTAATTGGTCGGCATCTGGTTGGCGTCATAGGAAACAGCCTGATCGCTGCGATAGGCTTGCGTCAGTTGGGCGGGGGCGAGACAGTTGCAGTCATGGAAATAGCGCGTCTCCCAGAAATTCGGCTCTGCGGCACCGCCCGAAATCAGCGTTTCGCTGTGCAGCACCGTGGTGCCGTTCGTCTTGCCGCGCTCCGTCCAGCAGATTTTCCGGCGTGTGCCGAATTTCCCCTCGCCGTTGACGGGATTGCCGGTCGCTCCGTGGATTTCCCAATCGCAGATATTCTCCTCGCGGTCAACGATGCGAGTCCAGCTATTCGTGCTTTCGAGTTTTCCCAAAAAGTCCGCGCCGCCGATGGCGTCCGGCACATACTGGGCGGGAATCGTATCCCCCTCGAAATAGAAGCGCACCAGATTGCCATTGATCGTCTTCGTGACGATCCTGCCTGTGGTGGCGTTGTAGCTCGCCGTCCATGGCGTCGCTCCCCGGTCATCGGTGACGCCGGTGAGATGCTTGTTTAACGCGCCGCTACCATGCAGCAGCGTGAGTCTGCGCCGGTAGGTCGCAGTGATGGCGAGTGGCGTTCCGCCCACAGTAGCGATGGATGTGGCGCTAGCACCGTCGGCGTCATGGACAAGCACTCCCGCCGCGATGGTTGCCGTTCCGCCCGCGTTCGTCACCGTCTCCGCCTGCGGATAGGTGATGGTTTGGAGATTGCCGTTGCCGTCGTAAGCAAAATCCCAGCGGCGGCTGAAGCCGACATTGAGAAAGTCCGTGATGGTGGTGATCCTGCCACCAGTGTGGGTGAACGTGATTGCCCGACCAAGATCGTTGACAATGCTGATTTTCTCGCCGTTTGCGTTGCGGTTGACCGTGGTTGTGTTGCCGACGGCATCCGTGATACGCTTGAGCCTTCCTTCGCCCATCATCGGTCCCGGCGCATCGAAATAGTAGGTCGTGCCGCTGTAGTGGCGAAGCTCCCACTCGCTGGTGCCGGTGTTAAGCGTCAAATCGGAAAAGAAGCCGTCGGGTAAATCCCATTGCGAACTTCCGCTGGGGCGCGTAATCAGGTACTGGCGCATGTCCGGCGTCATTACCCTGCCGCGCACGCCGTCGTCCTGAAAGATCGCCATGTCGAAGTTGTCGCGCATGTTCTCGCCGAGGAATCCGCTTTCCATGTTGTCCGGGCAAGCGAGCGGATCGCAGCGGTGATAGATGATGTAGGCGGAGCCTGAACCCATGCCGCCCGGCGTCCAGCTTTCTCCCGGCGGGCAGGGACCAAGGTTGTAGCTCACATCGTCCGTCTTCTCGCCGAGATCGAGGATCGGGAAGCCCGTGATGTGCGAGCCGCTGGCGAGCTTCACGTCGTACATGGCGGGTTCTTTGGAGTGCGTGAAGATCGAGGCGTTGTTCATGGCGGCGAGGCAGTTGCAGCACACGCAGGGATTGGCTTCGGGTTTCGGCACAACTTTGGGATCGGTGGTGAGCGTCAGCGGGCTGGTCAAATTCGGCGCATTGTGCGTGAACGAGAACATCTCCCAGAAGCGCCCGATTTCATTAGGGGTGATGGTGAACTGGAAAGGTGTGTTCTGGTTCGGCGCGAGCACGACGTTGCCGCCGGAGAAAGTCATGTTCGGGAAGCCGTGCATCGCGGTAAGCGGACCGATGGTGATGTTGCCCGTGCTGTTGTTGACGGCGTAGAGCGTGCGCGAAACCAGCCCGCCCTCATCGTAAGGGATCATGTCGTAGGCAAAGTTGCTCATCTTGAAATGCAGATACGAGTCGATGGTGGGACCGGTCGGCGAGTTCAGGTGAATCGAGAGCGACACCATGCCGGGACCGGGCAGGATTTTCTTCGCCTCCACCGGCACGACGCTCAAACCGATGATGCAAAGAAGCAGGCAGGCAACGAACAGCGCGGCACGTTTCATTTTTCACCCTCCAAGCGACTTCAAAAGATCAGCGTCAATGACTCTTGTCTCAATGTCCACGGGAGCGAGGCAGGGTGAACGGTCGACGACCGATGCGGCGTAGTGAAACTTGGAGCACCCCACTCCCGAATGTGCGTCTTTTCTCATCTGTGCAGGATGGCGGCAACAGTAACGCCGTCCTGCGGCAACTTTTTGGTAACTTTGCGTACCACGGTCAGTCAGGTGGTACGCAAATGCGCGGCGAGCGTGACAACGCCACTCCTGAACCATCGAATTGCAGCGATGGCATATTGCAAACGGATGTGACGTAACTTCCAGATGCGGCAATAAATAGTGTCATGAATGTAGGACACGCATACCCAGCGTCACGGAAGCGTGACGACTGGTGCGCGTGATGTTTTCCTTTAACTAGGACGCGCTTCAGATCGCCGGATAGGGGTTTCGAGCGCGTCACCAACTCCCCACCAACGCAACGCAGTGCTAACACCATCAAGTCTTACGGCATTCGGCGTTGCCGGTTCGATTCGATAATTCGGGTCCATGAATTTCTTCCATTTCTAACAACCCGTCTCTGCATTCGACTGCACGATTGGGTGCATCGGTCGCTCACCACGACACCCATCCTTCGCGTTCGCTTCGCGCAAACATCTCCAAGTACGCACCCGGACTGCATGACTCAACAAGTTCATTGAACTCAGTCGGCTTCGAGCTATGACCGCCTTTCCCGCGCTTCGCGGAGAACCATGTTCCAACGTCCTTGCGCTTCAACGGCAGCGAGCCTTTGACTCCGAACAATACGTGCTCGGTTGATCCACGAAAGTAATTCCCCATGCCGATGCTCGGTTTGCACCACGTCAGCATCGTGATGTAGCGAAAGCCCCAAGCGTCGAGCAATCTGAATCCCTTCGGCAAGCTGCGATTCGTGATCCACAAATACAGGTGGCAGTCGTCGGCAGCCAGCTTGTTCACCGGCAGCTTCTCAAGCTCATCGATGGACATAGTGTCGTAGGTCGGTCTTGCGCGACCAAGCTGATCTTTGTCCCCTTCATCACCCCAGTCCCACGGGGGATCAATGACGATGGTTGAGTATACGCCTTCGAGTGTTTCTGGCTTTGGCGTTGCTGCTATTTTCTTGCGATCTTGCTCACGCTTGTCTTCGCGCTGGCGCTCTTTCAGTTCACGCTTTGCTTGCGGCAGGGTGAGTTCACCGCTCATAACGCGCTGTTCGAGTTCAGGAGCTTCTTTGCGGATTTTCTTTGCGTCCGATACATAGCCGCGTGCTACTCCGACGGATTTAGCGGCATTATCAACAGCCTTGCCGGAAATGGTCCCAATCTTGGGACCATTTTCCGGTCTTCCGACCTTCATGTGTTTGGCGAAGTATTCTTCGACTTTCAGTGCGACGAACGCTTTCTGCGAGCCGCTGAGATGTCTGCGCTTGAGATTCATCGACAGGACGAAGTTGAGCACGGCGTCGTCGCCCTTTTCGCCATCCCATTCACGAGTCTCCGGCTTAATCCCTAATTCCCGGCAAGCTTTGAATCTGTGCCGTCCGTCGACTATTTGGTCGCCTTTGACGATGATCGGCTCAAGCAATCCATTTTCGTGGATGTCCGCTTTGAGCGCATCGAACTCATCGTCGTTCATTTCGGGAAAGACGCTACAGGCAGGATGGAGTTTCATGGTGGATTGATCCATCGGTTGCGCGATTTCTTGCGTTGAAACTGTGGTTGATGTTGACGGCATGATTTTTTTCCTTAACAGTTACGAACTTTCGTCGAACAGGCTCTGCGCACTTCCGCGCTAAGACTGCGCAGGGATGTGGTGCGAAGCCAGCCATGCGGCAACGTCACGACGACGAAGCCGCAGATGCCGCCCGATGCGAAGATGGGGTAATTCACGTCTCTGAATCGCTTGCCAGAGAAAACCGTAGGAACAACCAATTGCTTCGATTACCTGTTTGGGTGCAGCAAGCAAGGGAACACCCGCCGACTGGAGATCGGCGGCGATTTCTTCGATTGGCTTGTTTATAGAAGAAGGTGAACAGGTCGCTAGAGATCGCATATTCAGCCTTAAACACAGGACTGCACGAAACCGTGCTGGTCGCTGTGCGCCGTAGCCGAGAAGCCGGGTACGACAGGCTGCTTCCGCTAGCCCTTAGCGGGCTGAAGCTCGTGGCTTGCGAAGCCACGCCTTTCGCCAAATCGGCGAACGCAGACCACAATGATATAATTCCAGTCAAATCATCTCAAGCCCATGCAATTCGGAAAGAAGCGGGAAGATTTTGAGGTACTATGAGTGGTTCCAGTCAAAAATCTTCGGATTTAGAGGCTATTGAGAAGCAAGTATTCGATAGTGCATTGAGCCTTCTTGAGTCGCTCAATCAGCCAGCCAACACGTTTCCCATGAATGTTCCGTGGCGAGCGACGATTGTGGCTGGCTATCGTTTGTGGAAGAAAGGCGCACCGACTCCTTGTTCGTTATTCCATCTCTGTAGGTTCCAAAACGACGACCTCAGCAAGCCTGCCGGATCATCGACGCTTCTGCTTCCACTTCCCTCATGTGCGTTTACTGATCCTCTGTCTCTTGCCACATGCCTCTATCTTTGGTTTGAAGAAAATGCGCCACTTGGCGGGATTCATCATGGCGGTCCAGACGAACGAAAGAGTGCTATCGAGGCATTGAACACTTTGCGAGCGTATTGCTTCGCCAACCGCCATCTGCCATTTTGCGGAAAGGAATACGTGGAATCCGAGCCAATCGATATGAATGCGGATGTCTATGTCGAGCGGTGGCAGGGCATTCGGTCTCGTGCATCAAGAATGGTAGCTCCATTCACACAAGAGATTCTTTCGCAGGTTTGGCATGAGATCGTTTTCGCTTATACCGTAGAAGGCAGGCGAGGCATCCTCATCAATTTGAACGGCGTAATAGTCGGATCGGGGCTGGGCAAACCTCACAAATAAGACCTGTGATCTCCGGGCTTCCATTCACAAACCATTCCGCATTGGTGCCCTGTTGGTGCCCCGAAGAGATGATTCGACGACCAAACCCTCACACCATCGGCGTGTAATCCGCATAAAACAAGGGCTTGAAGATGGAGCGGGTGAAGGGGATCGAACCCTCGACATTTTGCTTGGGAAGCAAACACTCTACCACTGAGTTACACCCGCACGCCTCGAGCATACTCTGCCGCAGCGTGGGCGGCAAGCGCACAGAGATCGCCTACAGGGCTGTTCAATGATCTCCGTGAAGCGTCACACCGGCGAAAGCCGGTGCCCAGAAACCCACCACGGAAGAACTGGATGCCGACTTTCGTCGGCATGACGGCGGGGCGCGGTAAAGCAACTTTTGAAGAGCACAGAGATCGCCTATGGCCGCCATGTTCTTGCCTGGAAAAGCGATGCCAAAATCGTCATCGGGCCAAGGCGAGAGATTGGTTCAATCCAGACTCCCCGCCATTCGCATTGCCATGTATCGTCGCGGCCATGCCGGAACTTCCTGAAGTCGAGAGCATTCGCCGCAAGCTCGTTCCCATGGTCGCGGGCCGGCGCATTCGCGACGTGTCAGCCGTCGCCCGAAACTATGCATTCCTATCCGATCCCGGCATTATCCGGAAGAAACTCTCCGGTGGAACGGTGGAGGCCATCGAGCGCCGCGGGAAGTATTTGCTGTTGCGCCTGAAACAACGAGGCGCGCTGCTCATCCATCTCGGCATGACCGGACAAATCTTTTCCCATGCGTATGAGCCGGACAAACACGTACACATGACCCTCGTCTTCGCGGGGCTGCGCCACCCGGTGTATTTCCGCGACCCTCGAAAATTCGGCAAGCTGCTCTGGCTCGATCCGGGAGAGGAGTACACTGAGCCACGCTTGACCAAGCTCGGCCACGACGCTCTTTCATTCTCCGCGGAATATCTTGGGAAGGCTTGCCGCAATCGAAGCGTTGCGATCAAGAGCCTGCTTCTTAACCAGAGCGTACTCGCCGGAGCCGGAAACATTTACGCGGACGAGGCGCTCTTTACCGCGCGTATCCGGCCAACGCGGCGCGCGCGAACGCTCAACAGCAAGGAAACCGGCGCGTTGACGAAAGCGTTACGCAACGTGCTCGAGCGGGCGGTGAAGCTCGGCGGATCCAGCATCAACGACTACATCCACCCCGACGGGTCGGAAGGATATTTCCAGATCGAGCACAAGGTGTATGGACGCGAGGGAGCGCCGTGCCTGACGTGTGCAACGGCGATCAAGCGCAGCGTCATCGGCCAACGCTCAGCGCACTATTGCCCGCGCTGCCAGCGGTAGCCCTACTCAAACCGCTACTACCTGTTCAATCATACTTGCGCGGCATCGGCGGCATCAGCTCCATCTTCACCTCGGAGTACGAAATCTCCGGGTTGCCGTTCTTGTAGGCGGCGATGGTGGGCTTGTTCCACTTCTTGTTGTGGGCCGTGAGCTTCTTGAAGTATTCCTCGATCTCTGGCTTGAAGCCCTGTTTCTGAACCTTGGCTTTGAACTCGTCGTAGTCGGCGTGGAAGAGCCAACGCTTGCGCTGCGATTGGTCGACCTTGTCGAACCAGTCGTGGTAGTTGTCTTTGTATTCCGCGGGGCGATTGATGTCGAGCCACACCCAGTATTCTTTGGGCACCAGTCCCGCCGGCTGCTTGAGCTCGAACTCGGGCTTATAGTGGGCACCGCGGAATTCGTCGCGCTTGAGCGCGGAATGCGCGCAGGCCTTGGCCAGATCAACCATACCCCTCAACCAGCGCGTGAATGTCACACCGTGGTTGGCGTAGGCGCCGGCATCGGGGATTTCGCAGTTCTCCACGCGGCGCTGGATATCATCGAGCTTCGTGACCGTTTCACCGAGTGATTTATTGTCGCGGATCACGGTGCAGTTTTTCGTCATTAACTCCCCAAGCTCCTGATGGAGCTTGTAGGGGTTCTCTCCGCCACGGTTGCTCTTGATATTGTCCTCAAGCTGTTTGCAGCGTGTGAGCGCCTTGTCGAAGAGCGCCTTCGAGACATCCTCGGCGTGGGTCTTGAGACCCTTTTGATAGGCGAGCGCTGCTTGCGCCGCCACCTTGCCGCCGAAGGGGCAGGAGAGCAGCGAGTTCGCGCCGAGGCGGTTGGCGCCGTGATATTGCCAGTCGGCCTCGCCGCAGGCGTAGAGGCCGGGAATGTTGGTCATCTGATTGACGGGCGCGTCCCAATCGAGGCGCTTGAGAGAGTTGGCCTTGTAGCTGGCCCATAGGCCGCCCATGGTGTAGTGAACGCCCGGGAAGATGCGCATCGGCACTTCCGTCGGGTTCTCGCCCACGAATTTCTCATAGATTTCGAGGATCGCGCCGAGCTTCTTGCGCGTATAGGCCGCGTCGAGGTGCGAAAGATCGAGGTAGGCCTGCGGCTTGCCAAACACACCAAGGCCTTCCAGATAACGCTGGAAAATTTCGCGCGTCGCCACGTCACGGGGAACGAGGTTGCCGTAGCGCGGATATTTCTCTTCGAGGAAATAAAAGCGCTCTTCCTCGGGGATCTGCTTGCCGGGGCGCGGGTCGTTGGGCTTCTTTGGAACCCAGACGCGCCCGCCTTCGCCACGCGCGGACTCGGACATCAGACGCAGCTTGTCTTCGCCGGGGATGGCGGTGGGGTGAACCTGCACGAATTCGGGGTTGCACATGTGCGCGCCCGCGCGATAGGCGACGGCGCTCGCCGATCCGGTGACCACTTGCGAACACGTGGATTTGCCGAAGACGAGGCCGTAGCCGCCGGTGGCGAGGATCACGGCGTCGCCGGGGAAGGGCACCATTTCCATGGTCTTGAGATTTTGCGCGATGATGCCGCGGCATGTGCCGTCATCGTCCTTGACGATTTCGATCATGTCCCAGAATTCGTAGCGATGCACCTTGCCCTCGGCTTCATAGCGGCGCACCTGCTCGTCCAGCGCATAAAGAAGCTGCTGGCCGGTGGAGGCGCCGGCGTGTGCCGTGCGATGGTGGAGCGTCCCACCGAAACGGCGAAATGCGAGGTTGCCCTCGGGCGTGCGCGAGAAGGGGACGCCCATACGGTCGAAGAGATAGATCAGACCGGGCGCGGCAGCCGTCATTTCCTGCACGAGAATCTGGTCGTTGATGAACTCGCCGGATTTGAGCGTATCGAAGGTGTGCAGATCGGGGTGGTCGTCCTCGCCCATGGTATTGGCGGCTGCGTTGACGCCGCCTTGCGCGCAGACCGAATGACTGCGTTTGCATGGCACGAGGCTGAAGAGTTTGACGTGGCCGCCGAGTTCGCAGGCGCGGATAACGGCAAGGAGACCAGCCAACCCGCCGCCCACCACGATGATGTCACGCTGTTTGTCGCTCATGGGATACCCTTGCTCTAACGCGCGTCTAGCCAGCAGTCACTCGGCGATCCGGCATTACTTGTGAGGATGTTCGTGGTGCGTATGTGACCCATTCGTACCGTTATGTTCCGCAGCCGGGCCGTTCGCCAGCACCAGTACGCTCCATACGCCGAGCACCGAAAGAATCACGAAGATCCCCATCGCCATCTTCCATACAAGTTGCTGGGATTTGCGGGTGATGGTGATGCCCCACATGATGCAGAAGCTCCAGATACCGTTGCTCAGGTGGAATGCCGCCGAAATCATGCCGAGAATATAAAGACCCACCATCCACGGCATGTCGTCGAAGTATTGCTGCATGGTGGCGTACATATTCATCTTCTGGTCTTCCGAGAAGGTGAAGGTCGTGGTCCAGACGTGCATAACGATATAGGCGAGCAAGAGCACGCCGGTGATTCGCTGCATCACATAGGCCCAATTGCGCTGATAACCATAGCGCGAGGTATTCGACTTGGAGTTGATGGCGTAATAGATGCCGAGAATACCGTGGAACAGGATCGGCAAATAAATGCCGAACCATTCGAGGAACACCACGCCCGGCATGGAGAGTAAGTTACGGACATGCTCGTCGTAAGCTTCCGAACCCTTGATGGCGAGGGCGTTGCCATAGACGTGCTGTACGAGAAACGCGCCGACGGGGACGATGCCCGAAAGGCTGTGCAGGCGACGCCCGATGTAATACATCCGGTCCGTGCGGGACATCTCCGGCCCGCCTGACGGTTTATGATCTGCTTCGCCTTCCATATCCGCACCTCTTCCGGTCCCATAGCCGCTCAAGCGCGGCCACAACGTCATCCCACACAAGGCGGGAATCCAGAACTCATCAGCGGTCTCTCGTAGGCCTGGATGCCCGCCTCCCGGCTACGCCGAAGCGCTTTGCCGAGGCGAGTCGCGGGCATGACGAGCGTGGCTACCACCCTTTCCACAAACCGGTCACCACAGCAACAGCACGAGCAGCAAAATCACCGCGCCGATCGAGAACGTATACAGATAGAAACTCACCACACCGGTTTGAACGCGCCGCATGAGGTGGCTCAAGGCCCCCATGACGAAAGCCGAGCCGTTTACGAACACAAGGTCGATCAGCAGCATGTCGATGAACACGAAGAAAAGCTGCGCGCCAATACGAATCGGACGCACGATCACCTTCTCGTACAACTCGTCGACGTAGTATTTATTGAGCAGCGTCGTGAACACGGGCTTCAAACCCGCAGAAGCCTTTGCATCGGCGCGGCTAAGCGCGCCGTCGCGGGAATAATATTTGAATCCCGCATAGAACATGCCGATGGCGATTACCACCGAAAAGAGCATGTTACCCCACTCGGCAGACGTGTGATCGTGTTCGCCGTGGGATTGAGCAAAGGACGGCGTCGTGAATGTTCCCGACAGGAACTGCGCGAAATTGTCCGCGCCGTGCGCGAGATTATGCGGGATGTTCACCAATCCACCGACCACCGACATTATGGCGAGAATCACCAGCGGCACCGTCATAGTGCGAGGCGATTCGTGGGCATGTTCCCAGACGTGGTGCGGCCCGCGGAACTTGCCGAAGAAGGTAAGCGCGATCAGACGCGCGGTATAGAACGCCGTCATGGCTGCAGCGCCGATGCCGAGAATCCAGACCGGCTTGCCGACACCGAGCTCGCTCAGCCAGGCGCTTAAAATAATCTCATCTTTGGAGAAAAAGCCCGCGAAGATCGGCACGCCGGAAAGCGCAAGGCCACCGATAACCATCGTCCAACATGTCACGGGCATCTTCTCTTTGAGGCCGCCCATCAGGCGCAGGTCCTGAGAGTCGGGGTTGCCGTGGCCGTAGCCGTGCTCAAGCGAATGAATCACCGAGCCTGAACCGAGGAAGAGCAGCGCCTTGAAAAAGGCATGCGTCATCAAATGGAAAACCGCGAAGGTATACGCCCCTAACCCGACGGCCATAAACATATAGCCGAGTTGGGACACCGTCGAATAGGCGAGCACCTTCTTGATATCGCGCTGAACGAGACCGATGGAGGCCGCGAAAATCGCCGTCGCAGCACCCACCACGGCAATGGCAGGCAACACCCATGTCGAAAGAGCGTAGACAGCACTCAGGCGGCAAACCATATAGACGCCAGCTGTCACCATGGTGGCAGCGTGAATGAGCGCAGAGACCGGTGTTGGGCCGGCCATGGCGTCGGGGAGCCAGACATAGAGCGGAATCTGCGCCGACTTGCCCACAGCGCCAACGAAGAGCGAAATGCAGGCGGCATTGAAGACCCATTGGTTCTGGGTGAGTTCCGCAGTATTTTTTGCAAGTTCGCCCGCGCTCTTGGTCAGTTCCGCCGTATCCAGCGTGCCGAAGTGCCACGCCAGTAGCATCATGCCGACAAGGAAGCCAAGGTCGCCGATGCGGTTGACGACAAAAGCCTTCTTGCCAGCCTTGGCCTTTTCCTCATCCTCATACCAAAAGCCGATCAACAGATAGGAACACAATCCCACGCCTTCCCAACCGAGGAAAAGCAGCACGAGATTGTCGCCCAGCGCAAGACACAGCATGGCGAAGCAGAACAGGTTGAGATAGGCGAAGTAGCGCCAATAGCCCTTGTCGTGGGCCATGTAGCCCACAGAGTAGATATGAATCAGCGTGCCGACGCCGGTGATGACCAGCGCCATCACGACGCTCAGGTGGTCAAAGCGCAAGCCGAGGTTGACGTCGAATTCTTTACCGAAAAGCTGCGAGGTGAACCAACTGACGTTATAGCTTTCAACGGCAACTCCATTCGCATACCAAACATAGTGGCCGGTGACGATCAGCGCGCAGACGAACGCCGCGCCAATGGAAAGGCTCGCCAGCGTACCCGACGCCTTCGGTGTCAGCTTTTTGCCCCAGAACGCGTTGATAACGAAACCCAAAAGGGGGAGCAGCGGAACCAGCGTCAGCGCCAGTTTCGCCATGTGTGGGCACTCGCAGACGTTGCCCGACTTCTCCGCTGTATCGGCGGCGCTGAGGAGAAAGCTTGTGAGTAACTCGCCCATAGTGCCTGCGTATCCCAACGCCCTGATTCTTCTATAGCGTCACGCGCCCTCGCGTGACGTCATTCCCGCGAAGGCGGGAATCCAGTCTTTGTTCGGCAAAGCACGCATAGCCCATGCTTGCCAGGACCGCCATGCGAGGACGCATGGCGCCACAAAACTACAGCCTCAATTCCCGCGCCTGATCCACGTCGATACTGTTCCGCGAGCGGTAGAGCGCTACGAGAATCGCCAAGCCGACACCCACTTCGCCCGCCGCCACGGTCATGATCATCAGCGTAAAGATCTGGCCCGTGTGCGCGCCGAGGAACGCCGCCTCATAGGTGTGCTGGCTCACGTGACCGGCCATGCCCTCGCTTGCGTGCATACGCGAAAAGAGCACGAGCACGACGTTGACCGCCACCAGCATCATCTCAAGGCTCATCAGCATCACGATCAGATTGCGCCGCGCGAGCACGCCGTATACACCGATGCTCATCAAAGCCCCGGAGAGGATCAGCACTTTCGTCGGTGTAAAAAGCTCTTCCATATTTTTGCGTCGTCCCTAGTGGTGACCGTGTCCGTGGTCATGCCCGTGATCGTCATGGCCGTCCGCGCCAGCGACTGCGGCTTTAAGCTTGCGTTCCTGTTCCTCGCGCTGTTCATCGCCAATACGTTTGCCGAGGATAACAGCGCCCATGACGCCGACGAGTATCACCAATCCCACCACTTCATAGTGGAGGGCGAAGCTCTCAAACGGCCCCTTGCGCTCGAAAATCGCGCGGCCAACCGCCGCAGTCGAGCCGAAATAGATAGGACTCGATTTCGAATTCGTCTCATCCTCGCGGATCGGCCCGGCCGGACCGTGGATCGGCACCGGGTCAAACTTGTCGAAAGTCTCCTCGGGCAGCGATGCCGCCACCCAGACGAAAAGCGCGAATACTGTCATGGCGACCACCGCAGCCGGATAGCTGAACTGGAAACGCGGGCCTTCGCTGATCTTTCCTTCTTCCACGGCCGCAGGCTCGTAGGTCGAGAGACTGTCGACGCGCGCGGGGAATTTATCCTCACCTTTTTTCCCGAGGTCGATGAACATCAGGACAAAAAGAAAGAGAACCGCGATTGCGCCGGCGTACACCAAAATCTGGCTTACAGCGATGAATGTAGCATTTAACGAATAGAAGACGCCCGCTGCGCCCGAAAAGCTGACCAGCAGGAAAATCAGGCCGTATATGGGGTTACGTCGCGCCACCATGAGTACGGCGCCGACGACGGAAACGATCGCGGACACAACAAATATCTCAGCCATAATGTGTGCTCGAAAGACCCCGGAAAGCGGCGTGACGTTATCAGTAGGGCCGATTGCGGTCAACGGCGCAAAAGGGCGAATCTGAGCCGAACGCTCCGCAATGAATACTCCGGCTTTTCCCATCAACATAAGAGCTCTTGAAAGTACGGTTGTTTCTGTCACGTGCAAAGTCCTCTCGAAACGTCACACCGGCGGAAGCCGGTGTCCAAAAGCCCGCGGAAAAACTGGATTCCGGCTTTCGCCGGAATGACGTAGGGTTTCAATCTATCGACTTTGCACGTAACGTGACGGGTTGTTCCTGTCTCCATCGCGTTTGGTAAAAGCAACCTATGGCCGCCATCGATCAAACAGTCGTCGAACAGGTCAAAGCCGCGCGGGCTGGTGTAGCCCTCTGGCGCGCTGACGATCTCGCATTGGTACGTATCCATGGCCCGGATGCAGCCGCCTATCTTCACAATATGCTGACCGCGAACGTCAAGGCGCTCGCCGTCGGGCAGGGGGCATATACGCTCAAGACCTCGGCGCGGGGGATGCCCGAAGCCGCAGGCCTGCTCTATCGCGTCGCCGAGCATGCGTTCTGGTTGCTGGTCGAGCGTGATCAGGCGAAGACAACTGTCGAAATTCTTGAGAAGCTGCATATCACCGAAAACCTGACCATCGAGGACGTGAGCGCGTCTTGGGCAACCATCGCCATCCAGGGCAAGGACGCGGCACAATTGCTCGCGACGCGCGCGAACCATGACGTTACATCGCTCCAGGCGTTGAGGCCGCACCAGGTTGTTCCGTCGACCCTCGCGGGACAGAGCGTGACCATCGCACGCGAGAGCCTGACCGGCGACACGGGCTTTTTCGTTGTCGCGCGTAACAACGATGCCCCCACCATTTTTGAAGCTCTTTGCGACGCAGGCAAAAAATTCGGCGTGATCGAGCCGTCGGCGCAAGCGCGCGAAGCGTTGCGCATCGAAGCGGGATTGCCGCGATATGGCCGCGATATTCTGCCTAACGCCGTCGCCAGCGAGCTTGGCATCAACCATGAAGCTTTCAGCTACGACAAGGGCTGCTACATCGGGCAGGAGATTCTCGCGCGCATCCACACCAAGGCCGAAGTCCCCTTCCGGCTCATGGGCGTGTGCTTTGCAGAGAACGCTTCCATTCCGCCAAGCGGCACGACCCTCGACGCGCCCGACAGCAAAGGCGCCGCAGTCGTCACCAGCGCCGCGTATTCGCCCACCCTCGGCCGGCCCATCGCCATTGCTCGCGTCAAGCGTGGCTACCAAACACAGGGCGTGAAACTCGCGAACGGCGCCGAAGTCGTCGAACTGCCCTTGTACGTTCCGGCCCCAAGCGACAAACGCAGCGATCTTTATGACCGGGCGATCACATTGTTCGCCCAAGACCGGGGAGCCGAAGCGCTGGCGCTGCTCGAACAGGAATTGGCGGCAAACCCCGCCAACATCGACGCGCTGGAAGCCCTTGGCGTAATCCACGACCGCGCCGGGCGGCACAAGGAAGCCATCGTTGCCATGAAGCGCATCGTCGAGCGCGATCCGAAGCACCTGATGGCCAATGTCAACCTCTCGCTCTACCACATGAAGCTCGGCGACAAGGCCACCGCCGAGGATTATCAGGCGAAAGCCACGCGCATCTCCATGGAGCGGCGCATGGCCGAAGCCCGCGCACAAGGCAAAACCCCCACCGCCGAAGACGACGCCCAGCGCGCCGCGAAACTCGAAGCGCGTCTCGACAAGTTCAAGGCCATCATCGAGATGGACCCGAAAGATGTGCTCGGCCATTTCGGCGCGGGCAAGGCCTGCATCGATCTCAAACGCTTCCGCGAAGCCGCCGGCCATTTCGAGAAGGTGGTCGAACTGCAGCGCGACTATTCTGTCGCATGGGCCAACCTCGGCGCGGCGTATGCGGCACTTGGCGAGACGGACAAAGCGCGCAAGGTATTCGAGGAAGGGATCGCGGTCGCAGGCGCAAAAGGCGATCTGATGCCCAAGCGCGACATGGAACACCGGCTTTCACGGTTAACGTAGCGTCACGCGCCCCCGCGTGACGTCTTATACCGAACCTTCGAACGATCTGCGTTTACAGCGTCATTCCGGCGAAAGCCGGAATCCATCTTAACTCTTTGTTTTTTCATGAGTGCTGGATGCCGACTTTCGTCGGCATGACGTGCAGAAGCACGCGCATTTTTTCGAGGCCTGGTCTTATCGTTGGTCAATCCGTCACGCGGGGGCGCGTGACGCTACGCCTGCCGCCCTCATTTCAAGAACTGCACGATCGCGAGCTTGCCGTCCATCTCCGTGTAGCGCACGATGATCTGGCCCGTAAGCGTTTCGCCCGTCTGCGGGTTGGTGCGCCGCCAGATTTCGAGTTCAACGCTGTGGTTGGCGAGGTGCAGCCTTCCCACGATGTCGGCGCGTACGTCCTTCCATTCCGTGAAGAGTTTGCCGTAACGGTCGCGAAACGCGGCGATGCCGGAGAGCGTGACGTTGCCCTCCATGTCGAGCACCTTCACGTTCTCGTGATAGCACGCGCAGAAACGGCCGGTATCTGCGGCGTTATACGCGGCCAGTTGCTCATCCGAGAGCTGAATCACGGCGGGAACATCAGGACGTAGTTTCATACTTGCACTTTCACCACGAAAGCATTGGGAACACGGTGACGAATATAGATAAGTTGCGGACGGCGCGTCTAGGCTCTGCGGATAAACGATCCGTAGCAAAATGCACGGCATCGAAGCAGCCGAGAAGTATAGCGAAAAACCTTGGATACCGAACGAAGTTGAGACCGAACTTCAGACGCGCCTAAAACTCCTGCTCGCCTTCCGGAAGAGGCTGCTTTGGCGCGTGAGGTAGCTGCTGCTGTGATTTCTCCGATTTGGGCGGAGTCTTGATCTTCTGGTCTTTGCTCCGGCAATCGTCGAAGGGGCAGGTCTGATACGTCGGCCAGAACTTGATCGCATACTTTTGCGCGCGGTCGGCATGGTTGGTCAGCGCAAGCGTGATGCCCGCGAGCGAGAGCACCATGGCAATCACGCCCGCGATCACGCCCTTTCTCGCCACCGAGCGGCACCAGGTGTACAGCAAGCCCACGCCGAAGGCCAGCGCTCCGACAACCACGCCGCGAGGCTGGCTCGACGCGAACACCGCGATTACGCCGGCGCCAAGCACAAGAGCGGGCGCCACGAAACTGAACAAGCCACACGAGCCTTTATCGCAACTGAAAATTTCGTTGAACTGCTTCGATCCATCCGCTGGGGATTGTGCCGCCGGACGGAGCGGGATCTGGTCTGTCGCAGGTTTCGGGATATAGGCTTGGGGGCGCTGAGCCTGCTGTTGCGGAATACCCGGATGCTGCAGCTGCGTGCTCACGAGCGTTTCGCCCGGATGGACGGGCTTCATGCTGCGGCTATCGTTGAAGTCCGGCAGTTCATCGATGTCATACACCGTGTCGCCGACTGGCACAAATACGACGGAGCCGCAGCGCGGACAGCGCACCTTGGTTCCGGCGTAGAACTCGGTCAGAACCTTGGAGTATCCGCATTGACATGACGCGATGACTGACATGGTAAACTCCCGCAAAATCGCCCCTGTACGAGTATTTTAACGCACGGAGGCCATGATGCGGTTGTAAAAATCGAATATCTTTGGAATCCATGACGGTGTGAAAGCCATATAAATCTTGACTTTTTCGCCAAGGGCGATTCAAGGCGTCCCCGCAGGGGTTTCAGGGGCGGTGACAGAAGTCTGTGGGGCTGGGCCGCCTTCCTTGCCCGGTGGCCGCTGTTCCTGCGTGGCGAAAAACAGCACCAAGGTGATCAGAAAATTAACGCATACCAGCACGATCACTCCGACAACGAGGAAAATCACGAAACACCCCAAGGCGGTGCCAAGGTCGCTAGCCGGCTCGTCCTGGCCGACATTGGGCGTTACAGATGGCGGATTTTGAGACGGCTCGCTCATGGCGGGCAATGTATCAACTTCTCCGGCGTACTGCTTGTATGGAGTAGGCCATGGACTCCACGTCGTGCATAATCCGGTGGTGCCTTGGAACCCGATCATCTTTTTCCGACGCAGAGGGCCGCTCACGACCGCCGAGTCGGGCGTGGCGGCGCAACGCTTCGCCGAGCGCGCCTTGAAGCGTCAGGGATATCGAACCATCGCGCGAAACCTTGCCGACGGTGGCGGCGAGCTTGACCTCGTCATGCGGCATAAAGGTTTTGACGGAATGGTTGTGATCGAGGTCCGCTCATACTCCGCAAACACCAATCTGCGGCAGGAAGAGGTGTTGCCACCATCGAAGCAGGAGCAGGTCGTCAGCGCGGCGCGGCGGCTGCTTCCGCGACTCGCTAAAAAATCGAGTAAGGACCGCCATCAAGGAATCCGGTTCGACGCCGTATTGGTCAAGCTCGATGCAACAAGCGGCCGGCCCGTATCGATGGAGCATTTCGAGAACGCGTTTACGTCAACCCGCCGGGATTGGTTTTAATCCGCTTTCGGCTCGAGGAATCCCGCAGGGATCCAGAGGCGGTCGCCGGTCTTGATGTTGTTCTTCGCGAACCAGCCGCCTTCCATTTCCACGGCATACTTCACCCGGAGTCTCGAGCTGTACAACTCGAGCTCGTCTTCCGGCGTGCCGGGAGCGGGTTTTTTCATCTCCTTGATGGTGACGATTTCCAGGTCTTCATCGACGAAGGCCACATCGATGTCCATCAGGCAGTTTTTCATCCAGAATTTGTGCTCGGATTCTTCCTTGAAGATGAAGAGCATGCCTTGATTGGCGGGCAGGGAAGTGCGTCCCATCAAGCCGCGCATGATCGCGGTCGGCGTCTCGGCAATCTCAAGGTTGACCGTCGCCTTGGCGTTCGCGGGCGTGGTCACGGGGTGTTGTTCCGGCTTCGCCGCGCGATAGAAGGCGGCGCGGGCGAGTGTTGGCTTGAGTTGCGCGATGTGGCCGGGAAGCACGACGTCCGAACCGGCGTTGACCGTGCGTTCGGCGCGGGAAATGACAGCGAAACGCGAGCGCGCTCCGCTGAATGCCGTCTCCTTGCCCGAAGGCGCATCGACCACTTCGGCAATCTTCAGTGTATTGGTCGCGGCTGTGGGTTCCAACAGCCCAACCTGGACAGAATACGCCCCGCTATTGTTGAGCTTAGCCTGGCTCGCGTCATCCCATACGAGAAGCGTCACTTCATTCGCAGCCGACCGGATCAGTCCCGTCGCTGCCGCGTCGATGGCCGCCTGGCCACGCGCGACGGAAAGCGCCATCCTTCCAGCGCCGACGCCGATCCATTGATTGACGAGCGAAGCATCGCCGACAACATTGCCCATGCCGCCGCTGGTACGGGCGACGATCGGGCCGTCGGTGACCACCAGCATTTCGTCGTCAATTCCCGCCGAGCTTATCGCCTTCTCGCCGCGAACGATGAGCACAGAGTTTGGTGCTCCGTTCGTACTCGCGGATGAGGAATTGCCCGGGCGTTCGAACGTGGTTTTCGACGGCCACCAGCGCGGGCGATCGAGATCGTTCGTTCCGCCGTCCTCGATGCCTTCGATGATGTCGAGCACCGCGCCGGTCATGGGCAGTGTACCGCTCTGCCATCCAGATTGCAGGCGCATGAACGCGATGGAGTATTTGCCCTTCATACCCTTGAGCCAGAAGCCATCGCGCAGCCAATCTTTATCACTCTCGGGATAGAGAAGCAGCAATGCGTTATTCTCGTTCTCGCCAAGGCCGCTCGCACGTTCTTCCGCCGTGAGCGCCACGCGCACGGGAACCTCGATCGGTTTTGGCAACTCCGTGTCAGCAAGTTTGTCGTCCTTGATGTGCTTAATGAAGCTCAGGCCCGTTCCGGCGGGCGAGGCATCGGCGACCGCCTTCAACGCGCCGTTGGAAATGGAAATGGAAGCCGGCGACGTCGATCCCGTTGGCGCAGGAATGCCGTAGTCGGCAGCTCCGCCTTTACGCAGGAAGAGCGCGATCGAGGCGGGTTTGTCGCTGCGGTAGAAATTCGGCCCGCCGTTGTCGCCCGACGCGATCGGGACATACCCCATATCGCCACTCAGGACATGGACGGCCTCGCCGCTTTTATTGATGAAAACGATGTCGGCCGCCGAGTTGAAGTATGGCGTGAGCACAAGCTCCTTCTCGTCGCCGCCGTAGACCATGGCGACGGCGTCCACGACGCCTTCAGTTTTGTCGTCCTTGTTTTTGGCAAAGCGCAGGGTCAATTGCGCGCGCGCGCGGTCAGAGTAGCTCTTCGCGATATACAGGCGGGCGGGTTTGCCGTTGATATCGCCCTTGTCGATGACCGAGACGGGGGTCGCGCCGCCGCCGGTGGGCTTGAAGGCTTCCAGTTCAGGGCCGCAGGCCGAAAAGAGCACCGCAGCAGCCATCGTCGCAATCGTGCATACGCTCCGCATCATAGACGTCATCCTCGTCAAAACCGTACCTATCAAATAGAGACGGCGAGTATACGGGAAGCCCCGACGATTGCCAGCGTTGGAATAGCGAGGTGCATAGCCGGCCGGAGCGCCATGCGCCCGACTCGACTGAGCTCGTCGCAGGCTCGCATGGCGTCTTATCCGAGATCAGCACGTCACGCGAGGGCGCGTGACGCTACACTCAATGCCGCGAAATAGTTCAACGCTGCGTCGCGGTAAAACGCGATGCCTTCGTCGATCCAGTGCAGGTCGAGGTACTCATCGGGTTTGTGGCTCATCTCGGTCACACCGGGGCCGACCTTGATGACAGGAATGCTGCGTAAAAACGTCGCGTCGCTCATGGCGTCACTGCCGAACGCCGTCGCCTTCGGCCGGGCTTTCAACGCTGCATGAACGATGGGCTGATCCTTGCTCGTGCGGAAAGGCTGCAAGCGCAACGAGCGGGGGCTGACCTCCGCCGAGACGGCCTTACGCACCGTTTCGACCACTTCATCGAGCGACTGCGCCGGATTAACGCGGGCGTCGATCTTCCACGTACACTTATCAGGAATGCTGTTATGGACGGTGCCGCCCTGAATCACCGTAACATTGAGCGTCGTTGGCCCAAGAAAATCGTCGCGATCCTTGAACGCGATCTGATACACCTTCGGGATGTCACCCATCGCTTCGAGGATGGCGTTCTTGTGCGGGACGCGCCACGCATTGGCCGCGTGGCAGCTTTGCCCGGTATTGGTGCAATCCATCACCACCAATCCCTTTTGCGCGATGCAGACGTTGAGTCCCGTCGGCTCCCCCACCATGGCGGCGTCGGGCAGCGGAATTTCCTTTAAGAGCGCTTCCATGCCATCGGCGCCGTTGACTTCTTCCTCGACGGTCAACGCGAGCAAGAGCGTCCCGCTCCAATCCTTGCGCTCCTTGAGTGCCAGCGTCGCAGCCGTCATGCTGACGATACACCCCCCGGCGTCGTTGGAGCCGAGGCCATAGATTTTTCCGTCTTTCACTTCTGCGTTATAGGGATCACGCGTGTAGCCCATTGCCGGAGGCACGGTGTCGATATGGGTGTTAAGCATCAGCGTAGGGCCTTTGCCCCGCTCGATGCGGCACACAATGTTGCGTCCTTGCTTGACCGGTTGCAGGCCGAGAGCGCCAAGTTCTCCCATTAACAGGTCCGCGCGCTTGCCCTCGTCGCGGGATGTCCCCGGCGTAGCGACGATTTTTTGTAGTAAAGAGACAGGGTCCATGAAGATTATTTACCACGGGGAACACGGGGATTCACGGGGATTCAAGAGAAGAGTTTCGCCGCAGAGTACGCAAAGGAGGAGATAAGAAATTTAGCCGCGGATGAACGCAAATGAACGCGGATAAGAAATTTAACTATGAAAGCACGAAAGAATGAAATCACGAAAAAGGATTTCTCTTCTTCGTGCTTTCTCAATTTCGTGCTTTCGTGATTATTTTCTCCTCTTATCCGCGTTCATTTGCGTTCATTTGCTGCTAAAAATCTTCTCTTCCTGCGCGTCCTTGTGCCTGCGGTGAAAGGGCTTACTCAGCCTCACGGGAGAGCGTGATCATCGTGCCGCAGCCCTGATTGGTGAAGGTTTCCTCGAGCAGCGCATCGTCTTCATCGGCGCCGAGGATGTGGACGCGGGAGACGCCGCGCTTGAGCGCACCGAGCGCCGCCGTCACCTTGGGTAGCATGCCTCCGGAAATAACGCCCTCTGACTTGAGGCGTTCGATATCTTTCGCGTCGAGGACGGAGTAGATCGACGACTCGTCTTTCTGGTCGTGCAGGATGCCGGGCTTGTCGGTGATGAAGATCAGCTTTTCGGCGTTGAGACCGACGGCCAGCTCGCAGGCCATGGTGTCGGCGTTGATGTTGAGCACCTGACCGTCCATGTCGGCGCCGAGCGAGCACAGCGCCGGAACGTAATCCGCTTCTATTAAGGAAAGGATCAGATCGGCATTGACGTTGACCGCGTCGCCGACGAAGCCGAAGTCGACCATCTTTCCGCCGACATCCACCGGCGGGCGCTTGCGTAGTGTGAGCGTGCTGCCGTCAATGCCGGAGAGACCCACGGCGGGAACGCGCTGTTTCACGAGCGCGCTCACCAAGGCGAGGTTTGCTGTGCCGCGGAAAGTTTGCACCGCGAGGCGCAGGACATTTTCATCCGTCACGCGCGGGGCATCGCCAACATCAAACTCGAAAATCTCGATCCGGAAACCATCGCGCGATTGAATTCAGGTGGAGCGGCGGCCTCCGCCGATGATTCGGCGTCGGCACAGACGGATGATTCATCCGCCGCTGACTCCGCCGATTCCTCTGCCGGCGCTGCCAAATTCAACGCGCAAATGCGTGAGCAAATCATGGCCAAGGTCGCGGCACTCAAAGGCTTATCCGCAGTGCAAATAAGTCCGGTCGTAGTCGGGGTGGTTTTGGGTGTGTTGGT
>JABWBM010000037.1 GCA_013360495.1 Planctomycetaceae bacterium
ATACTTTACATTGCTCTTGGCGGAGCGCTGGGCGCGTTGTCCCGGGCGGGCGTAAGTCACGCGCTCGCGGACACGACAATCGAACAGCGATTTCCACTCGCCACCATGCTCGTCAATCTCGCGGGCTGCTTTCTTATTGGCCTGGTGATGACCTTCGTTGCGAATACCCTCGACGACGCCACCGGCCGGATGGTGCATGCGCTCGTCTGCACTGGCTTCCTCGGCGGCCTGACCACCTTCTCGACCTTCGCCTGGCAAACGAATCAGTTGACCAGTTCGGCCTTCTGGCTCGCCGCTCTCAACGTGGGAATCAGTGTTGTACTTGGCGTACTGCTCGTCGCTGCCGGAAGCGGAGTGGCGAATATGGCCTGGAAACGATGAAACCGCGCGAATTTTTACCGCAGGCGCAATGATTTCGGGATAATGACGGCGCGCTCAATCAGGGTTTCCTGAACTCGTTCGATGTTGCGGTCGAGCTTCTCCGCCATGAGATTGATCTGCAATTCCCTTTGAACGACGGGGTCGGCGAAAAGGCGCGAGATGTCCTCCCGTTTGGCGTGCAGCTTCACGATATAGAACACCACCTTCTCCGGCTCGTTCTCGCCGCCGGTCTTCTCCCGTATATTCACGACATCTGAAATCTCGCCGGGTTTGAGGCTCCGTATGCGCGTGGCAAGCGAGCTTTCCAGAGTGGCGTCTGTCGCGACGCTAACGTCCGTGTCCACGGCGACCGTCGCCTGCGCCCCCTCGACCTGCGCGATGGCGCTCTTCAGATATCCGGTAACGCTGGCAATGGACTCGCCGTTCTGCAGCCGCCTCCGGCCTTCTTCGAGAATGGTTTTGTACTTGTTGCGGTCGTCGACGGAAGCCGCCGGTTGAAAGGCGACCGCCAACCGCGAATACCTGATATCCACGAGGCTCTTCCACTGTTCCTTTGTGGTTTCGTATCGCTCGCGCATCTCTTTCGGCGTCACATCGAGAGGGTAGAAAACTGGAAGTTGCAGCCCCGGAATCGGACCGTAGCGTCCAGCCATGAATTCGAGCACGCGCTGGCGCTCATAACGGATGCGGATGTCATCACGGTACTCGTTCGGGGTTCTGTTGAAGTTCTGGATCGTGCAACGCGCCCAGGCCTTAGCATCCATCGGGTCGATGTTGTATTCCTTTTTAAGCTGAACGATGTAAGCGTCGATCAAGGCATCGGGAACGGTGACATTCGCTCTTTCGGCCTCGCGCTGCAAGACGATCTCGATCGCTTTGGCCCGGGCTGCGTAGTAGATCACGCTGAGTTCGAGTTGTTCACGCGGGGGGTCAGACACCCCGGCATAACGGCGCCGGAGTTCGTCGAGCCACGTATTCACGCGGGCGTCCAGACTCATTCCCAACTCGCCCTTGATACTCTCCGTCGTGATGGCTTCGCCATCCACCACCCCCAGAATGAGATTTTCGCCCTGAATGAAACGATCGACGAGCTTTTTGAGCTCCGGGTCGGATGCGCCAAGGACGTCGAAAGGAAGGAGCGCCTCCTGCGCGGCAACGGCATGGCTTTGGTTGACGATCACCGTCAGGAATGCCAGAAGAATGCAAAGGCTAAGAAACAGTCGGCTGTGTCGCGGCATTGGTGGATTTCCGGGTGTCCTGCTGCCCCTGCGGGACTTCGCGAAGCATACCACGGCTCACCATGCTTTGCAGTAAGTTGCTGATGTAGCGCAATTGATCCTCCGCGTGATCCAGGCCGCGCTTGAGCGGTAGCACCACCGTCTCATCGTCGATCATACGGAAATCCGGTTGCGCCGGCGCGAGACGGGCCAACGTCGCCTTCGCGGAAAGCGTTCGCATCCTGAAGAATTTGCTCTCACCATGAGAACCGATGGTCAGGCTCGTGACACCGAGACGCCCCAATCGCCGCCGCACGACAGCGAGCATGAACAAGCGTTCCACGACCTTCGGCGGCTTGCCGAAGCGGTCCTTCAAGTGTTCCCGAACGCCGTCGGCACCTTCCGGCGTTGAACACCGGGCGATCAGGCGGTAGACCTGCACACGCTGGCGCGCCTCGGCGACGTAGTTGCGCGGCAACAATAGATCGAGGTCGAGCTCGACAGTGGTTTCCACTTCGCTGATGACCTCGCCGCCTTTGAGCTGTGCCACGGCGCGCTGCAGAAGCTGGCAATACATGTCATAGCCTACCGTAGCGATGTGACCCGACTGCTCCGCGCCGAGAATGTTGCCGGCGCCCCGGATTTCGAGGTCGTGCATGGCGATGGAGAACCCGGAGCCGAGTCGCGTATTGGTGACGATCGCCTGCAGGCGCTTTTGCGCGTCCTCGGCGACGCGTGCATCGTGCGGCACGATCAGATAGCAATGTGCATGGTGGCGGTAGCGACCGACTCGGCCACGAAGCTGGTGCAGGTCCGCAAGGCCGTAGTTCTGCGCGTTGTCGATGAACATGGTGTTGGCGCTTTGCACGTCTATGCCGCTCTCGATGATCGTGGTGCAGACAAGCACGTCGGCTTCGTGATTGATGAATGCCAGCATGACTTCTTCCAGCTCGCCGTCGGCCATCTGCCCGTGCCCACAGACGATGCGAGCTTCGGGAACGATGCGCTTGATGCGGTCGGCCACCTCCTGAATGTCATAGACGCGGTTATGCACAAAGTAGACCTGCCCGTCGCGGGCGAGCTCGCGCAGCACCGCTTCGCGGATCAGATGCTCGTCGAAACCCGTGACCTGCGTGTGGACGGGGTGACGATCCTCCGGCGGCGTGGTAAGCGAGGTGATGTCGCGGATGCCGAGCAGCGCCATATGCAGCGTACGCGGAATCGGCGTCGCGGTAAGCGTAAGCACGTCCACCGTCGCGCGCATGGATTTGAGTTTCTCCTTGGCCTCGACGCCAAAGCGCTGCTCCTCGTCGATCACCAGCAGACCGAGGTCTTTGAATGTCACATCTTTTGAGAGCAGGCGATGGGTGCCGATAACGACATCGACCGAACCGTCCTTCAACCCCGCGAGCACTCGGTTTTGTTCGACGGCAGAACGAAAGCGCGACAGGCTCTCAACCCGTACTGGATAGCCCGCCATGCGTGAAGAAAAGCTCAACCAATGCTGCTGGCAAAGGACCGTCGTCGGTACCAGCACCGCCACCTGCTTTCCTGCCGCCGTGGCCTTGAAGGCTGCGCGCATGGCAAGTTCTGTCTTGCCGAAGCCCACATCGCCGCAGAGTAGGCGGTCAACGGGCCGGGGTGATTCCATGTCCTTCTTAATTTGCTCCCACGCTTTTTCCTGATCGGGCGTGTCGCGATAGGGGAAGGACTCGACAAAATCGTGCTCCAGTTCATCGCCCGGTGGATAAGCGAACCCTGTCTCGGACTCACGAATGGCCGCAAGCCTGAGCATCTCCGTGGCGAGCTGAATCACCGCCTGCTGCACGCGCCCCTTGCGCTCGCCCCACGCGCGGGAGTTGTATTGGGAAAGCTTCGGCGCTGCGCCCCGCGAACCGATATATTTCTGCACCTGATCGGCGTTGACGACGGGGACATGGATCTCCGTCCCGCCGTCGAAAAGCAGCCGCAAGTATTCGCCTCGCGCGCCGTCGGGCGTGCGCAGCTCCTCGGTGCCGAGATACTTGCCGATGCCATGGGCAGCGTGAACGACATAGTCGCCGGTGTCGAGCTGGATGAAATCTTCGATAGCACGGTGATGCACGGTCAGAACATCCGGCTGCCCGATGCGAATACCGGCGCGCGGCTTCGCCTTGCCGAGCAGCTCCGCCCCCGATACCACGCCGGTTTTGAGTTCCGGCATGATGGCGCTCCCGCTGATATCGTGCGGGTAGAGCGCCACGCCGTCGAGAGCCACGTTGTGGGCCGCGAGGGCCTCCTTGAGCCGCTTGGCCTCGCCTTCGCTGCCAGCGAAAATATGTAGCGACCGGCAATCCTTGCGGAGCTGCGCAATCGTCTCGGCAGCGGCGTCCGCGCCACGCTCATGCTCTGGCAACGAGGTACAGCGGATGTTGACCGCTCCCTTCCGGTCGAGCACCGGCATGGACGACAGGTCGACGCGCGGCGTTTCGCCAAGCCACGCAAGCATGCCCTCCATGCGGAGTTGCGCGTTGCCCCGCGACTGGAAGGGGCGCAGACCTTCGAGACGGGTGAGGGTTTCGCGCCGCTCCACGGTGACCGGCAGGACGGTTTGGGGCAGATAGTGGAGTACGCCGCTGCCGTCGTCCTCCATAACGTCAGCCTTCGGCGCAAGGAGCGGGAACGAAATTTCCTGCAACGTCGCGATGGATTGCTGCGACGCGGGATCGATGGAGCGCACGGATTCCACATCGTCGCCAAAAAAATCGATGCGCAGCGGGTTCTCAAGCGCGTGAGGCCAGATGTCCACGATGCCGCCGCGCCGCGCGAACTGGCCGCGCTGTTCCACGTCCGAGACACGCTCATAGCCGGCGTCGGCGCACTTTTTGATCAACGCATCAAGACCCACCTGCGCTCCCTTGCGAAGCGTCATCACCGACGCGCCAAGAATACGCGGGTTCGGCAGGGGAACGAGCAGGCTCGCCGCCGTCACGAGCACGATCCCCGGCGAAGCCCCGTCCATCGTACGCATGGCGCTCAAGGCCGGCATCCACGCGCCAAGGGCCGCGAGCATGCCCGGTTCGCTGACATCCTCGCCCGGAACAGCGCAGGTTCGAAGGTCCGGAGCGAAGGTTTGAAGGTCAAGGACGAGGGCTTCTTGCGCCTGAGCGCCGGGAACAACAATGACGAGTGGCCGTTTGAGCGCGCGAGTAAGCGCGATGGCGCTCAGGGCGAAGCCGGCCCCGCCGAGGCTCCCGATCTCCGCCGGAGACTTGCCCCAATCCTGTTGACAGAGTTTCTCCAGGACGGGTCCGAGCAAACCCGCCGGTGCGGAATGAAACTGACGCTCAGCCTTCAACATGATTGCCCGAAGGCCGCAAAAGAACTACCATAGTTCGGGAAAGGGCGGGAAGCTATGGCTGACACGAACCCACGCAAGAAGCGTTATGCCAAACCGGTGATGATCTCCGAGAACCTCTTCGAGTCCAAGGCGCTCGCGTGCGGGAAGCTCCCGACCGGAGGCGCTGGGGACTGTTATATCGAAACGGGAGGCATGCTCCCAAACAGCACGTCCTGAAAACGTCCGGCACTCACAAAAACTATACGCTTACGCCGTCACCCTTGCGGCCATGACCTGCGTCCTTGAGAAGCGGGCGCACAACTTCGGCAAGAAAATCCATCACCTGATCCGGCGCGCGTCCGACAAATTTTTCGGGGTCGTTCAGGCCGTCGATAAACGCCGCCATGCCTTTAAACTCCGGGCAGGATTTCAACCGTGCGAACAAATCGTTTGGTGCGTTCGTCTCGCGCATGGCTTTCACCACGGCGTGACTATGGGTGCGGATGGCTTCGTGGGCATGCTGACGGTCGCCGCCGCGCCGCACGCACTCCATGATGATTTCCTCGCTGGCCATGAGCGGCAGTTCGCGCGCCACGCGCCCGGCGATCACGGCATGGTTGACGACGATACCGCCCGCGATGTTGTTGGCCGTGGAGAGAATGATATCCGCCGTGAGGAAGGCTTCCGGAATAATGACGCGGCGAATCGCCGAATCGTCCAGCGTGCGCTCGAGCCACTGCTGCGACGCCATATTCCCCGCCGATTCCGCGAGCGACATCAGATGACGGGAGAGCGAACAGATGCGCTCGCTGCGCATGGGGTTGCGCTTGTAGGGCATGGCGCTCGAACCGATCTGCGACGTTTCAAAAGGCTCTTCGAGTTCGGCCTGCCCCATCAACAGGCGCATGTCGGACGCGAACTTGTGCAGCGACACGCCGATGCCGGACAGCGTGGATAGCACGTGATGATCCCATTTTCTCGGATAGGTCTGACCCGTCACAGGAAACGCGCGCTCGAAGCCCATCTTCTTGCAGACCATTTCCTCAAGTTTGCGAACCTTCTTGTGATCGCCGTCGAAGAGATTCAAAAAGCTCGCCTGCGTTCCCGTCGTCCCTTTGACGCCACGCAGGGGGATGTCGTCGATCACGCGGCCGATCTCTTCGTAGTCCGCAATCACATCTTGCAGCCAGAGCGTCGCACGTTTGCCGACGGTAACAAGCTGCGCCACTTGAAAGTGCGTCGAGCCGAGGCACGCGACGGACGCATTCTTTTCCGCGAAGTCCGCGAGCGCTCGACACAATGCCACTAACTGCTCGCGCACCATCACCAGCGCCTCGCGCATCACGATCAGGTCGGCGTTATCGGTGACGTAACACGATGTCGCGCCAAGGTGGATGATGCCAGCCGCTGCCGGGGCTTGCTGTCCGTAAGCGTGGACGTGGCTCATGACATCGTGACGAACCTCGCGCTCGCGCGCTTCTGCCACATCGAAGTTGATGTCGTCGAGGTGGGCGCGCATCTGCTTGAGCGCATCGGAGCTGATCTGCTTCAGCCCAAGTTCGTGCTGGGATTCCGCCAGCGCAAGCCATAGACGGCGCCAGGTCGAGAATTTCTTCTGCGGGCTGAACAGTTCGCGCATGGCCTTTGCGGCGTAGCGCGACACCAGCGGCGAGTCATAGGTGGTGTAATCCTTGGCCATATGTGCGCCGTGAGATTATCACCGCCAAGCCGGACTGACGAGTGGGGAGGCAGACGCAATTGCATCACAGCGTCCGAACGCGTGTGCTATGCCAAAAGCCAACCAGTGTTCCAAAGCATCCGGCGGGCCAGATGAAGGGGTTAGCACCCCTGACCGCGTGGACGAGATAGCGCAAACATTGGAGCCAGAGAAAGGGCAGCCATGTGTACCACGAGCAGTGCCGCCGCGAGAGCGCGCCCATGTTATGCCCATGCCAATATGTCCAGCGCACGCGCGAATCGTCGCGGCAACCGCCCCGCGGCGCCCTCAAATGAACGAGATGCGCGGCTGGCGCGAACACAATGCGATGCCCGCTTTTCCGCAGGCGCAACGCGAAATCCGTCTCCTCGCCGATGCTCGCCGGGCCGCCGAAGGTGTCAGGATCGAAGCCGCCGAGCTTGTGATACAGCTCACGGCGCACACTAAAATTCCCGCCCGGAAGCTGTTCCACCGAATCGAAGGGCGTCGTGGTGTGAAAGTTCCGCGTCACCTTCACGAGCCAAGGATTAAACGCCCCCACCGGCGCGGCACCCGGTGGGCCATCGTCATAGGCGCCGGTGATTCGCCCCGCGACAACCGCGATAGTTGAATCCGCGAAGGGCGCAAGATGGGCCTCGATAAAACGCTCGTCGAGCGTCACGTCGTCGTCGATGTATATCAGGATGTCGGATGAAGCCAACTTTGCGCCGATGTTGCGGGCGTTGGGCAGGGACTTACGGGTTTCATGGACGTAGCGCATGGGCCGCTTCGATCCTTCGCACAACCTTCGGGCTTGCTCGTTGGGCGCATCGGACTGGTCGATGATGACCGTCTCGAAGTCCTGGGCGCTCTGGCGATCGAGTGTGCCGAGCACCTCCAGCAGGAGTTCCGGGCGTTCAAGCGTGGGAATAATGAGCGTCGCGCGTGGCATTGAGAGCCAGCATAGCGTCACGCCGTCGAAAGAGGAATCTCGACGGTCATGGTACAACCTTTGCCTAGCGCACTCTCAATGCCGATGGACCAGCCGAGCATGTGGGCGTAACTCTCGCACAGCCAGAGGCCAAGCCCCGTCCCAGCCCCGAACTCGTTGGCGCGCTTGCCTCGATAAAATTTCTCGAACGCATGTTTCACTTCGCTGGGCTCCATGCCGCATCCCTGATCGGCGACCGTCACAACAATACGGTGAGTTTCGGCACGCGCGGCCACACGCACCGTCGCCCCGCTCTCTTTGCTGTATTTGAGCGCGTTATCAATCAGGTTATAGAAGAGCTGTTCAGCCACAACTGGATCGAGCGAAAGTGTAGGCATTGCGTCCATCTCGAGCGTGACTTCGCGCTTGGGGTAATGGCGCTGCGCCTGTTCCACCGCGCGGCGCAGCGATTGTTCTGGGCTTGCCTGCGTCAACGTCAAGGCCAGTGAACGCCTTTCAATACGTGAGGAAACAAGGATCGTGTCCACGAGCCGCATCAACCGCTCCTGGTCGCGCACGATCCGCTCAGCCACACGATGCACGGCCTCGATGCCGCGCGCCTGCGGATGGCCGCCGAGCATCTCGGCCTGCAATCGTATTGAACTGAGCGGCGTGCGTAGCTCGTGGGAAACGGCTGCCACAAAGTCACGCTGTTGCTGCACTAAGGCCTCGCGCCTCGCGACCGTTCGCATGAGAAAGAAGCCGAGCACGAGGAGCAGCATCGTGTACGCCCCAGCCATCAATGCGTAGTCAAGCCGCGTGGCGTCGTACCGCCCGGCAATATCGCTCACATCGGCGGCGACGAGCAACGGCAACGTCGGAAACGCCTTCTTGATCTGCTCGCGCAAACCCGGCGAACGCGGATCGAGCGTGTCCCCGCGATGGACGAACGCGATGAGTTTTTCTTCCGCGATGTCCGTGGCGTTGGGGAGCACCGCGCGTTGTTTTTGCCAGTATGACACGATCGCGTCGGCATCGAGCACGAAGCCCTGCAGGTAGGTCGTCACGGGCGTCTCGACGGTGCGAACGAAGATCACCATGGGCGAAGCGGTTTGAGGCAAGGCAAGACGGCGATAGGGATAGATCCTTACCCGAGACTCGCCGTACATGTCATAACCAACCGTGTTCTTTTGAAGATCCACCCAGCTATTCGTCGGTGAATCAGCCTTCTTCTGGGTCTGGCGCGCGCCACGGGATTCAAGTGACTGCTTTTGTATCTCCTGCGCATGATCGTTGATGGCCAGCACTTCGTTGGCGATTTGCTGCTCTTTTAGCGGCGTGACATCACGCTGATTGAGATTGACGACGTCACGAAGATTGCCGGATCGAAGTACCTCGTCAGCACTGCGTTCGCTATCCGTTCTACTTGCTGCTTCTCCCGCCGTCGCGCTCGCCTTTTTTTCATCTGCATTCACACTATCCGCAGTCGTAGAATCGTTCTCTCTCGACACCTGAGCCTTCGACGAACTGTCGGCTTTCAGTTCAACATTGTCGTTAGACTCATCTCTCGCAAGCGTCGGATCTCCCCCAAGCGAAGTGATCGCTCCAAACGACGGCGGGAAAGCAAAATCTTCCTTGACCGTTTCAACAATCTGGCAATCGACCCCGTTCATGTTGCTGGGCCAGTCATTCCCATAGAACTGCGGCGACCTGAGCACGATCTCCAATTCATCGTGTGGCGTCTGATAGCGAACACTCTCGTCCCCCACCGCGAGCTGAAAGTAGCGCTCGATGAATGGATCGCTTCCTTCCTTGAGCTGCGAAGGCGTCACGGCGGGGCCAGAGTACTGCGCCGCAATTGGCGCGTGCCAGGCCTGAAACTCCGTAAAATCGCGCTCACTTTCCTTGCGCACGATTTCCTCGCAGCGCGACACATACTCCTGCTCGATGGCGCCGATCGCACGGGCAGCCGCTTCTCGCCTCGCCTGCTCCTCGTTCTGTTGCTCTCGCTCCAGTTCGCGAAATGCCGTGAACCACAGCACTGCCACGGGTGCCAGCCCCGCGATCAGGAAGAGCAAGAGCATCAGGCGCAGCCGCGTCATGACGTGCCTCCCGCCGGAAACTCGAAGCAGTAGCCGCGGTCGCGCACGGTGAGCACGCATTCCGGGTTCGCCGGGTCGCGCTCAAGCTTGGCGCGCAGCTTGGCAATGGCCATATCGACGGTGCGCGTGGCGATCACGTCCTTGTAGCCCCAGACGTTGGTCAAGAGATCTGCGCGGCTCACTGGGTTCGGGCGCTCCTTGATCAGAAATTTCAACACTTCGCTTTCAAGCTGTGTGAGGCGCTCGACCCCCTCCTTGCGGCGCATTGTTCCCTGCGCGAGGTCCAGCGATCCGGCGGGAAGTTCGAGCGCGCGGCCAAAGGCCCCCTGTGCGCGGCGAAGCTGGGCTTCGACGCGAGCAATCAATTCGTTGAGGCGGAAGGGTTTGGTGATGTAATCGTCGGCGCCAGCGCGCAGGCCCTCGATGACATCGCTTTCGTCGGCCATAGCCGTGAGCATGATGATGGGCAGCAATGCGCGCCGCCGGCGAAGCTCCTTACAAATCTCAACGCCGTGCATGCCGGGCAACATCAGGTCAAGCAACAGGACATCGGGCTTTGAGCTGAGCACCTGCGGCACAACCACGTCGCCGCGCTCGCAAGTGGCAACGCCATAGTCGAGCCCTTCAAAGGCCTCGCGCAGACCTTCGCGCAGGCCCTCATCGTCCTCGACGATCAACAGTGACTGAGCCATGACCGCTTGCCTTTCCATGCTTATAGTAGAACGTTTCGGACCCTCCGCACCACCCCGGGATGCCCAAATGACAGGTAAAAGCTTTGTAAATTGACGTGCGCGTATTGTGGTCAGACGGGGGTTAGCCCCTGCCGCCGAGGCTGATGGTAACTTTCAACTGCTGCTTTAATTGCTCATAGGTCGGCTGGTCGCGCTCGGCGCTTGCGGTCGCAGTGACAAATCCGGGGATCAGATTCTTCGTCATGGAGCTGTTGATCTTGTCGGCCACCCCCCACCAGAAACGCTCGCGCGCGTCGAGGCTGAGCAACGCCCCGCGCCGCACCTGCTCCTGTGATTCGGGCGTATCGCAATATCCGGCCAGCGCCTCCTCAAGCCACGCGCCGTGATCCTGATCCTGATCCATATGGCAGGTCCAGTATTCGATCTCCCTATCGGCGAAACCCGCGCGGCGCAAACCTGTGATCACATGCTCGAACATCGTCGGGATCGACCACTCATGCCCGGGGCCGACCGCGCCAAGGCCAACGAGGAAAGGCTCTTCGGTACAGATGCGTTGATGCTCGCGGATGAAATGCACTACCTCCGGGTGCAGCGGCACGCGCTCCTCGTCGCCGGGGTTGTGCCCGGCGGCGGCCATGAACGTCCGATAGATGGTCGCGTGATCCTGTCCTTCGGAGCGCTCGCCGTATTCGTCAACGAGCACCTTGGCGAGCCAGCATTTCGCCTCGGAGTTGGGTGCGCGCAGCAGAAGCAACTCCATGTAGCCGGTAAAGTTCGCCACCAGCGGGTAATGTTGCCCCGACAGGATCTTGAAGTGTTCGCGTGTGCGGGCGTCGGTCGCCATGCGCCCCAGCACGGAATGCCCCACGCCTGCGTGGTTGCTGATCTCCTTGCGCAGGCCGGCGAGAAAAGCGCGCGCACTTTGCTGTGTCGTCGAGGTCGTCAAGGGAATCCTTTGCGGAGAGGATTGTAGCAAAGTCCGGCGTCATACAACGAACACCTTTGCACGTCGCAAAAGTCGATGAACGGATGTGTGGAACATCTTTCGGCGTTTCGATTCTGAAAGAAGCATCGCACGTTCTAGAAGTACGAACCGGGTGGTAGAATCAGGCTTTCTATCCGGATCAAGCGAAGATGCCTGTGGGAGAAATCATGCAAATGAACCGGTCATTGCTCGTATTCACTCTTTGCGCCCTTGCGGGCATCGGCGCTTTCGTGCTCTATTTCCAATCCGGTGACGCCAGTTCGCCGTATAACTCAGACACGGAAGCGGTTGAAAACGAGGAAACCGATTCGATTCAACGCGATCAACGATTGCCGGCGCCAAACCCCAAGCACACGAACCATGCTCCCATTCGCAATGCCGGCGCACCCAACCCGGAATCGAAACCGGCGCGCCCGGACTCTCCAACATTGCGTGTGAACATCTCAGGTGTCGTGCGCGACGATCAGGGCGGCTTGGCCGACATCTCCGTTTACCTCTTCCCAAGCGCGACTCCACGATTCGACCAGCCTTTGGCCACGACCAAAAGCGGCGCCACAGGCGAATTCTCCTGCGACAACATCTCAGCTGCGGCCGGCAGAGTCTTTGTGGCCGCGCTGGGCGATGGCTGGTCGGCGGCAACGTCCAAGGACATTGACGTGAGCGCCGGACATGATGTCAGCGGCGTCGAACTGGTGATCTTTGCCGAAGCGGCGCTCAATATCACGGTGCGAAACGTCGAGAATGGCGCGGTGATCTCCAACGCGACCATATCACTGCGCGCCAACGATCATCTCAATGCACTGCTCTGTTCGAAGCTCATCACCGACGGCAACGGGAGCGCACGTTTGGGGCATCTGCCGCCGGGCGAGCATCAGGTGGCGGCTTCGGCGAAAATGTTCTGCGCCGACCCCGACGATCCGCGCACACCGCCCGTGGTCTTCGCGACTATCCGCGCCGGGGAAATGAAGCAGCTCGATATTTTCCTTAAACCCGGCTATGCAATCTTCGGCAAGATCATGGCAAAAGACGGCGGCAAGCTTATCGAGGATGCCGAGATCAAGCTTGTGCTTGGACCGAGCCTCAATCACGAACTTCTCGCGACGACCTTCAGCGACCCAGACGGTATTTTCCGCCTCGATGCCGTGCCGACGATCAATGATGCGCACCTGTGCATTTCGGCTCCCGGCTTTGCGGTCCAGTGGCGTCCGTGCCCCACGGAAATAAGGGGCGAGGAGCAAGACATCGGCGTCATCGAACTGGCGGCCGGAGGCGTCCTTCAAGGGGTGGTCCTGACGGCGGCCGGCAAGCCGATCGCCGGCGCGAAGGTCTCGCTTCGCCATGCGCGGGAGAAAAGCGGATTCATCGTCGATGACATTTTCGGAGCGGATATTGCATCGGCGATGATGGTGACGACCACTGATAACGATGGCACGTTTATCTTCAACTCTGTTCCTTCCAGTGATCCTTTGGTCTCGAATGAGACACATTTTGAAATTGTCGCCCGCGCCGAAGGTTTCGCGCCGGCGATGGAACGGGCGCCAACGACTGCGGGGCAGGAAGCCTTCGTGAAAATCAAACTCTCCGGCGGCGGAACGCTCGTCGGCACCGTCACGGATCAGGCGTCGCGTCCGCTCGCCCATGTCTGGATCGTCGCGGCGCGCGATCACCGGGAGAACAGCGGGTCGGGTAAGGATGGGACGAACACCGCCGATATGCTCACGCGAATCGACAATCAGATCGATTTCGCGCGCGGTAAAGTGGTCGGCATCCAACTCGAATGCCAAACGGATGCGAATGGCGAGTACACAATCACCGGCCTTCCGGAGGGCAAGTACGCCATCGTCGCATTCAGCCCGAGCCATAGTCGCGGGATACTACGAGACGTTCAGCTCAAAGCGGGCGGGACGACCCGCGCCGACATCCAGCTTGCCGTGGCCGGAAGCGTCATGGGCCGCTTCTATAACGCATCGGGCGTGACTGAGGCCAATGTCGTTGTGGCAGCGTACGCGTTTTCCAACGATCGCTTTACGCTTCGTTCTGCCGTTACAGATTCAAATGGCATCTATCGCATCGACGGCCTTCCCAAGGGCGATTACACGGTCGAAGGCCGCGTGAACCCGAACGAAGTGGGGCGACGAGGCGCTATCAACTCAGCGCAACGCGTCAATGTCCGCGCCTCGGGCGTAACGAACTATGATATCCACGAGGCCCTTCCCAACACCTCGCGCATTTACGGCGTCGTTACCATGAACGGCGTGCCCTTTAAAGGCGAAATCTCTCTCGGCGGCGGCGGACTCTCGGGCATGACGCTGCGCAGCGGCGTGCAATGCGATGAGCATGGCCGCTATGAGATGAAGAATATTCCGCTCGGCTCATACATGGTGATGCCGGGGGCGACGTTTCGCGGCGCGGCCAAGTACCTTCTGAATGTGCGCTTCCGGGTTTCGAGGACACCGGAACAAGAGGTCGATATCAACTTCATTACGCTGACCATCGAAGGCAAGGTGCTCATGCCCTTCGTGGATAAGCTTCCCGCCGACGTGGAGGTGTATGCAGCCGCCCATGAGCCACCGGATCCCGAAGGCTTTCACAGCGGGTGGGAAGATATGAGCGCCGCACTCTCCGAACAGGCAACGATCGATCTCGACACCGGCGCGTTCATCATCGAAAATCTCTCGCCGGGACAATACTTCGTCTATGCGCGCAGCAAGGACGGCGGTTTTGTGCGCGTTGGGCCGGTGATCGTGGATCGCCCGATTTCCGGTGTCACGCTGGAACTCGATGGCAAGACGGGCTCCCTTGCCGGCATGATCGAGAATTTTGTGCCGCGCGACGATACCGAAAAGGCGAAGAAGTCGCACAACTCCATCGGCATTCTCATGCTCGAGGACCAGGAAGGGAATCGCGTGAACCTTGGCGGAACGCTTGGCTCGCCGAACGACCGCTCGATCGTGGGCGTCGAACCGGATGGCGAATACAAGGCGAAGTTCAGCCGCGACAACCTTCCTGTCGGGACATGGACTGTGATCTTTCAGGTCAACAACTTCGCGCCGATCGAAAAGCACAATGTGGTGATCGAGGAAAGTAAAACGACGACGTTGATCTTCAAGCTCGAGCCGGCGGGCGATCTTCAGGTGACGGTGCTGAACAGCGATGCCGCGCTCGACCTGCAGGCGATGTCCTACACCATTACGGCGTCCAATGGTCTGCCCTACCGAAAACGCATCACGTGGGTCGACATCATGACGAATATGCTCAATCCCCCCGACCCCACGAAACAAAACGTCTTTCTGATCACGGACTTTCCGCCGGACACCTACACGATGACGCTGAAATTGCCCGACATGAAGCCCGTGCATACGACCTTCATTATCGAATCGGACGAAACCACCGAACTGGATGTGACCTTCGAGCCGAAATAAACAGTGCGGAGTCCGAAGTTCGGAGTGCGGAGTCAAAGAAAGAAACCCTTACGCCCACTCTGACTCCGAACTCCGAACTCCCACCGTTCACCGCTCGAGGAGCGTAATCGGGAAGGCATCCGCGATGCCCTTGAGGTTCGCGGAGATGCGCGTCGAGCGGGCGTTGCAGGCGCGCACGATGTCGGCGACGCCGCTATCCTGGAGAATCGCGTCGCTGACTGCCGTCTGCAGGCCGTCGGCCTTCGCCTGCACACGCGCGGCCACATTCACCGTCGTGCCGAAATAATCGAGCACGTTGTTGGCTTCCATGGCGATGCAGGGGCCGCGGTGCAAGCCAATACGTAATGCCAGCGGCTCGCCCGTGCGCTTGTCCTTCACATTGCGGATGTTCTCATGCATCTCGAAGGCCGCTTCCACGGCGTCGGAGGAGCGGCGAAACACCGCCATCACCGCGTCGCCGATGGTTTTGACGAGAGCGCCTTTATGGTGAACGTAAATGTCGCGCATCACGTCGAAGTGGTCGCGCACCAGCGCAAACGCGGGGGCGTCGCCGATGCGCTCATACATCGCCGTGGATCCCACAAGATCGGTAAACAGGAAGACCATGTTGGTGATCGAAAACTCTGCGCCCGGCGCCACCACCTCGCCGCTGAACAGGCCGCGGAACTCTTCCATGGCGGTCAGGTCGGCAGCCGTCACCGCGTTATCGGCCCATTCGGTGCGCACCAGCATCAACACCGCGTTTTCGGGTACATCGTTCTTCACGTTGAAAGTCAGCGTACCTGCCTTCATGTGTTGGGGCGCTCCCGCAATCCCATCGACGCTGAGGCGGACATTTGCGGCAGTTTGGCCGCTCGCCACTATGTCGATGTAAACCGCCCCCTTCGACTTCGGCGAAGCAAGCTGATACTTCCCAGCCGCCACCGGCACACTCACCGTGCGTGTCTCGCCGGGCGCAAAACTCCACACGCCGATGCGGTGCGGCGTGTTCATCGGCGCCGCATGGCAATAGGTCGGCGTCTTGGCGCCGATGCCGATGGGTTCCGGCGTGAAGTACACTTCGACGCAACGGTCGAAATCCACGCCAAAGTTGGCATTACAGGCATCGCAGTGTCCCTTGGTGGTGACGTCTCTCAACGCCTCGAAGCTGGATTTCGATCTGCGGCACATCGGGCAAAGAATGCTGTAGCGCATATCGAAGAGGCCGCGGTTGGCGCCGTGCAGGCAGATTCGCAGCATGTCGGTGCGGTCGGTCTTCCAGCGGTCGGCGAGTTCGTAGGGCGCGATGGTGGCAACCTCGCGGTCGCTGCCGGTGAGGAGATGATCGCCGAGCCGCTTGAGATCATCGGGGCGGTTCACCTTGTCGCTGATGGAGGCGATGCGCTTACGGATTTCGCGCTGTTCATCGTCCGAAAGCCCGTGGGTCGGCTTCGCAAGTGTGCCGAAGTCCTCGGTCTTGGCCCATTCCTCGGCCATGGCGTAGACCTTGGCGAAGCCCTTACGCGACTCGACACCAACGGCGAATTTCAGGACCATGGCCATCAGCGCGTTGCGCGGCCAAACACGGATCGTCTGAATCAGTTTCGTATGTTCCGGGTTCGCGCCCTCCTGCAGTTCGAGGCGCACGATCATGCGCGTGAGCGGCCCCTTGGAGTAATCGCGCGTGTGAACGAGGAATTCCGGCTCGACCCACTCGGCGGGGCGCTCGATCCACTCGAAAGTCATGCCGCGCTTTTTTGCGCGGGCGCGAACTTCGCTGCCGCCCGTCGGCGACGGGATGTAGGTGTATTGTACGTCGAAGATGCCGGCGAGCTGGTTGGTGCGCTCGGTGTCGGCTACGAAGCGCCAGAGCTTGGCGCTCGGCACCTTGATGTCGTATTCCCAGCGATAGATTTGTTCGGTCGCCATGGCGGGATTGTAGATAAGTGCGCCAGCCATGTCATTCCGGCGAAAGCCGGAATCCAGTCTTGTGCCATTTGATGACTCTGGATACCGGCTTCCGCCGGTATGACGGACTTACCGTCTACATATTCTCGATCAATGCGCTCGCGTATTCCGATGTCTTGAGTTCCGTGGCCCCCTTGAGCTGCCGCGAGAAGTCGAAGGTGCAGCGCTTCTGCTCGAGGGTTTTCACGATCGACGCCTCGATGATCTTGCCCGCTTCCTTCCAGCCGAGCCACTCGAACATCATCACGCCCGACAGGATCACGGCCGTCGGGTTGATCACGTCCTGATCGGCGTACTTCGGGGCCGTTCCGTGCGTCGCCTCGAAGACCGCGCCGATATCGCCAACGTTCCCGCCCGGCGCAATACCAAGGCCGCCGACCTGAGCGGCAGCCGCATCGGAGATGTAGTCGCCGTTGAGGTTCATGGTGACGATCACGCTATAGGAATCGGGGCGCAGCAAAATCTGTTGCAACATGGCGTCGGCGATGCGATCGCGGATGATGATCTTGCCCTTCTCCTGCGAGATCGTGACCTTGACGCCGCCCTTCTTCGCGTGTTCATCTTCCTGCTTGGTAAGTTCTTCCTCGGTGACAACACGGTCGCGGAATTCCGTGAGCGCTGTCTCATAACACCACTCGCGGAATGCGCCCTCCGTGAACTTCATGATGTTACCCTTGTGGACGATAGTCACGCTGGGCTTGTTGTTGTCGATGGCGTACTGGATCGCGCGGCGCATCAGGCGTTGGGCGCAATGCTTGGAACTCGGTTTGATGCCGATGCCCGAACCTTCGCGAATACGTTTGTTCTTCATCGACGGGTCTTTGGCGCACATCTCTTCATTGATGAAGCGAATCAGCTTGTCGGCCTCGGGCGTGCCTGACTTCCACTCGATGCCGGCGTAAACGTCCTCGGTGTTCTCGCGGTAGATGCAGAAGTCCGTCTTCCATGGCTCCTTCACCGGACTCGGCGCGTTGGGATAAAACTTCACCGGGCGCACGCAGGCGTAAAGATCGAGCGTCTGGCGCAGAGCCACGTTGATGCTGCGGATGCCGCCGCCCACGGGCGTGGTGAGCGGACCCTTCAAACCCGCGCCGTAATAGCGGATGGCGTCAACGGTGTCATCGGGGAGCCAGTTGTTGAAGGTCTTGAACGCCTTCTCGCCCGCGAAGACTTCGAGCCATTCGATCTTGCGCTTGCCCTTGTAGGCCTTGTCGATGGCGGCGTCGAACACACGGCGCGAAGCCTTCCAGATATCCCGGCCCGTGCCGTCGCCCTCGATGACCGGAATAATCGGGTGATCGGGTGTCACGGGGTTGCCGCCCTTGAAGACAAGGCGTTCGCCTTGTGCCGGGTGCTTGATGTCCTTGAATGCGGGCTTGTCGCTCATGGCTGTGTCCTTCGGTGTCGATTCAGTGTCGATTGTGTTGAGGCGGGCGATACTACGCCAAGGTGAACGGCTGTCAACGCAGAGAAGGCGCGCGGGTGAATTGTAGCGTCACGCGCCCCCGCGTGACGGCCTTATCGTCGACAAGACGCCATGCGAGGGCGCATGGCGCTACAGTCGCTCTGCGTCGTGCGACTTTCCACTAACGAGAAACGCACTCGAAGGCGCGCGTTGACTCTCGCTGCCCAAGGGAGCAAACTCGCCGCCCATGGGTGCGGGCACAAATCTCGTGATCTACAATCTGCGCGTGTTCGGCGACGGACGCAAGGAACTGCTCTGCGCTGACGCGAGGTTTGAACCGGGTCAACTGCATCTCGTCATCGGCCCCAACGGCGCCGGAAAAACATCGCTGCTGCGCGGTGTCATGGGCGTGCTGCCGACGAGCGGCGAGATCAACATTGGCAACACCGCAATCCACACGCTCGCCCCTCACCGGCGCCGCGATTTCCTCGCCTATCAGCCACAAGCATTGCCGCGCGTCGAAGCGCAGACGGTCGAGGACTTCGTGCTCAGCGCCCGCGGCGCGCGCTCGCCCTGGATCGGTGGTTTGAGCATTCGAGATCGTGAACGTGCCATGCACTGCTTGACTCGCGCCCGTGCCGGACAGCTGGCACAACGGCGCATGGCGACCCTCTCAGGTGGTGAATTGGCGCGTGTGGCGCTCGCTTCGACGCTGGCACTCGATACCGGCTGGCTGATCCTCGACGAGCCTGTGGCGGCTTGTGACGTGGCAGCCGCGCGCGAGATGTATCGCCTGCTTTCGTCGCTCGCCCATGACGACGGATTGGGCGTCGTCGTCGTCGAGCACGATCTCGGTCTCGCGCGAAGCTGGGCCGATACGATCACATTGATTGCCCTAGGCCATGTCGCGGCGCGCGGAGCACCCACAGACGTGTTCGGTAGCAACGCGGTGGAAGAGGCCTATGGCGCGAATCTCAAGACGGCAGAACTCGCGCCCAACTCATGGGCGGTGGTGGCGGTGAACCAGCGATGAAGATTCCCCTGCTGCTTATGTTGGTGGCTGTCACCGCAGCGCTCTCCGTGTTGCTCGGGCGCGACGTGGCGGATCTCGGCGCGCTATTCGGCCAAGGTGACGCCGTCGAGTATTGGCGCTACATCATATTCGAGCTTCGGCTGCCCCGCGTGCTGATGGCGATCCTGATTGGCGCGATGCTGGCGTCATCGGGCCTGCTCTTTCAATCGACGTTGCACAATCCGCTGGCTTCCCCCTTCACGCTCGGCAGCAGCGCTGGCGCTGCGCTCGGCGCGTACATCGCGTTCCTTGTTTTTGGTCCCGGATCGCAGTGGTTGTTCATTGGTTTCGCGTTCGGGCTGGCGCTGCTGGTGTCGTTGCCGATCTATTTGCTGGCTGCGCGCAGGCGTGTGCCGCCCGAAGCTGTGCTGCTCGCTGGCGTCGCCATCACCTTCGGCACCAGCGCTGTGATCTCGGGCCTCACCTATGTCGCATCGGAGAAGACGATCTTCGCCTACGCCCGTTGGTCGCTGGGCGATCTCTCAGTGATCGGGTATGACAACATCCTGATCCTGCTCGTACCCACGTTGCTGCCCGTGATCTACGGCTGGCTGGCGCGGCACCGGCTCGACGCCATGGCAGGGGGCGAGGAATTGGCGCTGGCGCGAGGCGTCAACATCGCGGCTGTGCGCTCCGGCGCGCTGCTTGTCGTGACCATCGGCGTCGGCGCGAGCGTGGCGCTCTGCGGGCCGATCGCGTTTATCGGATTGATTGTCCCCCACGTCGCCCGCGCGATTTACGGCGGCGGACACAGCAGGCTCACCATCGCAGCGCCCCTGCTCGGCGCGATACTGCTGATGCTCTGTGACTTCGCCGGACGCAACATTCTCACCGTCGATATCCCCATCGGCGTGATGACGGCGGCCCTTGGCACACCCGCATTTATTGCGCTGCTGGTCACACGCCTCGGCCGCGCCAGAGGTTAAAATGTGTCGGTCTTCCGTAGCGTCACGCGCCCTCGCGTGACGGACGATTCCAGACGCCATGCGGGGGCGCATAGCGCCTACGCCGCGAATCCATCCGCCAGTCGAATCATCAACGCGCGGCCGCGCTTGGTCACTACCGCTACGCCAAGGCGTTCAAGCAGCGGCGGGAAATAACTGGCCAGATTACCGTGGTTGGAATAGGAGCGCAGGAACGCCTCGAAGCTGTCCGGGTCGGGCATGGATTCCGCGCGGCAGGGAGCGAGCTTCATCTCGCCGAGCGCCTTCAAATACGTGATCGAATCGGCGATCACCTGCGAGCGGCCCCAGATCACCGGGTTGCCCTCGCTCTGGTAATACTGCGGCTTGCCGAAACTCGCGCCGACATAGAAATGCAGGTCGCCGTCGCGCTCCTCAACGTGGAAAGGAGCCGCCTTCCCACAGGTCATATAGTCGCCCGTCAATGGCTGATCGAGTTTCACATTTCCCATTCGATTTCGGCCTCTCTGATTCGTTTAAATATCATGGTTGGCGCGCGCAGGCACAGCGCCAGTTCCCGCTTTGTATCACGGGGGTGGTCACGTACAATATGCCACCGGAGGTTTGGGTATGGCACACGTTCTGCGTTCGCTGGCACTCTTGATGGTCATCGCTCCGAGTTGCGTCGTCACGGCGCAGGAAGCTACGCCATCCACCGAACCCGCCCCGTCGGGCGAAAAGTCCGACCCGAAACCCGAAGGCACCGGCAGTCTTCCGCTCGCGGAAAACGCCGAAGCCTTGCTCAAACTCGTCACCACCAAGGAAATGGAAGAAGCCATCCGCAACGGCCTTAAAGCGCTCTCCGAGATGCAGGAAGAGGACGGCGGTTTCGGCGGTAGCGTCAATGTCGCGGTCACGTCGCTCGCGGGCTTGGCACTCCTTGGTTCAGGCTCGCTACCCGACTCCGGCCCCTACGCCAAGCACCTCTCCAAGATCGTCGACTACCTGCTCAAGTGTCAGGACTCGACCGCCGGCTATATCACGGGGAATAACGACGGCAGCCGCATCCACGGCCACGGTTACGCCACGCTCTTTCTGAGTCAGGTCTACGGCCAGTCCAAGGAAAGCGTGCGCCTTAAGAAGGCGCTTGAAGCGGCAGTCAAATGCCTCGAAGCCGGCCAGACCAAAGAAGGCGGCTGGGGCTATGTGCCAAGCGAAAACACCTGGGACGAAGGCAGCACCACGATCTGTGTGCTCCAGGGGTTGCGCGCCGCCAAAGACGCCGGCATCGGCATCAAGAACGAAACCATCGCGAAAGCCATCGGCTACATCGAAAAGATCGCTGAACCCATCACCATCAAACTCGACGGCGAACTGCATCAGGCCTACACCTTTATGTATTCATTGAGCAGTGGGGCGTCATCGCAGAGCTATGCGCTCGTGGCGGCTGCCTGCTCCTGCATCAACAATATTGGCGTATATTCCAAGCATGCTCGCTGGAGCCAGAAGGATTTGGGAAAGATTCTCGACGGCGGCATGAAGTGGATGATGTACCAGTGGAAGGAAGGCTACTTCAACCCGCAGGGTGGAACGGCCGTCAGCGCACAGCACCACTTCTTCTACGCCAACCAGTACGCTGCCCAAGCTGCGTGGCAATATCAGGACGTGTCGTACTTCAAGTACTACTTCCCGAAGATGCGCGACCTGCTCGTGCAGGAACAGAAGCGCAGCGGCGGCCGCCAATGGAGCCATGGGCAGTACGGCAACGCCTTCTCAACGGCCTTGGCGTTGATGATCCTGCAGATCCCCTATCAGTACCTACCGGCATTCCAGCGGTAAGTGGAACACACAGAGCAACTTTTCCTGTAGCGTCACGCGCCCTCGCGTGACGAACTGATCGGGAAGCAAGACGTCATGCGAGGGCGCAGGACGGTACAAAAGAAATACTCATTGGGTCTATTCAGCCTTTGCCGAGAGCGCGGCTTTCACTTCCGCGTCGCTCAGTTCGCCGATGGAGGCGTGGAGCACCTTGCGCGCGCCGTCGATCACGATCAGCGCAGGCACGCGGTCAAGCGTCGTGATGTTCTCGAACACCGAGGCAAAGTCGGATGCAACTTTGCCGTCGGCCTTGAGCCACAGGTGGGATTCGGCCTTGAGGCGGGCGCGGAATTCGCGCACTTCGCGTTCCTCGCCCTGACAGATGAAGACCAGTTTGTCGACACCGCCCGCGTTGGCGATCACCTGACGCGCTTGAGTCTCGCAGAGTCCCGACCACGACGACAGGATGCAGATGGCCGCGCGCTTGCCCGCAAGGTCGGGGCCATCGAGCGTCACCTCGACACCGTCGAGCGTCTTGAGGCGAATGTTGGTGAGGACGGGCTGCGCCTTTTGCTCGGCGATGACGAAATATCCGGCACCACCGAGGGCGACAAGGGCCAACGAAATAACGAGAGTTTTGTTCATAGATGCTGTCCTTCACCGATCAAAGGAGAGACAGGTTCTACCTTGGCCCGCGCGAATGGCAAGTCTGGAACGCATGCGGAATCACTCGCTTTGGGCGTCATACCGGCGGAAGCCGGTATCCAGTCTTCGCGCGTCTCTGGTCACCGGCTTGCGCCGGTGTGACGTTCATATTTGTCACGGCGCGGTGCGGATCACGAATCGTGTGTGCATGTATTCCGTCGTGGTATCGGTCAAGGCAGTGAAGTCGAGCACACCGTCTGCCAACTCCTGAATCGTCAGCTCGTAATTTCTCCGGTACGGCCCCTGCTGTGAGGTCCACTCCTTCTTTTTCGCATTGATCGCGTCCTCGACCTCGGCATTGTCGGAGCCCGGCCTCGCCTTGAATTTCTTCTCATAATATTCGCGCCAATACTTGAGGTCTTTGCCCTCGGGGTACGAACTGTTGAATTTCTGCTCGGAGATAATC
>JABWBM010000217.1 GCA_013360495.1 Planctomycetaceae bacterium
TCTCATAGTCGCTGGATGCCGACTGCGCTCGCTGTAACGCTTCGCTGAGCTCGCGTCGTCGGCATGACGGGTAAATCCAACAACCATTTTGGGTTTGGTGTGAAACGGCTTTGGGACGGCTTAAAACTCCCGCTGGATTGTGATCGGCCGTTCGTATCTAATACCGGCCCTTGATGTTGCGCGGAATGGCCGCGCGTGGAAGACCCCGGTTTTCATGCGACGACTCACCATTATTCTGACGTTGCTCTTCGTGCCTGCCCTGATGGCGCAGGACGATCGTATCTACGCTTTGGACAATCAGGAACGCAGCGACGAATTTTCCGGGTTGAACACGGATATCTCCGTGGCGGGCACGGACAACGGCGCGTCAGTGACGGGCGACACCCGCAAGGCGACCGAAAGCAAGGGATTCGGAAATACGGGAAAGCTTCAGGAGCAAAATGGTGCGTGGGTCATGACGCAGTGGGCTGGGAAAACCGTAACGCTTGAGCAGAGCTGGCTTGATTTCATCCTGTTGTGCATCGGCGGAGCATTGATCGCGCTTTTGATGCCCTGTGTTTTCCCGATGATTCCGATCACCGTGAGCTTTTTTGGCAAGCAGGCCGAAGCCACCGGAAAATCTACTCTTGGTCTTGGCCTCGTCTATGGGTTGGGTTTGATTGCGAGTTATACGGGGCTTGGCTTTCTGCTGACGGCGCTGCTCGGCGCTTCGGGCGTATCGGTCTTCGGTAACAATATGTGGGTAGCGATCGGCGTCGCCGTCTTTTTCGCCGTCTTCGCGCTGAGCATGTTCGGGATGTTCGAGCTTCGCCTGCCTGCCGGACTTGCGCAGAAACTGAACCTTACCGGTAAGGCTGGCGGCGTGGGCGGCGCATTCTTGCTTGGAACGACCTTCGCCGTCACCTCCATGGCCTGCACCGTCCCTGTCGTGGGTTCGATTCTTGCGTTTGCCGCACAGGGAGAACAACTCCGGCCATTGATCGGGATGCTTGTCTTCTCGTCGGTCGTGGCATTGCCTTTTGTCTTACTCGCCGCGATTCCCGGACTTTTGAAGAAGATGCCGCGGGCGGGCGGCTGGATGCAGAGCGTGAAGATCATTTTCGGCTTTATCGAACTCGCTGCTGCCGCCGAGTTCCTTGGCTGGGCGAATGTGATCGCACGCGAGACCGTGATATCCATTTGGCTGGCATGCACCGTGCTTTCAACTCTCTACCTGCTCGGGATTTTCCGGAGCAGTCACGATGCGCCGAGCCAGGGTCTGAGCGCCTCGCGAATTACGTTTGCCACATTGTTCTTGGCGGTTTCGTTCTGGCTTATGACGGGGTTGCACGGCGAAAAGCTTGGCGTGCTTGAGCCATTTTTGCGCTCGCCCGCGCCAGCTGACTGGGTATTAAGTCCTGATCTCAAGGAGACGCTGGCGGAGGCGAAGAAGGACGGCAAGCCCGTTTTCCTCGACTTCACCGGCCCGAACTGAGGGAACTGTGTCGCGTTCGAGCAGGCTGCTCTGGACACCGAAAAGGGACACGAACAACTCAAGGATTTCATCAAAGTCCGTATGAACACGTCGGACGAAACCCATGGCAAAACGTACTGGGAGTTTGTCGGCCGTCTGTTCAACTATGAGTTCATTCCCCAGTATGCTGTTATCAATCCCGACGGCGAGGTGACCGCATGGGAGAGCGACATCAGTGTTTTTGATGTCAACGTGACGACCGGCGAGGGTGGTCCGGAAACCGTCAAGAAGTTTCAAGAGTTTCTCGACACCGCCAAGGGCAAGGGCGAGCCGTTCGATTTCGATAAGGGATTCCACCGCCCTGCCAATGCGCCCGCAAAGCCGTAACGCCGCGTTTTTCTTATCACGTTTACGATGGAAGTCTTGCCGACCCCTGACCCCTGACCCCTGACCCCTGGTTTGTCCCGATCGCCGCGATGGGGAGGGGATGCCGCCTGTTGTACCAGAGCGTGATCGCGCCGCAGATGGCGAGCGTGAGGCTGAGCAACTGGCCAACGGTCAGCCCAAAGAGCGGGTAGTCGATCCCCGCGTCAGGCTCGCGGAAGAACTCTAATATCGTGCGCGACAGGCCATAGCCGATCATGGTGGACGCCATCAGCGTACCCACGTTCTTCGCTTTGCAGCGTATCACCGTCAGCACGATCAAGAGCAGCAAGCCATCGCCCAGCGCCTGATAGAGCGTCACGGGATGGAGCGGCGGCCCATCGAGCGTATACCTCACCGCCCATGGGAGATCGGCGCTCGCGGGCTTGCCCGGTAGTTCGCCGATGTAAAAGTTGGTCAGCCGCCCGATCATCGTGCCTGCTGCGAGCACGATGCCAAGCTGGTCGAAGACGTGCCGGCGCGGGAGCTTGGCCCAGCCCGACCAGACGAAGAATGCAAGCATCACGCCCATGATCGCGCCGTGGACGGAATAGCCCGACGTGCCCTCGACGATCATGCGCGGGTTTTCGATGAAGTATTGCGGGTGATAGAAGATCACCTCGCCGAGCCTCGCGCCGAAGGCCCCACCAACCACGGCCATGATGAAGGCATCGAACACGCCGCGCCGCGACGCTTTGAACGAGCCGCGCTTTTGCCAGATGAGCGCCAGCACCAACGCCATGAAAGCGATCACGATGTAGGTGAAGAAGTAGAGGTCGAGAAGCTCCCAGCCGTCCTTGCCCTCGGGGACAGGTTTGAAAAAATGCAGCCCGCCGTCGAACCAGGACACGAGCGTGGTGTGGAAGTCAGGGTTGGCAAGTTTCGGGTGATCGAACATCGCGGGGCATTGTCATTCCCACGAAGGCGGGAATCCAGAGTAATGCCAAGAGGAAGAATCTCAAAGAATGATGTCCACAGATGGCGCAGATGCTCGTAGATAGGAAAGCCGCAGAACTTCTTCATCTGCGTCTATCTGCGAAATCTGTGGACGACGTTCTGAAATTGCCTGTGTCGTCACGGCTCGAAATTTTTGAATCCCGCGGTGAGTAACTCTTACATATACCCCTTCACGCGCAGTTTCTGCATGGCATACGAGTCCGCCTTGTCCTGCGCGCGGCCGCCGCGCTCGCTCACGGTGGAGTGCTTGAGCTCTTCGAGCACTTCCTCGATGGTGGTAGCGGTCGATTCAATGGGAGACGTGCAGCACTCGCAGCCGATGGAGCGATAGCGTTTGGTACCCTTCGCGTAATACAGGCCGATGATCGGGATGTTCTCGCGCTGGATGTACTGCCAGATATTTTCCTCGGTCCAGTGCAGGATCGGATGGACGCGCACGTGGGTGTCGGGGCCATAGTCCGTGCGGAACTGGTCCCAGAGTTCGGGCGGCTGGTCTTTAAAGTTCCACTCGAAGTCTTTGTTGCGCGGGCTGAAGACGCGTTCCTTGGCGCGCGAGCCTTCCTCGTCGCGGCGGATACCGACAAGCAGGCCGCCGAAGCGGTGCTTGTCGATCAGGGCGCGCAGGCCCTCGGTTTTGAGCGCGGTGCAGCATTCGAGGCGGCCCTTCTCCGGCCCCATGCCGGCATCGATGGCCACCTGGTTGACGCCGACGACGAGGTTGAGGTTCCATTCCTTCGCGATGCGGTCGCGGTATTCGATCATGGCGGGAATCTTGCGCTTGGTGTCGACGTGGACGCAGGGGACCGGCACATGGCCGAGGAAGGCTTTGCGCACCAGCCAGAGCATGACGGTGGAGTCCTTGCCGACGCTCCAGAGCATTCCGAGGCGCTTGATGTTGCGGTAGGCCTCGCGGATGATGTAGATCGATTGATTTTCAAGCTCGTCGAGTAGTTTCATGGCAATTCCTTACGTCTCAAGTATACCCAGGCTTCAGTGGGTAGGGTACATCACACAAGGTTCATCGTCGCCCGCAACGGGCCAAAGACGCGGCGTCTAGCGCGACGCGCGAGAAGAGAAGCTGAAACATCGACAGGCGTTGAAGTTCATAGAGTAACGCATATAGCTTGTCTTGGCGCATGGCACAAGGGAGTCACAACAGGACTGCTGCAAAGTCCCTCTGGAACGTCATACCGGCAAAAGCCGGTATCCAGAGACCCAAGAACAGACTGGATTCCGGCTTCCGCCGGAATGACGGCAAGTTGCAATCTCACGACTTTGCAGCAGTCCTGGGAGTCGCTATCCGGTTACGGTGATTCCTGCCCACTCCGCGCCTGATGCAGGCGCAATCCCGTGTGATGCGCGTAGCGGCGGAAGTCGCCGTCCGTGGTGAACAGCGCAAGGTTGCGGCGTATCGCCGTAGCGCACAGCAGAAAGTCAATGGCCGAGCCGGAAACGCCACGCGCGCGGCACAGGTTGAAACAGTTAGCGGCTTCCTCGTAATCGTCCGTTTCCATCGCGACGTCGTCAAAGGCGCGCAGACGGGTTTTCAGCGCGTCGAAGGCGCGCATATCGTTCACGCCTGAGAGTAATTCCTGCCGCACGATTCCGGCGAGCATGGCGCGTCCCTCGCGGACGAGTTCCTCGAGTTCGGCAACGGTTCGCCGCTCGGTTGCGTTGAGCTTTCCCCTCGGGCGGCGCAACGCCAGCGACCAGACAGAGGTATCGACGAGGACGTTCACGAGGTTTTCCGCTTGCGCGCGGCTTTATAGTCGTATTTCGGGTCGTAATCGACTTTCCCGAAGAGTTCGAGGATGCGCTGTTGCTTGTGGCGTTTGACGTATTCCTCAAGGGCGGCCGTGACGGCGGCTTTCTTGGTGGAGTGGTGTCCGACCTTGACGGCTTCGTCGATCAGGCGGTCATCAAGCGCGAGATTGGTGGGCATGGTGTACTCCTTACACATCAGTCTACACATAATAGTGTGTTGGTTCAATCGTGTC
>JABWBM010000218.1 GCA_013360495.1 Planctomycetaceae bacterium
CTCATGGATCAGCGACCAGATGTCCGCCGGGATTGACGGCGAAGGGAGGTCAGCGAAATACACCCGGTCGGCGGCGAAGGAGACATTTCGCAAATCCTTCTCCGGCACCCACGCGATGATTTTCTCCAACGCCTCGTCGAGATGTTTCTCAAGGGGCGTTCCCGCGTAGCTGACGACGGCGCGCTGGGCGATGGCGACGGCAAAAAGCTCCCGCGATGTGAGCATCGGCGCAGGCAGACGGAATGAGGCGTCAGTGTACACATACCCCTTGTTCGCGCCGGAAAGCTCAATAGGCGCGCCGAGCTTTCGCAGAATCTCGATGTCACGATATATGGTTTTTGTGGATACGTCGCACGCCGTTGCCAATTCTTCGGCAGTGGGGCGATGGCCGCCGCCAATACGCCGGTGAATGGTCTGAAGGCGCATTTTACGCGCCAGAAAGTCGCTCCCAAGCCCCGCCCCGCGCTGTCTCATATCCCTCCCTTACCGCCGCATCGTATCACTTTTTCTTTGGTGGGACACTCTTTGTCCTAGCCAGCAAGTAATCTTGCGCGACGTGGTGGCCAGTTGGTCGCCGAGAATGAAGGGGGTTGGGACATGGAACGCTATGAACAATACAAGTTGCTCTGCTACGCCTCCCGCTTCTTTCGGACTGGGACGCTCGTCGAGCGAGATAGTGCTAGGGATTGGGCGTTAGATTCTAGCGCTCGCCTCGGAATTCCCATGACCTCTGTTGAAGGCAGGGAAAAACCAAAGCCGCACCAAGGCATCATCTGGAATGAAAAACGACTGCTTGTCGGCGCTTCGGCTTACGGCAGTTTTGCATCTCGAAGAGATATGCGCGCTTTGAAGCAAGCGGTGGACTATCGCTTGCTGAAATTGTCTCCCGTTCGTCCGGGGCCAACCGAGCAATCTATGAGAATGATTGCCACGATTGTGGGCCTCAGCGAACCAGAAACGGAGGTACTGGGCTTTTGCGTCCGGTACCATGAATTGACACTGCTTCAATCCTTGATTGACGGCTTTCGGAAGAGGCGAAACACGGGACTCAGGGCAGACACTGAACTGTTCCGCTCGGTTCTGGATTTGCCGCCGCGTGTCCTAAGTGCATCGCTGTCGTCTTGTGGCAGATTGGCGAATTCCGGCCTCATCGAGATCGACAACGATGGCGGCAGCATTAAGGTCATGGAGGTGGTTAGGCGCATCGTTTCAGAGCGCTGCCGATCCGTGGAAGCCGTGCGCTCCCGCCTTCTCGGCATGGCGGGGAAATCTGATCTTCATTGGTCAGACTTCCGCCATGTGGCGAAAGAACGGGACTATGTGTGCGGGATACTTCGGGGCGCGCTGCGGAGTAAGGCCCCCGGCATCAACGTCCTTGTGTATGGCCCGCCGGGAACCGGAAAGACGGAGTTTTGCCGCATTGTTGCGCGCAAGCTGGGTGTCCCGCTCTATCTGCCGGGTGCGGGAAACAGAAGCGACCCCGGCATCGAATGGCGTGATCGTGTCATTGCGGCCAAGTTTTCGCAGCATGTGCTACGCACCGGCGGTCCGGCGTTGATCCTTTTCGATGAAATGGAGGATGCGCTGGAAGCGCATATGTCGGACTATGGCGGGTATCGGCGACGGGGGACAGGGATAACAAAACTCGCCATTAACCATCTGCTGGAGAACTCGCCTATTCCTATGCTCTGGACGGCGAACTCCATCGAAATGGTTCCCGATTATCTGCTCCGTCGCATGACCCACATCATGGAACTGCGCGTGCCACCGACGGATGTGCGCACACGGGTGTGGCGGCGCGTTCTCAAGCGGCAAGACCTGCCCCATCTATTTGATGCCGCCCAAGACCTCGCCAAACAGTTCAAAGCGGCACCGGGTATCGCCGACGCCGCTGTGCGCGCCGCGAAACTCGCTGGTGGCGGCAGGGACGAGATCAAGCGTTCCGTCGGCAATCTCGACAAGGTGCTGAATGGTCGGCTTCGACACGATGCCCATACCATTGAACGTTACAATCCGGCGCTGACCAACGCCGACGGATCATTGCTCAATCTCGAAAAGAAGCTCGTATCGCCCCAAGCTAAGCGCAATTTCTCGCTTTGTCTCTATGGGCCGCCGGGAACAGGAAAATCCGCATGGGTGCGTCACCTTGCCGGGAGACTACGCATGGAAGTCCGGCAACACCGGGCTTCCGATCTTCTCTCCATGTGGGTTGGCGGCACCGAGAAAAGCATCGCTGGGGCGTTCGAGGAAGCCAAGGACAACGAGGAGTTTCTCGTATTCGACGAAGCCGACTCGTTCCTTCAGGATCGGGAACAGGCGGTTCGGTCGTGGGAGATTACAGCGGTCAACGAGATGCTGACGCAGATGGAGAGCCATCCACTCCCCTTCGCCTGCACAACGAACCTCCTCGACCATCTCGACAGGGCATCTTTACGCCGCTTCACGTTCAAGATTCGTTTCGACTATCTTATGCCGGAACAAATACGCGGCGCATTCATCACCTTCTTCGGTCTTGAAGCGCCGCCTGATGCTCTTCGCCTGACAACGCTCACGCCGGGTGATTTCGCCGTCGTGCGTCGTAGGGCGGAAGTGCTAGGCGCATTAAACGATCCCGCGCAGCTTACGGTCATGTTGAGCGAGGAGTGCGAGGTCAAAGGCCAACAGGGAAGCATTGGATTTCGAACAGGCAAATGATCGAGCACGGAACGTGACATTGGTATCATTCGACCCAAAGGGGGGAGATATGAATTTCTTTCTTGCGGGGCACAAATGGGCGATTCGTCAGGATGAGAACTACACGACAGAGGCGTTTGTGTACGTTCTAAAATATTTGCTGGAACATGCGCCCTCAGAAGGCAAGCGATTGCTGAGTATTGTCGCGGCGATTGATGACATGGAGAAGGCGACCATCGAGAACACCGATTCCACGAAGATTGACATTCGCACGCAAGTCACCATCGAGAAGGGGAGGCCTGACATCAGTATCGAAATTCCCGGACTTTCTCGTGTGTTTGTCGAAGTAAAGGTGGAATCCGAGGTGGGTGAAACGCAAATTTCCAGATATGGAAATGAAGGTAGGGTTGTCTTGCTTAGCCGTTATCCGTATGTCGCGTCAATGGAAAAGGTAGATCAAGCGCAAGCGGACGAGGGTGCCATAACTTCGGAGCGCCCCGACATGGCAATGACGTGGCATCAGGTCGGCACCGAATTCAGGTCTATGCTCACCAGCATTCACAACCCGGTCGCCAGTTTCCTCGTGGATCAGTTCCACGAATTTCTGAAAAGGAGAAACATGACATTCGACAAGGTGGACCGAACACTTGTGGCTGGAGTGGCTTCATTGCTGAGCCTTTATCACATGCTAGGTGAAGCAGTCGAAAGAGCCTGCGTGGCGTCATCAACCGCACCCAGTAACGGTGAAGGCTACATGGGGTACTCATTGGACAAGACGAAGTTCTGGTGTGGTTATTCCTACTCGCGGCCAGAAGAGATTCTATTCCAGTTAAATAGCGGCACGTTTGACGGAGAAACTGCACAAAGTGAAGGTTTCCAGAAATCTGCAACGGGCCTCTGGACGCGTTCCCTGAAATTGAATGAATGCCACTTCTTTGATGAAGTCAAACGCGAGAAACAGGCCAAATTGCTCTTCGATTTTCTCAAAGACGCTTATGAACGTGGCAAGCGCTGTTGTGTCCAGTAGCGTGCTGTTGCCTGCGCAGCAAAAGTGAAGTGCAAAGGACAAGTAAATGCCATCGTTGCTTGGTCGATACGTTCTTGCCGCCCGTGAGAAACTCGGCCTGAGCAGGCCGGAGACCGTTAAGCTCGCCGGTTGGAAAAACATCAACAAGGGGATGCGCAACCTTCAGCAGCTTGAAGAAGATGGCGCGTGCCACCCTGACCACCTGCTCCGCTTCGCCGCCGCGCTCAACCTCGACCACGGACTTTTGCGCGACTGCATCGAGCGCGACCAGCGCGCTGCCAAGGAAGCGTTCGAGAAATGGGTGAGCGAGCCGCAAGAACCGTTCATCATCGTGCGCTACATGGCCGCCATCTACGTGCGCAAGGAAATCCCGCCGGAAGTTCTGCGCGTCGAGTCCGACCTGTGTCAGTATGCTTCCGCCTACGCGCAATCGACACACTTTTACGTCTGCTTGATGTTGAGCCGCGAGACGTGCATTTGGTTCGACAACAAGGGTGTTGAGTACCATCGCAGTGTCGCCACGCCGGAGATGCCCGACATCGGGCCGAACGTGCGCATCGGCGGCAAGAAATTTCCGACACTGGATATGTTGCTTGGGCCGTCTCGACGCGAAGAATGAATGAGATAGGATTTAATTCTGAATCGACCTTATTAAGGGGCATTCAATGGAAGTGGCCACGTTAATCCTGATTATTGTCGCCATTCTTTTGTTAGTCATCCTGCTTGTCATGACTATTCTGCAACTTCGAAATCGACATGGGGCGCAACAAGACGTGATGCGAGAAGAATTGAATGGCCTCGGCGATGCATTTACCGAAGCGCTCGGTCAGGCAGGCGAGAAGTTTTCTGATGCCCAAACGCGACTGTCTACTCAATTAACCAAGGAGATTCAAAAGGTTCGGGAGGAATCCGCTACCGTTATCGCAATGGGTGATGCGAACGCGCTCGAACGCCTGACAAAGACGCTAAATGAAGGTCGCGATGCGCAGGATAAGCGACTCGACAAAGTGGACGAAACGCTTCGCCAATTTGATGCTAATCAAGCAAAGGTCTCGAACGAACTTAAGGATCGTGTTGCGGGCGAGTTGACGAAGATCGGTGAAGCACAAGCGAAATCTTCAGAAGCGCT
>JABWBM010000219.1 GCA_013360495.1 Planctomycetaceae bacterium
CGCCGCGTTCATATCCCCTTCTGGATGAAGGAGCGCGTCAACGTATGCATGAGGGGATGAGAACGGCGAGATGAGGAACACATGGGCGAGCGTCACGGGCGACATGTCCTCGAACTGCACCTTCCCACGCAACACACCGTCGCCTTTGGCTTCGGGCTTTGGCGCGGGATCGCCTTCCTTTGAGGGTTGAGGCTTCGCGCGCGGCTCGGGCAGTGGCGTTGGGCCCGATACCTCACGCTCGTCTTTCGCTTGTGGCGCGGGCGTATCATCCTCGAACGCGACCATCTGCGAATCACCGTCGTTGAGAACGACATACGCAAGAAGAGCGCCGCCGAGCAGGATTCCGATGATGGCGAAGGTGTAGGGTTTCATGGTTCGTTTTTCCTTGGAGCGTCACGCGCCCTCGCGCGACGTCTTTGACCAAGAGTGGCGTACGGAGAAGACGTCACGGCATAGCCGTGACGCTACAGCTTCGTTATCTTCCCTGGGCGCCGTCGCGCTTGCCCGGCATGAGGGCACGCGGTTTGCCCGGCGCAGGCTTCACTTCCATCTTCGGCTTAAAGGGCTGGGCTTCACCGTCTTTGCCTGCGCGCATTTTCTGAAGCTTGCCCTTCAGTTCGTCGACGCGGCCAGGATCTGGAGCCTGCGCGCGCGGGACGGGCAGCGCAAAGGGATTTGCCGGCATTCTGGTGGCGTCCAATTCGGCGCGCGACACCATGCCATCGTTGTTTCTGTCGTGGCTCAGAAGCCACGGGATCCGGTACTCGTTGCCATCGAGCTCGCCGTCGTGATTGACATCAAGTTCGTCGAAGTAGGCGGAGTCGTACTCCTTCGGGTCGATTGACGGTCCGAAGAAACCGGGGGTGCTCACCCCCTCACCTTGCGCTCGCATCGCTTCCTCGAACTGTTGCACTGCGGCCTCAAGCGCATCCTTTGATGCCTTTACCGCCGCATCCATGTGGTCGTCGTATTCCGCCTTCGAATAGCGTCCGTCCTTGTCCGCGTCGTCCTCCGGGTTGATCGCCGGATATTCCGCGGGGTCAAGATAGCCGTCTTTGTCGGCGTCAAGATCGTCGAAGCCCGCTCGTTGCACTTGAGGCGGCTCTTTCGCGGCGCCATCCTCGGACAGGCGTTTCGCCGCTTCGTCCTCCTCGGCGAAGTACGCCTCGTTGTCGCTGAACAGCAATCCGCCCGAAAGCACGCACATGGCGAGGCTGCCGCGCGTGACCCAGTTGTTGCGATTCTTCATCATGGCGATCTCCTTCGTGTTCATGGCATGCCTGGTTTTGAACATCTCGGTCATGGAGGCGAGGCGCTCGGGCGAGGGAACGCCCGACGTGCTCACCAGCGCCCGGCCCGCAACCCCCTCGATATAGCCGTCGCCGATGTCGATCGGTTCGGCGGTGTCCTGGAGAAAGACAATGTCTTCTGCGGCGTCTTGATGAACCAACGACGCGCCAGGCTTGTCACTCCCGCCAATCCAACGGTCGGCGACGATCAGCCCAAGCCCGAGCACCACACAAGCAGCCGCAGCCGCGATCGCCCAAGGATTGGCGCGTTTCTCTCGCGCGACCGACAGGTCGTGAACCGGCGCTCCGTCTACGTCCCCCGCTTTCGCGGCATCGAGAATGCGCGCGCTCAAGTCCGGCGGCGTGCGCCCGCCAAGGCGTTCCTCAAGAGACATCTCCAGGTTGCGCTCTTGCGCGGCCTTCATGGCGTCATCGTGATTCATGGTTTCATTCTCCGGCTGATACACAGACGTAGCTTGTCCTTCGTGCGTTGCAGCAGATTCTTCGCCCCGTCTATCGACAACTCCAATGCGGCCGCGATTTCCTCCCGGCTCGCGTCGCTCCGGTAGCGCAGTTCCAGCGCGCGCCGCTCGCGTTCATCAAGCTCGCCCAAACAATGCTCAAGGGCATCAAGTTGAGCATCGCCCTCGTCTTTGCCGGCGCCCGCTTCCCACACCACCTCGACAGCGTCGGCGTAGATCACCGCATTGCGTCGCGCCTCCGTCCGCAAGGACGTGAGGAAAACCATGCGCGCCGCGTTTCGCAGGTAGGCCGCCGTCGCGCGAAAGTCATAGTTGTCAAAGGGCCGCTTGAGCACGCCGAGGAAGACTTCCTGGGTCAAATCGTCGGCCTTTTGCGGATCGCAGCCGAGCAGGCGCAAATAACGCCATATGCCCGCCTGATGGGTCTCCACCAGTTCCTTCAGATTGATATCCGGATCCGCAGCCACGGTAATCACGCCCCCTTAAATGCCGATTGGGGTGGCAATGTACCCAGAAAAGCAGAAAAAAATGGCACGTATTAAATCGAAGAGGTGAGAATAGACAACACAACGTCATTCCCGCCTGAACAGGAACCAGATTCCTTGCGGGCTTGTCATCAGTCGCCGAGGTCGACGTAGGTTCCCCCCGAGGCATTCGCGAAGCCGCGCATCAGTTCCTTGTCGTGGTTGCCAATACCGACGCTGTTGACGACAACCTTGCGGAATTTGTTGATTCGCCGAAAGTCACGCAGGATATCGGCGGCGAGGATGAACTGGCCGTCTCCGATTACCGGATCCTTGTCGCTCCGGCGTGGGTCCGCGACCTTGCCTTTGGAATCGTCGGACCAAGATCCCCAACCGTCGGTGAGGAAGAAAATCGTATCCGCGCCGGACGCGAAACCTTCCGGATCGGTGGCGGGATCGCCGGCGATCAGGTTCTTGGCGGTCAGGCGGAAGCTGTCGAGCATCGCGCCATGGATGTTGGTCATCGTTCCCATGTCGAGGCGCTTGACGAGGTTGACGAACTTGATCTTGTTGGGGGCCGTCGCCTGCACCCAACCGGTGGTCCTCGGATCAATCAGGTTCGATTCCGTGGAGTAGACCACGATATTGAAGCTGTATTTGTCCGAGAGATTCTCGATACCACAGATCAGGTCGAACTTGGCCAGCGCCATCTTGTCGGTGATGGTGTTCCATGGCACCGGCTTCGGTGGATTATTCGGTCCGCGCTTCTCCTTGGCCCTGTTTTCCTGCTCGATGCGCTTTTTCTTCGCGTTCTCGGAAACCTTTTCGGTCATCGAGTTTGACACGTCGATGGCGAAGACGATCTTGGTGCCGACGGCGTCCATCTCGACGAAACTCGGGCGCGCGGAAGTATTGCTCTTCATTTTCTTCTTTTCGCCTTCTTCGACCGCCAGTCCCTGCTTGGTGCGCTCGACCCAATAGCGCCACCACGAGACCTGATCGGTGGTTTCCTCCATGCCGGCAAGTTGGCTCATGACGCGCGCGCAGTGAAAGCGCACGCGCTCGTCCGAGTAATTCTCGAGCACGGCGATCAGCGTCTCCATGGCCTCCACGATTTTCTTGGCATCGAGGCCGCCGAGATGGGCGATGGCGTGGACACCGGTGACCGGAATGATCTGGATTTTTTCGTCCCACTCCGCCTTCTTACGTTTGACGATGAAATTGGTGATTTCGGCAAGGAACTCCGCGTGTGTGCAGTCGCCCATGGCTTCGAGGGCCGCCACGGTCAGCCAAGGCGACTTCTCGTTGTTCATGGCGCGCAGCGTCACGTCGCGCGTCTCGGGCGTATTGTTGCTCGCGAATCCGTAGAGGATATGGTAGGCAAGATAGATCAGTTGAGGAGTTGTGAGTTTGTCGACGTACTTGCCGACCTCCTCCACGGCCTTGGGGTCAGTGAAACGCCCGAGCCCGGCGGCAAGGGAATCGATCACCTCCGGGTCTTTCTCCGTCTTCAGCGCTTCCTGCAGGAATTTGACCGCGCGTGGGTCGTTGGTGGAGGCCATGGAGTCGGCGGCCGTCATGCGCATGATCTTGTCGGTGGAACGTATGTCGGTCTTCGCCTGCTTTTCGATCTCTTTGTATTGATCGTCGGGCATGTTGCCGGCGGTCACCGGCGCAACGCCGCCCACGAGGAAAAGGGCAAATGTAAACGACCATAGCGCGGCGCACTGCATCAGTTTCATAGTCTTGGCTCCATTCTCCTATCACACGCGGCGTTCTGTGTGGAATGTGACACTTGTGGCCTTCTCTATCAGAGTGATTCCGGACAGCGGTTATTCCATCAAAGCGACGGCATTTCCACAGGGGGAACCCCAGTATACGCTTCCATAGCCGCGGATCACAGGCTTTCGCCCAATCCGCGCAGGTTTTCCGGCAACTTGGCGAAGCGGGTCTTCAGCTCGATATAAGCGTTAAATGCCTCGCCCGGCTTCCACACCCGGTAGAACAAATCCCGCACTTCACTCACGGCGATAGCTCCGGCATTAACCGCGCCGAAAAGCTGCGCAGCAAGCATGCCGCCCGTCGCCCTCGTCACGCGCCGGAAAAGCACCGGATCGAGATGGTAAATCGCGCGCATCGGGTCGCGATTATTTCCCTCGCGAACCATGCGATGCACTGCCTTGATATGTTCGATCACCATCCGGCTCGCGTCGCGATCGATGCGCTCTTTCTCCGACAGGCGTTTTCGGAGCATACCGGCGAGGAGATCGGCGTGGTCGTGGATCGTCGCCACCCGATAGCGCGAGTTCATGATCATCGCGCCAAAGAGGCCCAACGCCTCATCGAAAAGGGCGACGTAGAACCCGTCGCGCGCTTCATGGATTGCCTCGTACTGGTCTTTGACGCAGGTGAAACGGATGAAACGCGCGGCCATTTCGGCGGCGTCGTTGACCGAGAGCGAGCCGAGGTAGACGATGCGCGCGCGCGGAAAGAACGCCGAATGACGCCGGGCGATGATTCCCTTGAGATTTTCGATCTCCTCAGGCGAATAGATTTTCCGTTCCTGCAGACCGGTAAGGAATCC
>JABWBM010000220.1 GCA_013360495.1 Planctomycetaceae bacterium
CCCGCGCGCAAGGCGCATGTCGACCGTGTGAGAGCGAACGTGGGAATGGTGTTCCAGCACTTCAACCTTTTCCCCAACATGACCGCGCTCGGGAACATCACGATCGCGCCACGCAAGGTGCTTGGGATCTCCACGGTCGACGCCGATCAGCAAGCACATCGCCTGCTCGAGATGGTTGGATTGGAGGGGAAGGCGAACGCCTATCCCGGCGAACTCTCCGGTGGCCAAAAGCAGCGTGTCGCCATCGCACGGGCCCTTGCCATGGAGCCGAAAATCATGCTCTTCGATGAGGTGACGTCCGCGCTCGACCCCGAACTGGTGGGGGAGGTTCAAACGGTGCTCAAGGAGTTGGCGCGCCGCTCCGGCATGACGATGCTGATCGTTACACATGAAATGCGCTTCGCGCGGGATATCGCGGACCGTGTTCTGTTCATCAACGATGGCGTTGTCGTTGAGGACGGACCGCCTCACGTTGTTCTCGAACGTCCGGCGAACGAGGAAACGCAACTCTTTCTGCAATCGCTTCTCTGCAAGGAATGAGGTACCCCTATGTCCGCTCTCGCCCATGACGCGATACTTATGCTGGTCATCCAGAACCCCTTCGGCTTGATGGTGTACCTTGTCGAATTGATGAACGAAACGCCGCCACGTGAATTTCGGCGCATCTACATCAAGGCGACAACCCTAGCCTTTATCGTACTTTTTGTGTTCATGCTGATCGGCGAAACACTGCTTCGCGACGTTTTCCAGGTCGAGCTTCCCGCGATGAAACTGTTTGGCGGAGTCATCACGTTTGCAATCGCCTACGGTTATATCGTTCACGGGCCGTCCAGCATCCGCCTTTTTCGCGGCGACATCACCCAGCTCGCGCAACAAGTGGCGCTGCCATTCATGGTCGGCGCCGGTGTCATCTGGATGAGCATGAAACTTGGCCAGGAATATCCGGTTGGATCCGCCGCTGCTGTGATCGCGGGCGAATTGGCGGTGACAGGCGCGATGGTGCTTTCGTACCATTGGTTTTACAAACGCGCGAAGGGGCCACTGGAAACGGCAATGGTGAAGTATTTCGCCATGGCCATGAGGGTTAACGCACTTCTGATCGGGGCGGTAAGCATCCAGATGATGCTATCCGGTCTCCATGACTACATCGTGTCGCGGTCATGGTCTATTTGATTTGCCACAGGCGGAAGCGGTTTGAGCGATGCAGAGCATGCCGCTTTCCCGTGGTGGCCAAGACGCCTTGGGATGAGGGCGCGGGGAAGCGCGAAGTGCCCCACGCCGGCCACGTCTTGATGGCCGTTTCTCTGCAATGAACAGCGAGCGTATGTCCGCGAGTGTATTTCTTAGGAAGGCTTGACGGAAACAGGGCGCTCAGTTTCCCGCGCAGGCGTTTCGCGAGGGTCATAAAACCGGGCGTAACACCCTGATAAAGGGCTCCCTGGCATTGCGCTACGCCCTCGTCGCTGGCGCGTCGCCTTTGCCGCTCTTCTCCTTTTCGACGATCAGCTTCGACTTCATACCATCCTTGGGTACCACGATGTCGATGATCGCCTCGCGGATATTGGTCTTCACATCCTCGGAGAAGATGAAGATCATCTCCTTCCGCACTTCCTGCGGAATGTCGACGATGTCCTTCTGGTTGTCCTTGGGCAGCAGCACGTGATTGATACCCGCGCGGTGAGCTGCGAGAACCTTCTCCTTCACGCCGCCGATGGCGAGGACTTTCCCCCGCAATGTCACTTCGCCGGTCATGGCGATGTCGGGACGCACGGGCCGCTCGGTGAGCAGGCTCGTAATCGCCGTAACGATCGTGACGCCCGCCGATGGGCCGTCCTTGGGTGTGGCGCCCTCGGGGAAGTGGACGTGGATGTCGTATTCCTCGAAGACCTTGTTCTCAATGCCGAGCGATTCGGCATTGGCGCGCACATAGGAGAGCGCTGCCTGCACCGATTCCTGCATCACCTCGCCAAGGTGTCCGGTAACGACCACCTTGCCCTTGCCGGGGTAGCGCGTGGCCTCGATGAAGAGGATCTCGCCTCCCACTGGTGTCCAGGCAAGGCCTGTGGCCACGCCAACTTCCGCGCTCGAGAGGCGCGGGTCGGGTGTAACTTTCGCCGGCCCAAGATATTCCTCGATATTGCGCGCGGAGACCGCGAACTTCTTGGCCTTCTTGCCATGGGCCAGCCGGACCGCCACCTTGCGGCAGACTTGCCCAATGGTGCGCTCGAGGTTACGCACGCCGGCCTCGCGGGTGTAACGGTCGATGATGGAGTAGAGCGCGTCGTCGCGTAGTGTGAGATCGCTCTTTTTCAAACCGTTGGCGTCGAGCTGGCGCTTGATCAGGTGGTCGTGCGCGATATGGAATTTCTCCATCCGCGTGTAGCCTGAAATCTTGATCACCTCCATGCGGTCAAGGAGTGGCCGCGGGATAGTATCGAGTGAATTGGCCGTGCAGATGAACATCACCTTGGACAGGTCATAAGGGACGTCGAGGTAGCGATCGGTGAAAGTCGAGTTCTGCTCGGGGTCGAGCACTTCGAGCATGGCGGATGCCGGGTCGCCCCGGAAGTCGGAACCCATCTTGTCGATCTCGTCGATCATCAACAGTGGGTTGACGGTTTCGGCGCGCTTCATGGCGTCGATGATCTTGCCCGGCATGGCGCCGACATAGGTGCGCCGGTGCCCCATGATTTCGTTGTCGTCGCGGAGGCCGCCCACCGAGATGCGCTGAAAGCTGCGGCCAAGGGCTTCGGCGATGCCGCGCCCGAGGGAGGTTTTGCCAACTCCCGGCGGACCTTGAAGACAGAGGATGGAGCCTCCGATTTCGCCCTTGAGCTTGAGCACGGCGAGGAACTCGATGATGCGGTCTTTGACCTCGTCGAGGCCGAAGTGGCGCTGGTCGAGCACCTCGCGCGCTTTTTTGAGGTCGAGCTTGTCCTCGCTCGCCTTCGTCCATGGCACGGTGAGCAGCCACTCGACATAGTTGCGGATCACGGTGTACTCCGCCGAGGCGGGGCTGATCATTTCGAGGCGTTTGATCTCGTCGGCGCAGGCTTTGGCTGCCTGCTCGGGGAGCTTGGCCTCTTTCAGGCGCGCTTGCAGTTTCGCGATCTCCGCTTCCTGTGCGTCTTCCTCGCCGAGTTCTTTTTTGATGGCGCTCAGTTGCTGGCGCAGGATGTATTCGCGCTGGTTCTTCTCGATGTTGACCTGCACCTGCTTGTTGACGTCCTGCTCGACCGCCGACTTCTTGATTTCGAGTTCGAGGTATTCGATCAGCTTCTTCAGGCGCGCGATCGGGTCGAGCTCGCCGAGCAGCTCATGTTTGATCTGCAGCGGGAAGCTGATGAAGGTCGCGATCATGTCGGCGAAACGCCCCGGACCCTTGATATTCATGCGCAAGATCGCCGTCAGCTCATCGCTGTAGGACGGATCGTTGTTGACGAGTTGCTCGAAGAGCTGCAGCGCCACGCCCATGAGGCCCGACACCTCGACATCGCTGGCCTTGATCTCCGGCGTAAGTATTGGGTCCACTTCCATGCGCATGTAGGGTTCGGTCTGCAGGAGATTGACCGCGCGCACGCGCTGCAACCCCTGGAAAGTTACCTGTACCGTGTTGTCAGGCAGGTTCATGCGGTGAATCAGCCGCGCGGCGACGCCGATGTCATACAGGTCTTCGAGTGTGTGCGGTTTCTCCTGGTCGAGGTCGCGCTGACCAATCAGGCAAAAGACGCGCTCGCCATCGCCCACTTCCTCAAGCAGTTGAATGTTGTGCGCTTTGCGGACGATAAAGCTCAGCACATTGAATGGAAAAACCACCACCGTCAGCAGCGGCAGCACCGGCAGACGGTTCGGAAAGCCCGCGTGCTCAAGGATGCGCGTGCCACGACTGGGCTCCGCGCCGTCTTTTTTGGTTGGAGATTTTCGTGTGTCCTTGGCCATGGTTTCTCGCTTTCGTTGATGTTTACGCCGTCCGTTATCGCATGGCGCGAGTGCCATTCAAGCACTCTTTACCGGAGACAGAGGCAAATTTCTACGTAAAGATACAAAGGGATTCTTTTGGAGCAGCAATAGCCGGAAGGAAGCAGGGACTACACGTTCGGTTGGAGTGAGATGGCGCGCTTGCGTGGCTTCGGCTCGCCGAGCAACCAGCGCATCAGATTGAACGGACGCTTCTCCACCACCGTTTCCGTCTTGTCATTGCGCGGGCGCGCGGTGTGTTCGACAACGTAGTCGATCAATTGATCGGAATTGATGCCGTCGGCATTGGCGTGGAAGCTCGGCACGACGCGGTGGCGCAGCGCGGGATGGATGATCGAGCGCAGGTCCTTGGGCATCGCCTCATCGCGGCCATCGAGGGCGGCGTGGGCCTTGCCCCCGAGGATCAGCGCCTGCACCGCGCGAGGTGAGCCCCCCGTCTCGACCATTTCCTTAATGTAGGAATCGTCGGATTGGGTCGGGCGCGTGGCGCGAACGAGGCGAACGGCGTACTCCATCGTGTCCTCGGCGATATGAATCTCACGCACAGTGCGCAGCATGGTGACCACCTGCTCCTTGGTCACCACGGGCTGGACTTCCTGCTCGCCGCGCGAGGTGGTGGCAAGCAGCATGTTCAATTCCTCTTCCGAGTCCGGGTAGTCCACATGTACCTTGAAGAGGAAGCGGTCGAGCGCCGCGATAGGAAGTGGATAGGTGCCCTCCTGTTCGATCGGGTTCTGCGTCGCCATGACGAAGAAAGGATCGGGCAGGTCGTATTGATGGCCGGAAACCGTGA
>JABWBM010000221.1 GCA_013360495.1 Planctomycetaceae bacterium
GTACAGGTCAGTGTCTGAGAAAACACGGATGTCGCAGTGGCGTCTGGAAGCGTCTCCGATAGAGTGATTTCAGGTTCGTCGACGCACCACAACTGAATCGTCGTCGATGCTTTGGGCTTTTTCACGCCGGAGTTGTCGAGCGTGAGCGTAACAGTGATGGAATAAGGTACCGCCGAGAACTCTACGGGTACGCCGCTGATGATGACTTCGTTTTCTTTGCCTGTCAGCGCGTTTTCCTCCGCAGACGTCAGCGATAAACCGGCCGGCAAGCCTCGAGCAGTCCAGGTTTTTCTAAAATCTTCAAACGCGGTGGCATCTTCAAACACAAAAGGCTCGGCAGATCGATAAGCCTCGTTGGCATGGGCGCTATTGACGGTTGTAGGCGTCGAGATACCCATATCGAGTACTTCGAGATCAAGTTCGTATTTCACTTCGATCCCGGGATAGTCTTCGAGTGATGTTTCAAGCGTGATTGAATAGGTTCCAATGAGTGCGGGATCGTCGATCCGGCCTTCGATTTGGATGTACGTCCTATTGTTATTGACAGCGGGGAGGCCGGGGCCGCTCTCGGTTGCCGCAAGCCCAGCCGGAAGACCGGTCGCTGTCCAGTGTTCATAGCGGTATGTGTTGGGAACCGCCGGTTTGACTCCTCCCCCCAATTCGGCGGGAATGTTGAGAGCGTACAGATTGGGCTCCAGAGTCACCTGAATCTCTCCCCACACGGAATCATAATCATGTCCTAGTGAGACCGGCGCGAGATCTCCAGCCGGCTGGAAATGGAGGACAGGTTCATAGGGACGCAAGACGAGGTTGAAGGTGAACGATGCCTGCTGAGGGATGTAGCTGGAGTCTGCCGCTTGAATCGTAACGGCGTAATGTTCTTCGTTGACCCGTGGAGTCGTGTTGACGATCAACTTCGCTTTCTGATTCGGATCCCAGTCCACATCATCATGAGTCGATGCAGGAACTCCCGATGGTGTTGAATATGTTACGCTTGGGGTCACGCCTACAGGGAGAAAAGCGACGTCATAGGTCGCGCCCGATGTTACGGTCAGTGTTCCGCCCCGCACGACAGCAGTGCAGGTAATCTCGAATGGAACGAGGATCAATGTCAGTTCAAATGAGGCTTGTTTCGGCGGAACACTCTGATCGGTTGCCTGAATGACGATCAGCGATCGCTCCTCGGCGGCCCGGATCGCGGTGTTCATTTTGAGCGTCGCGCCGGAGGACGTCGATTGGAAAAGAAACTCATCGCCAGCCTTCGCGGGAATTCCGCCTGCGAGGAGAAACGAAGATGTTCCTGTTCCACCGGCAGTTGTGAAGGAAAGTTCATTGGCCACACCAGACGTTGCGGTGTATTCGATTTTTCCGGCATTTACGCCAAGATAAATCTCGAATGCCCCTAATAAGCCTTGAGCCGCAAACAATACGACTGATGCCAAGAAAAATTTCAGCGCTAGACTCATGCGCAACGCATCCATCATGCTCTCCTTGTCGTTTCGAAGGTCTGTGACACCGTGATCGCTATAGGAGAAAATATACCTGATGTGAGGCGAGTAGTGCGTTTCGAATAAAGAGAAACGCCCATGATACGAGACGCGCATTTGCGCTATCCGCAATCTGCGATTTGCATCGATGATCTGCCGCGTGGATGCTCTAAAACGGCGACCGCCGCGGCTGCCACCCTATGTGACCATCAGCCGCGGCGGTGATGCATTCATAAAGTTAGCAAGTAGTTGGATAGCTGCAGACCTTCTTCTTCCAGAGCAGTGTCAGCGTCAGGCCGCCGTTGATGAGTTTCGATTCGTTCGCATTGATCTTTCGCATGTCCTGTTCTCCCTTATGTGCTGGAGTCCCTATGACTCCGAAATTGTGACGACCTATGCGTAGCCTTGGCTCGCGTAGTGAGGCATGGAACGTGAGGCGCACTCATGACAGCGACGCCCTACACAAGCTGAATTTGAGGATCCCCCTCGAATCCTCCGCCATACGACCCAGTGCCCCCTGGATTGGCGTTTGTAGCGTGACAATAACGCATCGTCAGCCGGGTAATATCGTACTCAGTGTTGTAGCCGCCGTTGATGGCCAGAGTTTCGCTCTTTCCCAATATCTGCATTTCAATTCTCCGTTACTGAACTTCATACGTATTCGCCTACGCCGGCGAACATGCGCTGTCAGTTCTTTCCTTAGTGCTTGTGCGTGAAGCTTGCGCCGGTAGCCGCCGCCAGGTTCTGCATGAAGGCGCCGCAGATGGAATTGACGCCCACCTGAATGACCGAGAAGCGGCAGCCATTAGCCTCCATGGGCTCGAACCATTTTGGGAATTGATCAAGGATCGCCTGTTGGTGCGTGTTTGAGCCCCAGTAGCCTGCGCCGACAGGAATCGGCGCGCCGTCGCTCAAGAGCACGAGCGTGTCGATCTCGGCGCCGTAGTCATGCGTCGCGCGTTCGAGCGCACGATAGGTCGGCGTGCCGAACCACACGCGCTGATTTTTGACGGCATCGATGGCTTCCTGAAGTTTTTCGGGCGTGCCTGTGGTCATTTCGCCCTGCCACGCATCGGTGACCGGCATGCCGGGCGTGGGCCCGCCTACTTCGATGCCAGCGAGCCAGACAATGTCGAAGGCGCAGTCGCCGGCGGGAAGATTGCCCAGCATTCGCACCAGTTCGTACTTCACCGCGTCGATGCGAGTCATGGATGTGACCACATTGCCGTCGTAATCCTCGCCCGCGCCGACATCCTTGCCCTTTTCCATGGAGTTTGACACGTCGATGATGAACACCGCGCGGCTTCCCACCGCTTCGCCAAAAAATGTCCCAGTATCGTTTTCCGCGCCCGGCTCCCCCGGCTCCGCTGGCGGTTCGGAGTTGTCTTGATCGCTCGCGCTACCATTCGCTCCTTCGTGAGATGGAACCCGCAAGAGCAGCCTGCCGGACGGGATATCGGCACCGTCACTCTGCTCCGAACGAATAAGCTGTGGCGACGTAGAGTCCGCGCTTTCGGCGCGTGCGAATGCAAAACCCAGCGAGATCACCAGTCCGAATGCGATAACTGCGATTTTCATGTTATTCGGCTCCTCTTGCATGGTTCCGGTATGACGGACACAAGTGTACCTGATTCGAGAATTGATGAATGACGATGGTAGGAATAGGTGACTCGGATATGTGGCAAAGAATTCGATATCTGTTATCATGGAAAATCGAAAGGAAGGGGCAGGAATGAGCGGAGAGCCGGATATTGCGTCATACGCGGAAGGGCTGCGCGAGCGGCTGCGACACTTGCTGCAGGGCGTCCCCCAGCGGGAACTGGCGCGGCGGCTCGGGATCCCGAACCAGAGCTTCAATCGTTACTTTCACGGCACGATGCCGCCCGCATGGCTGTGTTCGCATATCGTATCGGTCCTTGGTGTCAATCCTTCATGGTTATTGACCGGTGAGGGCGAAGCTTTCCTTGCCGATATCAACGCAGGAAACAAGCAGACGGCTGAAAACCTCCTCGAGCTCGTGCAGGCAATGAATTCCGTCGCGAAGATGCGCCTCGGGGCGCTCACGGGCAAGCAACACTACAAGGTACTGCGCGAACTCAATGATGCGTTCCTTCAACTCGAGGATTTGCGCGCGAAGATCAACGTCAACACGCTGCCTGTATTTCAGCAGATCTACAAGGACCTCTGGAAGGCGCTCGAAACGAACGATCTCGACCGCGCGGCCTCCCTCGTCACCGCCGGCGATCAGGTCTCGCGCATCTGCGACGATGCGCAATGTAGGCGCGGCTTTTCATACCTGAAGTCTGCCTATCTTTATAAGTTTGGTGATATCGACGGTTTCGTGCGGCAACTACATGAGGTCGTCCGCCTCTATGCCATGGAAGGCGAGCATCCCGACGATGCCGGTTGGAAACGCATCGGGTCATTCATGATCGCTCTCTTGAGTTCGTGGCGCGGGCGTCAGGCGCGCTCGTTGTGCGATGCTTACCTTGGCCTGAGCCACGACTCGCAAGCGCCGCGTGCCGCAATCGACTATCTCAAGTCATGGAGCGGCTACTTCGACCTTGAAGCAGGCGAGTGGGAAATCGGACAGCTCAAGATTGGCGAAGCGTTTCGGAGTTCACAGCAGTGGGATTTGTCGCGGCCGGAGGCGCTCCCGACCAACGTCGAGCGCGTGCGCCAAATATTGAAGATGCATCTCTGGACATCGATGTATTACTCGCGGACGATAAGCGTGCGGGAAATGCTCGCGGCGGAATGTTCAAGCAATTTCAAGGTCACATTCCTCGCGCCAGTTCTGTGCTGGGAGCGTGATCCTGATGTGCTCAGTGATTTCATCACCTCGTTGGAACGCGCGGAAATGGACGAGCAGGAAGCGAGTTCGCCTGCGTTCAAGGCGTTGCGCGCGCTCACGTTCGAACAATTCTCGCGGATGCGGCGTGTTTTGGAAGCAAAGCGCGCCAATTCGTCGAAGACCGGCGGCAAGGCGCTGCAGCCAGGCGCATCGTCTTCGGAAGAAGTCAGACTCTTTGCCGACCTGATGAACGCGGAAGTGGCCACGCTTTCGGGCGCAAGCCGCGAAGCTGCTGCGCTTGTCCTTGCCAATGACGCCCGCCTGCATGGTGCGACGAACCTGACGCCGCCGTTGCTGTTCCGGGCTATGCACTACCGCAATGTTTTAGAAACGATGCCCCGTCCATCAGCCTCGCAGCGCGACGCTGTGCGCCGCGCGAAACGGTTTTTCGAAAACCATCTCTCGAAAAGCTACCATTGCTTC
>JABWBM010000038.1 GCA_013360495.1 Planctomycetaceae bacterium
CCACGCCCATGGACCGGCCCCGACGCGTTCGGCAAGGACGGGAAGCGAGCGCACGGCCACCTCATTCAGTTCCGGGTTGATTGCGGCCGACTCCTTTACAGCTGCCACGCCCCACGCCCAGCCGATGATGGCGAAGGGCAGCGCGAAGATCGTATGCGCGATCTTGATCATCCCGAGGCTCGCGCCGAACTTCTTTCCGAAACCCTGCGCGGGCTGGACAGGCGGAGAGGCGATTGCTGACGGGGACGATCCGCTCATTGGCCGAGGCACGATACCCAGGGACAATCAAATCGCATAGAGGCTCAACGCCCACTTACTCGATAAACGGAACGACAGCAAGCGCGCTACCCATCGCACGAATGCTCAACGCCCCATGTCGCCAGGTTTGATAGAGCGGCGCCGTCTCGCGCAAACGTTGTTCGACCGAATGCGGCGTGAATCCCTCGCGCGCGGAGAGAACGATGAACTTGGGCTTCGTATTTGCGAGCAAGGCATCAAGACCCGCGAAATCGCTGCCATGGTGCGGGGCGATCAATACGTCGCAGCGCGGCATGCCCGCGCCGATCCCGGTGACGGCGACATCTTCCGCGTCGCCGGTGATGAGCACGCTGCCGTAGCCAAGATCAGCGAATATCACCAGCCCAGCCTCATTGGCCCCGCTCGAATCGCTCTTTGCCCGCCGGGCGAATTCCGGGTCGGGCCAGAGCGTGCGCAACGTCACCCCGTCAAGGCGCTGCGTGGCTCCCGCCTGCATGACGCGAATCTTTCCAACGCTGGGCTGCGCGCGAAGCCACGCGGCAAGCTCGCTGCCCGATTTCCCGTCCTCGAATGCTGGGCTGATCCACACCTCACCGACTTCGAAACGCTCCACCAGCCCGGCAACGCCGTTGACGTGATCCGAGTCGGGGTGCGTGAGCGCAAGGATATCGATGCGATCGTGTCCACGCTGAAAAAGGAAGGGTGCGATCGTGAAGGAACTGACATGTGGGCGCTGCTGGCTTCCGGCGTCGACGACGATCACACGATTATTTTGCGTCTCGATCACCGTCGAAGCGCCATGACCGGCGTCGAGCACCGTCAATCCGGCGTGAGTGCGTGTTCGCTCGTTACCCGCCCATGGCAGAAGGGCAAGGGCCGCTATCAACGCCCCCACCGGAAGCAGACGCCAACGTCTCGCGCCGCGAATCAACGCCACGCCTGCGAGCGCGGAATAAAACACGATCACCCACCAGAGCGGCGGGTCTGGCAAATAGAAATGCCCGCCCTCGACGGCTGCTGCCCACGTCACGATCCGGTCGAAGAGACCAAGCAGCAAGTCGTACCAGCCGCTCAAAACGGGCGCGATAGGAGGGAACACCGCGAGCGGCAGCAACAATCCCGATCCGAGCGTCAGACCAAGCACCGGCAGCACCACGAGATTGACCAGCGCGGATACGGGAGAAAGCAGATTCCAGCCACCGAGCACGACGGGAAACGTCGCGAGCGTCACCACCGCCGAGCCGAGCATGGAGTCGCCAACCTTATGAAAAAGCGTAAAGCGCCGCGTATCTTCGGTCTCCGGCCCCTGGCGGAACTGAAAGAGCGGCATGAACAGAATCAGCGCCAGTACCGAGCCGTAGCTCAAAATGAAACTGTAGGAAAACAGGTCTGCCGGTTGCCACGCAAGCACCACCAGCGTCGCAACCGCCAGCAGGTTGAGCATGTCGGGCTTTCGCCCGAGCCATTCGGCGGCCGCGACGAGCAGCACCAGCACGACGGCGCGCACCGCAGCCAACTGAATTCCCGTGACGACGAGGAACACAAGCGCAACCAGCGCGACCAGCAACATGCGCCACTTCGCGTCCCACCCGAACCAGCGGCACAGCCACAGGACAGCGAAGCCGAGTACCATCACGTGCAATCCGCTGACCACGAGAATGTGCATCGAGCCGGAGCGAAGGTAATCGTCGTTCACTTCGGGCGAAAGCGCCGCGCGATCGCCGAGCAACACGCAGCGAAGAAGCATCCCGTTGCGCGTTTCAAGTTGGATACGTTGGCCAACCCACTCGCGTGTATCCTCAGCAATGCGTTGCAATCGATACGATCCACTCTCGCCCAGGCGCTCGATCAACGCCGGAGATTCCACAAACGCCAGCATGCGGATGCCACGGTCGGCATAGAGCTGGGCGATGTCCAGTTCGCCGGGATTGCGTACCGGGCGCGGCCGATCAAGCGCGCACGTCAGGCGAATCCGTTCGCCCGCGCGGTAGGCAGCCTCCCCATTGACATAGACCTTGACTCTTCCCGATACGGTCTCTCCCGTCGTCAACTCGCGTTCGATGTCAAGGACAAAACGCGATGATGGACTGTCTCGCCCCCGAAAAATTGCCGGGACATCGACATCGCCGCGCACATCTTCATGAGCGATGAGGTACCCCGTCCCCTCAGCGACTGTCCCTTCGATCATCGCGAGCGCGATTCCGCCCGGAAAGAGGAGCGAAAGATCATCCTCCGCGGGAGTCGCACGGAACGCCCCGTACCCCCAAGCAAACAGCAAAGCGCCAGCAAGAGCCAGCCATCCGGTACGATTCAGAAAAACTGCCACCGCGCAAAGACTTGCTCCGGCAAAAACGAGCAAAAGAACATTCGGAGAGCTGTCACCGACGCTCCTGGATAAGATAATCCCAGCCATGCCCCCGAGGGATAGTAAAACGGCAGGGCGCCGCAAGCTTGGCCATCCGTGCAAAAAGTACGTGCTGACTATGGGTCTATTTCGATCCATCCATTTTGTACGAACTATTGGATTTTTCTTGCCGCTGAGTGTATAGTATACCCTGCGTTTGAGCGCGGTGATTTGCGGTGTTCGTGCGCGTTGGTAACAAGGCAACCATTCTCTATGTTTCGTGGTTGATACGTTACCGGCGGCATGGTTTCCCTTGCCTCACGAAGTCTTTATCCGGCTATGAGTTAGAACTTTGTTTTTGCCTGCAATACTTGTGGCATGGATATTGATAAATCGCGCAAGACTGTGTTTCGCCTGACGAATTGGTGGAGCGGATTCATGCGTGGCAAAGTGCATTTGATCGCCGCCTCCGTCTTTGCCGCGCTGGCGTTTATTGTTTCGTCGACGTTCTCGGCCGCGCAAGACGCTAAGACGACGCCCCAAGCCTTCAAGCCTGACAATACCGATTCTCATGCGGATACTCCGACCGCTCCGCCTCGCCTGCGCCTGAGTGGTACCGCGCCCGTGGCAAAAACTGATCCCGAACCCGACCCGGATGAGGATAAGGACACGCCTCCGGAACCGGACGAGGACGCGGAGGAAGAAACTCCCCCGACCTTTTTTGGCGAGGAAATTGAAGAGGCTTTTGTCTTTGTTCTCGACCGTTCCGGTTCAATGCTCGCTATCGATGGCACCAGTTGCCCGGTCGAAGACGAGGACGGAAACATCATCACCAACCCGAACCGGATGCAGATCGTCAAGGCTCAGGCGGTCACCGCAATGAAGAAGCTCGACCCGGAAGTGCATGAATTCGCGCTTGTCACCTTCGGCGGAAACGTGACTTATTACCAGGCCCGCGTGAAGGCGACCGAGGCCAATAAGCAGACGGCCATCTCACAGATTAATAGCATGCAAGCAACCGGCGCGACTCCGGCATACAAGGCGCTGGAGGTCAGCACCAAATATTACGGCGACGATCTCAAGCAATTCTTCTTTCTGAGTGACGGCGCGCCCAATGTCGGCGGCGGCCCTGAAGATATCCTCACCATTTTCCCAAGCTGGTATCACGACCTCAAGGAACATGGTTGCGAGTTGTTCTGCATCCAGATCGGCGAGAGTGACGGCGCAACGGAGTTCATGACGAGTCTCGCCTACCAAAACGGCGGCAAGTACATGAAGCAGTAGCCGTCCCGGCCATTTGAAAATCCATCCATCCTTCCTTCCGTTGTCACCCAAACAATACCCCGTTATTGTCCGCCACGATTTTGGACAACCACAGTCCGCTTCAACCCTTGCGGCACATGCGAATCGCGATATATTGAACGTAGGGCTGAGATTCATGCCCCGGGTCTATATGAGGTAAGAGCAATGGCTGATCGCAACGATAAGTACGAAGACAATGTCGCGGGAAAGTTTTACGTGGACAAATCCTGCATCTTTTGCGGCTTGTGCCACTCCATCGCCCCCGACAATTTCGCCGAAAGCGCCGACGGCACTCACGATTACGTCTACAAGCAGCCCGCGAGCGATGAGGAAATCTCCGCCTCGCAGGACGCCCGAGCCCAGTGTCCCGTCAACGCCATCGGCGACGACGGCGCCTGATCAAGCGCCCGGCCTTTGCTGCTTTCTCGCGCAGATATCCCGGCTTTACCGCGACGCTTGGTTTTTCCGCTTCTCATTTGAGGCCAAAGCGGTTAACTTTGCGGCCGTCGCGTCACCGTCACGAGGGACACCATGACCGCCAAATACCGCCGCATCCTGCTCAAAATTTCCGGCGAGTCGTTGTGCAGTTCAGGGAAAAGCGGTATCGATGGCAACGCCATTCTGAGCCTCGCTGAAAAGATCAAACACGTGCATGACGAGGGCGTTCAGCTCGTCGTGGTGGTCGGCGGCGGTAACTATGTGCGTGGCGCAGGCCTCAAGGTCAGCAGCATTCAGCCCGCCACCGCCGACTACATGGGTATGCTCGCCACGGTGATGAACGCGATCGCGCTACAGGACACTTGCGAGACTATCGGCCTTGAGACCCGCGTGCTCTCAGCCATCAGCATCAACCGGATTTGCGAGCCTTGGATCCGCCGCCGCGCGGTGCGCCATATCGAAAAAGGCCGCGTGGTGATCCTCGCCGCCGGAACCGGCAACCCGCATTTCACCACCGACACGGCGGCTGCCCAGCGGGCGCTGGAAATCGGCTGCGATGTGTTGATCAAGGCGACCAAGGTTGACGGCGTCTATGACAGCGATCCCGTGAAGAACGCGAGCGCCACGCGCTACGACCGCCTCGACTATCTCGACTGTATCAATCGTGATCTAAGAGTCATGGACGCCACCGCTATCACGCTCTGCAAGGAACACGGCCTGCCCATCATCGTCATGAGCATCGACAGCGCCGACGAAATCCTCGCGGCTATCCGCGGCGAGCGTGTTGGAACCTACGTCGGCAATATTGTGAAGTAACCTGGAGACCATCCGCCATGGGACATACCTACGACTCGGTTGTGAAGGAATTCAAGGCAGCCACGACGAAAGCTATCGACCATTTGAAGAACGAGTTTAAGTCCGTGCGCACCGGCCGCGCCCATCCCGCCATGGTGGAAAACGTGCAGGTCGAATATTACGGCAGCCGTCAAGGGCTCAAGAACGTCGCCAATATCAACGCTCAGGACGCCACCACGCTCACTATCAAACCCTTCGATCCTTCGCAACAGCACGCCATCGTCAAAGCGATTCAGGAAGCCAACCTCGGCTTCAATCCCATCGACGACGGCAAGATGATTCGCATCAACATGCCGCCGATGACCGAGGAAAACCGCAAGCGCATCGCGGGCCAACTGAAAGACATGGCCGAGCGCTCGAAGGTCACGGTCCGCAACGCGCGTCAGGACGCCAACAAGCACGCCGACCTCGCCCATAAGGACAAGGCCGCCAACATGACCGAGGACAGCCACCGCGCTTTGAAAGACGAAATCCAGAACATCACGAACTCAACGAACAAACAGATTGATGAGTTGCTCAAGACAAAGACTGAAGAAGTGATGAAGATTTAGCCGCGGTTCCAGGGTTGATTTGTATTCGTAGCGCCATGCTTCAGCATGGCGTCTTGGCGTCGAAGATGCGATTTTCGAAGGGGAAGACGCCACGCTGAAGCGTGGCGCTACGGTCTACAAAACAAACGATAACCCGCCCTACTCTGGCGCCACGTTTCGCAGCGGCTCCAATTTGAGGAAATCGTCATAACTCAAAACATTGCCTCCCGGCGGCGAGAGCTTGGCCAACGTCTCCTCGTTATACACCTCAATGATCTCATCCACGCTTCTGAGCTTCGCCCTCGTATCGCCGGAGAAAAGCACCGCATTTCGGTTGTCACGATCGTCGTCATAGTAATGCCGGTTGAAACACAGCACGACGTTCCCCGGCTTCTTACCGGCGATGGCATCCAGAAGCACCTTGCCGTCACGGGGGCCGCTGAAAATGCAATGCTCCTTGGGGTCGAACACTCCCGCGTGGAGGTTTGCCTCGCTCGCCTTGCATCCCGAAGCTCCGGCAAGCAGCCCGATATCCCCGGTGGACAGGATGCCAAGCTTCCACATTTCGAGGAACAACGCCGCCGACGTCTCCTGCTTCGGAATCGCCTCGATGACTTTCCAGTGCTCGCTTGCGGCGAGTACGAGCCGCTGTGAAAATTTCGATAGCTGCTGCGCGTCCAACTGACGCCGGGATCCCCCTCACGGCGGCACCGATACGACAACCAGAAACAACATTCCCGCAGGAATGAGCAGCCCGCCAAGCGCGATACACGCTCGCCGTCCGGACTCCGGTGGATCGCTACGCCAGTGAAACAGATACACGAGCGTCAAAACGATCGCACATGCTTCTACTCCAAGCGCCACAACAACCAACGCTTCGCCGATCGGAATCGCCAATACGATCAGCAACGCCGCCAAAATATGGAGGAAGAGCGCCCACACGATGCGGCCTCCAAGGGGGCCGACGGGGAAGAGGCGCTATTCTATCACACGATTCGCTTCGACATCAGTGCTTTGGCGTCCGTGTCATGAGAAAGACACCGATCCAACTCGACGCCACGCACCCGATCATGAAGAGCGGCCAGAGCGCTTCCTGAACCCCCATGAACTCTTTGAGGTTCAGCACAGGAGACACAAGAAGCCCCGCCCCCAGCGCTCCAAGCACGAGGGTGACGCCAAGCATCGCCTTGCGCGGATAGCCTCGCTCGCAATTCAATGTCCCCACCAGCGGGAAGAGCAAAAAGCCGAAAACCATAGCGACGATCAGACCGTAATAGTGGCCGCCAATCAAATAAACCGCCCCGCCCGCCGCGGCAACTGCGACAAACACCCCGAACCAGTCGGACGCCCGCTTCTTTTCGTCCGACAACGCGTGCCGTAGCCGCGGATGAATACGCAGAAAGAGATTGAACATCGGATCGGCGAACCAGGTCGTCAGCACGAAAACGATATAGAGCGCGATCAGCGGTTCGACATAAGGCGCGATCTCCGGCGACGACTTGGCGATGCCCCGCAAGAGGCGGTTGATCAGGAACAGGCCAATGATCACCGCGAAGCCCCACTTATCGCTGAGCCGCCCCATCCACAGGAAGTAGCGCAGAAGCTGACGGTAGAAAATGTTCTTTGCCTTGAGCGCCAATACCATGCCCTCGCGCGCGTATTCATTGCTCGAATCGAGCCGCAGCGCCTCGATGAAATGTTCGAGCGCTTCCTTCGGCTTGCTTTGCTCGAGCAACGCCCAGCCCTTGACCGCGTGGCTGTTGCTGCTTTCGGGCGCGAGGTGGAGCGCCGCATCCGCCGATCCGATGGCTTCGCCCGCGCGCCCGAGTTTTGCGAGGCACATGGAGCGGATATTCAGGCAGCGCCCGTCCTCGGGGTCGATGGCAAGCCCACGCTCCGCCGACTCCAGCGCATCTTTCCAGCGCTTTTGTCCGATGAGCGCCGCGCCGAGGATGCCCCAATGATCCTCGTCGTCGGGATCTATAGCGACAGCCTGACGCGCAGCGGCCTCGGCCTCGTTGAAGCGATTGCGATCGATGAGGACGTAGGCGTTCGCGTAATGGGCAAACGCGCTGTCGGGTTCGAGGCGCAGAGCTTGGGCAACCTCGCGGCTGGCTTCTGTGTAGCGTTCAAGCTCCGCGAGGTTCATGGCCATGAACGCGCGCGGGAACGCGCTGTTGGGGTCTTCGGCGACGGCCATGCCGAATTCCTTGTCCGCCTCCTTGTGGCGGGATTGCTGGAACAGGAGAAGCGCTCGTTCAAGGTGTTGGGGCATGGGGTTCCCGCATCGAGTTTTCAACGCTCTTTCGTGAAAAGCGCATGCGAATGATGAACCAGAGGCAGGGAATGGGCAATGTCAAACCAGCAGCAACGTACCATTGCAATGTGTGGACAAGATCGCCGGGATGCACGATGAACGATACGGCTTGAAATGCCCCAAAGCTGGCAAGAAACGCCACCGCCCCAAGCGGTAATATCGCATAGCGTTTCAAACCAGGCGACCAAAAAAGGAGCCAAACTAACGGGATGAGATACGCTAAAACGACACCAAGTATGAGAAAGACAGGCTCACGCGACACGGCAAATACGACCCCACAGAATATGCAGGCAAAGAAAATACCCATCACAGCCATTGCTTCTTTTTGGTCGTGGGGGTCCAACAGGGAACGTGTTTTCGAGTTCAGAAGCATACGAAAATTCCCGATGCAACTCGGGACGACGACAACCGCATATAATGTAGCACCGACTGCGCTGGCGGCCCAAAATCTATGCTCCTTGCCAGGTCTCGCACCAAATACTCCTGTCAACAACCAGAGGTAGGCGAGCAATCCAAGTGCTACTTCCCACCACTTTATCCTGCCGATCATCCCGGGAGGCTCGTCGTCAAAGCGGCTTCGTGACAAGAAACTTGCTTCCCTCAGCGCACTCGCCATACCATTGCGTGCAAGAGAACTATGCGGATCGAGTTCTAATGCGCGTTGAAAACTTCGCTTCGCTGTTTCGTAATCTCTGTGCTGAAGATACACCCATCCCATGGCAGTATGACCGACATCATCGTCAGGGTTTTCACTCAGGAGGTTGGTGGCTGCCTGCTCTGCTTCACCCGGGTTCCCTAGGCGAATGCTCGCCAAAGCAAGGCCTCGTAGGCAACAGGCGTTGTAAGCGTCAAGCTCAAGGCCGTGTCGAGCGGCTTCGACCGCTTGCTCCGCTTGATGAGAGTCAACAAGAACCAGCGCAAGTCCGCCCCAGTAGTCAGCGTCGTCCGGTTCAAGTTCGACCGCGTGACGTGCATGCTTTTCCGCCAGCGCCAACCTGTCTTCATCATCGTAGAGCAAGCTGAGTATGTGAAACCCTGCTGCCTCATCTGGAGCCAACTCCACCGATTTCAATGCGAACTGGAGGGCTTGCTTCGTGTCGCCAAGATGCATGAAACTAAGCGCTTTCAACCGATAGGACGCCGAACATTCAGGATCTGACGCAAGTTCGAGGTCAAGCTCCCTCAAAGCGTCACGGTAGGCGCCGCGGTCGAAATGGAGCTTGGCTCGTTCAAAATGATCGGCCATATTCCGCTACCGCAGCTTCATGAAATCCAGAATGTCATCGTAGATGCCGCCCTGATTGGAGTAGAGCGCATAGTTCTTCGCCGTCGAGAACCATTCCTTCGTCGTCGGCTTCTGTTCCTTCACGCCGCCGAGCAGATCCTTCGTCGTGAGCGGCGCCGGCACGCCGGTTTTCAATGCCGCCGTAAGCTTCATCTCCACCGCCCGATCCACCACCGCCATCAGATCGGCGCCGGAAAAATCCTTCGCCTTTTTCGCCACGTGCTCGAAGTCGATGGCGTCCTGCGGCTTGCCCGAACAATGAATTCTCAAAATCTCTGCTCGCGCCTCGTCGTCCGGCGGCGGCACGAAAATCACGCGGTCAAAGCGGCCAGGCCGCCTAAACGCCGTATCGAGATGCCACGGTGCGTTGGTGGCCGCGAGGACGAGAACACCGTCGTTGGCGCCGCCAAGTCCGTCAAGCTCCGAGAGGAATTGGTTGATGAGCTGACGCCCGGCGCTCTGGCGCATGTCGCGGCGGCTCGCCCCGAGCGCATCGACCTCATCAAAGAAGATCACACAGGGTGCGTTGTCGCGCGCCTGCTCGAAGAGGTGATGGAGATTCTTCTCGCTCTCGCCGATCCACATGTTGAGCACGTCGTTGATGCCGACGGAGATGAACTTCGCCTTGACCTCACCGGCGGTTGCTCGGGCAAGGTGCGTCTTCCCGCAGCCCGGTGGACCGTACATCAGGATGCCGCCGCCGATGGTTTTTCCATACGCCTTGAACAATTCAGGTTTTTGGAGCGGGAGGATGATCTTAAGCCGGATCTGTTCCTTGACGTGCTCCATCCCGCCGACGCTCGCGAAGTTGAGGCTTGGTCGTTCGACTTCGGCGTCGACGGGGTCGGTGTCGTTGGTGGTCGCGACTCGGACTTTTCCATCCTTCACGTCCCAATCCTCGTCGTTGGTTTCTGGAGTGGTGGCCTTGCGCTCCTTCGGCGTCTTGGCGTGGGCTTTCACGTCGAGCCGCTCGGCGAGGTCTTCGTCGGCGAGAGAAGGGTTCACTTCAATAGACTGGAGATAGGCTTCCCGCGCGCGTTCGATATGGCCCTCGCGCAATAACACGCGAGCATGGAGCAGGTGAATCTCCGGTTCAGGTTTGGCGCGCAATAGTTGTTCGATCAGCGCAGCCGCCGAGGCGTCCTTGCCTTGCTGATAGAAACAGCGGGCGAGGAGATGCTTGAGGCCGGAGTCGTTACCCGCGCGTTCGATGGAGGAACGCAGCAGCGTTTCCGCGTCGTTGGCCTTCCCGCTGCGGAGATAGAGCTCCGCGAGGTGTTTGCACAGCGGCATGTTATCCGGCGAGCATTCCAGCGCTTGACGCAATGCTTCGATGTCGTTCTCTGCCATGACGCACCCCGTATGACCTGGCTGGTCATTATGGATTGCAGCGGGCCGGGAAGCAAAGCCCCGCGTTCCCAGGACGGATGCAAAGTCGTGAAATTGCAACTCGCCGTCATTCCGGCGGAAGCCGGAATCCAGTTTTTCTGCGGGGTTCTGGATACCGTCTTTCGCCGGTATGACGTTCCGTAGGGACTTTGCAGCAGTCCTCCCCGCGCCCTTGCCGATTGACAATGGCGCGGCATCGGATAAGTTATGGGCCGTTTCGGATCGAGTGCCGACAGTAGCTCAGTTGGTTAGAGCACCAGATTGTGGATCTGGGGGTCGCGGGTTCAAGTCCCGTCTGTTGGCCCATCCTTCTTTTCCGCAGATATCTTACGGGGCGTAGCTCAGCCTGGTAGAGCGCTACGTTTGGGACGTAGATGCCGGAGGTTCAAATCCTCTCGCCCCGACCAGCTTCAAACCCGCATGGTTACTGGACTATCCAGCTAGCCATGCGGGTTCTGAAGTTTAGGAAAAAGGCCAGAAACAGCAAGGTCAACAGCAAGGTCGGAAGGTCTGCGGATTTGGCAGTTCCTTGCATGGGGCTGCCCAGCTTTGCATGGACGGGCATATACCCCCTGAAAAGTCCCCAACCCCTGACACCACCTCCATGCCGGATCGACCTGTAAAACGTTTTCTCGACGTTCTGGAAACAGGATTTTCGGACGAAATACGGGTTTTCGCGATTTCCCCTCAGCGACCCTGTCCTTGGGCACGAGTATCGGCCCGCTGCAAGTCGCGGTTGAAAAGTGGAGCGGCTGGAGTATCGGTCACGAATCGCGGTTGAAAAGTGCAGCGCCTTGGCCCTGCCGACGGTTCCGGCCTGCAAGTGCTGCCTTCGCCCTCACCTTCTCCCGAACCCAATGCGTTCCTTGAGCGCGCCTTTGAGAGTGAGTTCCTTGGACACGAGTTCCATTAGCGCCGCGTCGTCGCCGAGCAGGTTGAGGACGTCGGCCTTGTTTTTCACAGTGACAATGTCGCCGATGGTCAGTTTCGGGAGCGCTAGCCATTCTGCTGGAGCTGGTCTGCCGAAAATGGTGGAGAAGGCTGCCGCGATTTGTTCGCCGCTCAAGTAATCGAATGCCTCCTTGAATGTAAATCGCCGCAACGCTGCCGGATCGATACTGTCAATGGCATTGGTGGTGCAGCCCCACGGATGAGGATGATCTTCCATGCAGCGAAGGAGTTCGTTGACTTGACTGCGCTCCCATGAACGAGATGCTTGCGAGCGATCGAAAAGGAACGAATCCACTTCGTCGATGATGAGGAAGGATTTTGCCGATGCGGCCTCCTCGAAAGCTTCTGCGAATGAGTGCTCGGTTCCTCCGACCCATGGAGAAAGCATGTCCGACGCCCGCTTTTCGAGGATGTCCATTTCGAGTTGCTTGGCCAGATGCCTGAGAAATGCCGACTTGCCTGTTCCCGGCGGCCCATAGAGCAGAATCGAAAATGCCTGCTGCCCACGCTTTGCCAGTTGCCCGATCAATGTATCGAGACTGTGGCCGCCATTGATCAGTCCCGGCTCGAAGCTGCGGCCATGGGATACATCGTTTCCCGGACGCTTCGGCTTCCGCCCACCGTTCATGGCTCGTGCCGCTTCATCCATAGAGAGTTTGATCTCGTCAATGCCGCCCTCACACAATGACGCTCCCCGCACCGCCGAGGCCGTCAATGCCGGGGCCAAGTCATAGGACGTGGCCAGTTCATGAATCGATTCCCTGGGTATCTGAATGCGCTCCCGGTCCAAGACTCGATCCCATATACGCCGTCTGACTTCCAATGGCGGCGTGGAGAAGTTCAGGGCAAAGGTCATTCTGCGCACGATGGCGGCCGGAAGCCTGCCGACTTCATTGACCGTCCAAAGTATCGGTATCGCGTTCTCTTCCAGCATGCGCAGAAACGCCACCCGCGTTCGCTTTCTTGAATTGCCTATGAGATCGAAGACCTCGCCCGCCTCATCCATGAGAAGCAAGGTATCGTCGCGGCCTGCTGTCAATCTTTGGGCGAGCGAAAGAGCCGATATGCGTTCTTCCCTGCTCAAGCCCGAAGCCTGCCGCCCGCCTTCGCCAACCATAAAGAGCTTGAGATTGAGTCGCTGAGCCAGGGTCTTGCAGAACTCCGTCTTGCCGGTGCCGACGTTGCCGTAGAGCAGAATGTTGATCCCCTTGGCTTTCTTCCCTGTGGCGCCTCTCAAGAGTTTCTCAATGTGATCCCGACGCTCATGCATGTGCTCGAAATCCCGCCAATGGAGAGTGGCCTTACTCTGCTTTCCCAGCAAACATGAGCGCATGGCCTTGGCTGTCCGGTTGTGAATGACCGCCCTGCGCACCACGCCGTTGAGTTGAAACTCGCCCTCGTCCTGCACCTCGATCAATCCTGATTGGGAGAGTCTCGCCTGCAAGCCGAGTTCCCTGCATACACTAGCAAGGGAACGGCCAAGGAGTGCCGCTACGACATCATGATTCCGCTCCCGAAGCCGTATGCCCTCGCTCAAGGAATCCGTCAGCGAGATATTCACGACTTGATGGAAGAACCATTCGCTGTTGCCGCTGGCATGGCGGAGTAAAAGTCCGAGGATGTCTCGCTGGATGGCTGTGAGGTTGAAGTCCTCGCCCAAAGCTTCCAACATACGGTGTAAAGGGCTGTGGGGAATGGTATCGAGTTTCGCGTGTTTGGTTTCGAGTAACGAAAGCACCTGCGCGCGGATCTCTCGATCCTTGTTTTTCGGATCATGGCAGAGGTGCCGAAGCTTGGCTGGAATCTTGATCCTGAGTCCCGAAAACTGATGGAGTATGAAATCGCAGAGGCTGCACGTTCTCGTGGAATCCACTCCGAGCCGAATCAGGAAGTTGCGCATGTAACCGGCCAGTACGCTCTGCTCATAAGGATGCACAATGCTCCTCCTTGGGTTGGGTGAATAGACGAATGAATGGATCGATGAGGAATGACCGCTGCGGCTTGATGGTCTTGATGATGTTCACCTGAAAACGGGACAACCCAACACACCACCCGACCGCCGCATCGACCCTATAAACGATCCTCGAACGTTCTGGAAACCGGATATCGGGTGCGAAACCCGTGATCACGATAAAGACAATGAGTTCAGCGTTTCGTTAGCTCGGTCAGGGATGGACGCTCGGAACCTTGGTGAGCGAAGTCGTCCTTCGTCAAAACCATCGGCCCTGATCGGAATCGCTGCAACCGCTGATTCTAGACATGCCTCACGGCCGATGGAGTTTCACCGCTCGTCATTACGGTTTTCGATAGACGTTGAGTCCGATCTTCTCGCTGCGTCCCGGCACCGTCACGTTGCCCTCGCTGGATGCGACGATGATGGTTTTGCCCGATGAGGACGGGCCGAATGATTTGCTCAGGTCGATCTTCAATACAAGGCTCTCGCCCTCGACGCTCATTTCGATGTTCTTCATGGTCATGCTTCCTTCCAAAAGTAGTTGGGTTGTTGGGTAGCTCCGCCGACTCGCGGCCGATAGCACTTCACGCTTCACTCATGGCACCGCACTCGCTCATGGATTCATCGGCAATATCGGCGTCTTCCGGCTCCCCCGTTTCATCTTCGTCGATGATCGCTTCTTCACTGACGATATCGTTCTCTCCGGCAGCGCATTCCTCAGCGGCATCGCCCGTCTCCCCGGTGCTAGCACAGTCGTGGCCCTCAACCTTCGATGATTGGCCCTGATCCGTCTCGCTGTTGTTGTTATCTGGATTCGCCTTGCACGCCGCTTTCCGTTCGGCAAAGACCTGCTCGTAATACTCGACTTTTTCGTTCCATCTCCGCACGACGCCGAGCTTGCGTTGACGGATCGCTTCCAGTTTGGCGAGTTCCCCGCGGTGATAATCGAGCATCCATTTCGCATGGTCATAACGCTCCCGCTGAATATCCCGGGCCGGTTTGGCTGGCTCTTCCAGCAAACGGATGCTCAAGCCCTCTGCCCATGCCTGATGACCGAGCTCATTCACCGGCATCATGTCGGCATGTTCCAGTCCGAAATTGTGGTCGAGCTCGTGCCGGAATACGCGCGCGACTTCCTGTAAATCGAGCGGATAACTCGGTCCCGGCAGGTTCATCTGAATCCATGAGCCATGCCGATCCGGTTTGCCCAATGTTGCCAGTCCTGTGACCGCTCCCCTGCTGCGCGAATATTTGACGATGATGCGTTTGCGATCGATGTCCTGAGACGATTCTCCAAGGGCCTTGAGTCCCGCAAGAAAGAACGCCTGCAAATCGTTCCTGCGATACTGCGTATGATTTTCGAGGATCATGCTGCTTCTCCTGATTGGTTATGTTGGATGCGCGAAAGATTATTTGTTCTTTGTGTTTTCGACGACGGCTTCAACAACGGTTTCAACGCTGACGTATTTCTCGGCGTCGGCCTCCTTGATGCCGTGTTTTCGAGCGAAGACTAATCGTGCTTCCTCCGCCGATTCGGCTTCGATGATCTCGTGAGTGACCGGGCCAAAAATGGGTACGGCTCCGCAACGGTATTGCATGGCTGTTTTCCTTTCTTTCATGTGCAAAAATGAAAGATTCACCACGGAGTACACGGAGAGAAATCGAATAACGATTCACCGCAGATAAATCTTTATCTCTTTCCCCTCCGTGTTCTCCGTGGCCTCCGTGGTTAGATTTTTCTCAATTTCGGTCGATCCAGCTTCGACCTTCGTCGGCGAGAGACAGCATCCTTCCCCCGACCTGCTGCAAGCTGCGCCGTGAATCGAGATCGAGGGATTCGGCATTGCCCGCGCGCGTGACCGCATTGATGGTGTGATAAAGGGTGTCCCCCGGCTCCATACGGTAGGCCGCGAAGATGGCCTCCACCTGCTGCTCGGAGAGTTCATAGCGCTTATCTATCTCGGCCATCACCTGATCGAAGGCGGGCATCCTGACCCTTCGGGTGGCATCGAACTCCTGCATGTGCTTGCCGCTCTCGACTTTGAGCGAATTGAGCGCCTCCTGGATCCTGGCTGCGACTGAGGATGTCCCGATATGCCGCCTGCGGTAGCCCTGCTGCTTGCCATAGAGGATCAGGCCGTTGAGACAGACCTGACGGTAGACCATGCCCCTGACCTCCAAGGCCCGCAGGCCCACCTCCGAGTTATGGATGGACAGGCCGGAATCGAGCCAGTCATCCCGGTCAACATGGTGTCTGGCCTCCGTGAGAAGCTGGACGTCGAGGCTTTCCTCCGTGACTTCAAAGCGTAAGGGGAAGTCTCGACCGAAGACCTCCGAGACCCAGCGGATCAGGTCAATGTTGTCGATGGGGTAATATCGGGCGGAGAGCACCGCCCTGACTTCATCGCCGCGGCAGCGCAGCATCACCTTCCGATCCGGTTCCTTCCTGAGCCAATGATTGAGATTCTCCGCCGCCAGTTCCGCAGGGCAGCGTTCGATATAGCCGTATGGGACGCTCAAACGGTTTGCAAGCTGGCTCAATGCCAGCGGCCGCATTTTGAATGGTTTGAAATCCAATGAGCGGAGCAGTAACGCTCCTGATGACTCATCGACGATCAGATTGTCCGCCGATGTGCGGATATCGTGGTTCTCCCTCGCCTGATCCGCCAACAGGTCTTGCAGTTCCTCAAGCCTGCCGTTGGGCTTGTCCCGTAATGATGGGAGTTGTTCCAATACTTGAATCATGGGTCTGTCCTCCGGTTATGGTTGATAAAGACGGTTCACCGCAAAGTCGCAAAGGACGCGGAGAAGACTCGAATCATGGAGCAAGCAAAGCCGTCGCTGCTTCCCCCTCCGTGGTCTCCGTGCGCTCCGTGGTTAAAGTCTTGTCGGCCTCGCCGTTGTCACAGATGTTCTGATAGCTGCACCACCGGCATTGCCAGTCGCGTTTGCGGGGGAAGACTTCCGCCAGCACGGATATCTGATATTCCTCGGCCAGTTCCCGAAGTTCTCTGGCCTCCCGCTCCCCTCTGGTGAGGGGGTAGACCAGGAACTTCGGCTCCTTGGTCTTGGTCAGCACCCAATACTCGAATGAGACTTCCCTGGCATCGGGATAGAGCTTCCTGATGGCCTCACAGTAGATGGTGGGCTGCATATCGTATTTGAGCGAATCCTCGTTGTACGCCTTGGCCGAGGTTTTCAGGTCGATCACTCGATACTTGCCCTCGCCATCTTTGAGTATCACGTCAATGCCGCCGCGCATGATCTGGCCCGGTCCTAGCTCGAACTCGAAGGCGACTTCAGTACCGACGACTGTAATGTTCCGGTCAACCTGAACGAGGAAGGCCGTGAGCATCAATTCCCCGAGCGCTATCGTTTCCTCCTGAGTGGCATTGATCCAGCGCACAGGGCAGCCGCTCACTTCCGCGAATTCGAGCTGATCGGTGAGCGCCCGATGGAAGACTCCATGGACTTCGGCCTCCGTCAGCGGCTCCTTCTTGAGCGAGCCAAGGAACTCCGTGACCGCCTCATGGATGGCGGTGCCGAAGAGCAAGGGCAGTGACGATTCCTGCTCCGGGATCTCCTTGATGTAGGCGAAGTAGAACTGCTTGGGGCAGGTGAGCCAGCAATTGAGTCTCGAATGGCTCAAAAGTGCGAGGTCAAATGTCGGTTGCTGCGCCATGGGGCGGCCTTTCGGTTGGTAGATTTGAAGATTCACCACAGAGGCACGGAGGACACGGAGCAAGGGCAGTGGAGCCGCGAGTCATGGGAAGGAAATGAAGACACCTTGAGTCTTCACTGATCCCTGACCGCGGCCCCTGATCCCTAATTCATCACCTTGCCCTGAAGCTGGTCGATGATCTGGCTGGCTTGGGACTTCGTCAGCGAGTTCAGGTCACAGTGATAATGCTGCTTCACCGCATCCTTAGTCTGGGTCGCGTTCCAGTTCCGGTTGCGGCGAGCCAGTGCTAGCAACAATCCGATCTGCTTTCTTGTCGCCGTACTGTTGGGATCGTTGCCGGTGTAGGCGCTGTTTCCGTTTCCGTGAGCGCCGTTGCCGTTATTGGGGGCGAACGCATTTCCCGCGCCGTTTCCATGGGAGCCGTTGCCATTGCCGCCATGCTGAGCGTTTCCTTGAAAAGCATGAGCACCATTTCCATTGCTGCCATTGTTGCGGCCACCGCCCGCTCCGGTGCCGAAGCCGTTGTTGCCATTGACGGGTGCCATCTGTCCGTTGTGAGGCTGTGCTCCAGCGTTGGCTTCCCCCGGACGCCGATGCAGTTCGGCTTCGACGCTCTGCCGGAGCATCTTCCATAAACCCGACAACTTCTCGGGGATGGATTGAGCGTCGCCCTCGCCGATTTCAAGCTCGATGCAGGCCCCCGCCTGTTCCGAACTGTATTCGACGTCCGTGGGAAGCTTGAGGCTGTAGCTGGCCGTGAGTTTGATCATGATGGCTTTCCTTGAAAGAGGGTTGCGCTCGCTCCGCCCGTTATCGGCGGAAGCACGACGACGCTGCCGCCATCCGCTTGCGAACAAGATCGATCACGAAGATGAATGGATGAGAGCCGAGCGTTTCAGACTCGAAACGATGGCTGCCCCGTAACCCTTATAACCACTGAGCTACGGGGCGATTAAACGAAGAAATGAAAGAAAGCGAAAGTTTTACCCAATAAGTCATCTACTTTAGAAAACACATAAATCTCACTTTGTGCTCAAGTTTTCCCAAGTTTCTGCCGATAAGTAGAGACACCTGAGTTTCTCCGCGAGTTGAACGGACTCGACTCGTTCATAGGCCGCTTGGCCACGCACGGATGCACCCTTGAACATGACAAGTTTTCACGCGTTGCGTGAACGATGTTTGATAGCAAACACGAAGGGAGTGCTATGTCTCGGTCATACCAACTCACAGACGTTGAGCGCGCGAAATGGCGCGAGGTCAACAAGCAGCTTGAGTTCAGTCAAGCAAAGCTTAAGGCACATATCCACGCAGGCGATGCCGACAAGGCCGGGATAGTGGCGGACGATGTCGACCGCCTCAAGATATTGAAAGCAGATATCGAATGGCAGGTCGTCGACCGGGTTCGTGGTGAAATACGTCAGCATAATGGCGATCCCGGAATACCCCAACGTCCATCGGTGGATGAGGGCGCCTATACGATCAATGTCTGGTGGCAGGAGCCGGCTTACCGATAATGTTCTGTGTCTCGCAATGTGACCTTTTATAAGCACGTGTGGAAGCTGGGGTAAAGTAGGGGGATGTTATGCCTGCATCGACATTCGCTGATTTCTACTCCATTCTCGAAATCTCACCGGATGCCTCAGCGGATGACATACGGCGAGCATACCAACGACTGGCATTGCGCTGGCATCCCGACCGACATGAGGGCGAGGAGGCGAAGGCATCTTCGACAATGCGCTTTACTGCTATCAAGGGAGCCTACGAGGTATTGAGCGATCCTGATCAGCGTGCCGCCTACGATCTGCTCTACGTTTTGTGGCGCGTTGCACAAGAAGAGCCAGCTCGTGCATCGCATACATCGTATGGTGAAGAAACCCATCGCTCGCAGCAATCGTCATCGGGACGCGCATCCAATGCCCACACCACTGAACGAACCGCTCACCAGACGGTGCCAACCGGCTCGCCGCCCCCACTCAAAGAAAAGCATTCGGCAAACGTGTATCGCAAGCTACTCAATCGGCTTGCCGTGTATTCTCGTTGGGTTTTCAGGCACGTCGTTCCAGCTACTCGCACGGCATGCAACTTCGTCTATTTGAACATATGGGCCGCATTTGTATTCGTTGTATACGGACTTGTTGCGGGATGTATTGGCGTTGTTGGATCGGTAATTGACTATCAAAAGCGTAGCATCCTCAGCTCAAAGCGAACATCTATGCTGTCGACACTCCGCTTTGTACGTCATTGGCTGTTATGCCGAACGATGCGCCTTGGCCGAAAGACCGCAAAATATGCCGCGCACGTGAGCGCATTGGGAACCGGTTACGCTTTGGTGTCCGGCGGGTATGTTACTACGCTGGCAGGCTTGTCCAGCATAGTCGTCGCCGTTCTCGTTCTGGGTTGCCTTGTTCTTGCATCCGTTGAAGGAATAAAGCGTCTTGCCGAGGTCTTTTGACAGCAAACGAACACGCATGAGATTTGGGCGCATCAAAATTGAGGGAGATATCTTTATGAAGATTGGGTTCGCGACAGTTGCATGGCTGATGGTCTTTACTGTGGTTGGATGCGTCCCGAGCAACCTTAATGGGAGCGGATCCTCACGCGAGGCTTCGGAAGCGCTTAGGCTTGCCAAAGAGAATGTCCGAAACGGATACTACGATGTAGCGTTGGACTATGCACTGGCATCGATTCGCCTCGATACATCGGGTTTTGAAACTTATTCCAACGTGTTGGCATTTTGCAACGACTTGGCACTCTCCCAAGACAATGTTGCATTTGAGGTAGCCTCAGCGATCCATGCCCGGCTAGAAGCAATGATTCCCTTCCTTTCGGTAAACAAGATTGCAGGCGCCCGAAAATCATACGAACTCTCTCGTCCAACGTTCGAACTGCCAGCCATTGTCAGAGTTGGATCACCGAGTGAGGATGTTCAACCTATCGAGACGCTAGCGCTTCCATCTTCGAACTCGGACACAGGGCTTCCCCAGTTGCAAACCCTCAAACACCATGTTTCTCAAATCGCCGAGTCCGACGCTCCCGCTGAAACGAAGGCGCTAGCGTTGGATAATGTTCGATATCGATTGACTATGCTTGAAGCGGAACTATGTCTGCGCAGCAAACTGGAAGAATCCGCGACGATTTGGTCAGACCTCGCAACCACCGGAACGCAAATCAACGAACTTGAATCACTCGTGATGAGCGAACTGTATAAAACTGTTCAAGCGGACTTCTTGAACTGGAAAAGTTCTGCCGACGATTTGGTGAAGCGAAGTGAAAACGTCGATAACGATTCAGTGCTTAAGGTAAGCGCAGAACTCAAGCAAACCATAGAACTTGGGGAGCAACGCCACCGAGATATCTTTACCTACGCCAACGCAAGTATCGCTTCAGCGAAGTCGGATTTGAGCCTATGTGCTCACTCGATAGAACGACTCCAACGTGCTCGGGAATGGTTGTACAATCAACAAGCCCTTCGCCGAGTAGTGGCTATCGTTGGGAGCCAGTACGCCACCATAGAGAAGTTACGAGATATGGCCAAGATTGATGAGCCCCGACTCATGCCCTATGTGGCCAAGCGGTTCGAGGAGGAATGGAATAAGCTTTTCGAGGAGTGTTCCGAAGATCAGAAAATCCTTGCTGTCAGGTATCGAGTTTTTGGCAAGTTCTCGGATTGAGGGAAACACAAATGGCGCTAATGAGCCCTACGATCATTCTCCTCTTGAATGTGATTTTTGGCGCAGCCATCCTAGCGCTTCCCGTTCAACTGGTTGATTCATCCCCGATCCCACATCCAGTTAGTCGATCCGTTTTTGAACCGAGGACTGCAACCATTTGGCGTCATGGCTTAGGTAACCACGGTGAAACGCTGGCACGTGAATGTGCAAGGCTCAGGGGGTTCAAACTCTACGAAATTAAGGCGGCTGGGAATCAGGGTATTGATTTCGTGGCTATGCGGCGCGGTCAGTTAGGAGACATCATTGACGTAAAATTTGTGGAAGTCAAAACAACGTACAATCCAACGTACCGGCTGTCTCGTACGACCTCCGGTCAACAGCTTTCCCGATCTTACATAGCGGAGCGACTCAAGGCTATGCATTCGAGTGGCGATGATCGAGTTCGTCAATTGGCGCACGACATCAGCGCATTTCGTCGCCAGAGTAAAGTGCCATTAGACCGCTTGGCAGAAGTCAATCATGTCGACTTTTCCAGCGGAAAGCTGCGCTTCATTTCGCCCCTAACTGGTGCCGAAAAAGCTCATATTAACATCCCCGACCTGTTGCGATCTGTCGAGCAAAAGTCAACTACCTCCGAGATGCGGGTTTGGGCGAAGCAGCATAGGTTGCTGTGGAGCCTTTCCTCGTCCACCAATATGGCTTCTTGGACCAAGTCATCTTCGGTAACGCTAGGACTATGGAAGGTATCGCATACATTCGGAAGCACGACGGCTTCTTCGCTGCGACGAGGAACAAATGCAGTCGCACGAGTTCTCCGCACAACATCACGAACGTCTCAAAACCTGAGTAAGGCGCTGCTTCGGCGAGCAGGTCCTATTGGCCTTGCCGTTGGAGTTGCCCTCGATGCAGAAGAACTCTACTCAACGACGTTGTCGTACAAAATCGGAAACATCAATCGCAGGCAATATGTCACAAATGTCTCTCGCATAGGCGGAGGAATGCTCGGTGCGTTAGGAGGGGCATGGGCGGGAGCAGAAATCGGAATGTTTGCAGGTTCATGGGGTGGCCCATTTATCCCTCTTACCGTTCCTGCTGGTGGATTTATAGGTGCTTTTGCTGGTGGTATTACGGGGTACCTTGTTGGCGGCGAATTTGGAGGGTTTTCAGCAGACTTCTGGTTTCAACACCTTGATGATGGCGTCAAGCGACAAGTTGATGATTGGTTTTTGTCCGCCAAGCTAAAGGATAGTTCGTGACCTTGTTCGTCAATGTCGCCAATGAAAGTCACCCTCGTGAAGGACACAGAAAACATAAAACCACGATATCGCGTCAATCGTGGCCGGCTAAATCTGAAAGGGCGAATCGTGCAGCGAATATTTATGATAGCGATAGTCTCGTTGATCGGAATTTTCGTCGTGTCGGCTTGTCGGGATGGCGATAGCGACAACAATGAAAATAAGAGTACCGAAAAGCCCGAATTGCCGCCACTTCCGGAGTAACCTAAGGATTTCTTCCAAGAAGGTCGCGATAGCGCCCGAAAACTCTTGTTTTTCCAAACCGAAAAAAGAAATGCGACGATTCGCGGTGATTTTGACCGAGCGGCACCGACCACTTCGACCACGAATCCTTTAATGCG
>JABWBM010000222.1 GCA_013360495.1 Planctomycetaceae bacterium
AAACGATTTCTCATAGTCGCTGGATGCCGACTGCGCTCGCTGTAACGCTTCGCTGAGCTCGCGTCGTCGGCATGACGGGTAAATCCAACAACCATTTTGCGTTTGGTATGAGTCGAAGACGTTACGCCACAGGCGTGACGCTTGCTACACCCTTATTCGCACGGCATTGTGCGAGGGCGCATGGCGCTACGCCCTTAATCGTATCGCTTTGCGCCTCCGCGGGCATGACGAGTGAAAATCTACCTGCCTTTTTGGAACTGGCATCAGTCGAGGCTGGCGCGGGGCGAAAAGCTACGGGGCGCGGGCCATGGTGATGGCAGCCGCGCCCCGTGTGATGTTAGATGCTCAGGCACCTGCGGTGCCGGAGGCAAGAAGGTTATTCAGGAACTATATTCTGGAAAGGCTCTTTGCCGTAGAACTTATCGTCCATTTCAGTAAATTCACCCTTAAGGCTCGGTTCTTTATTTGTTGCCGCCTTGTATTCCTGTTTCAACGCTGCGGCGGAGAGAAGTCTTGCTTGATTGCTTTTCGGGAAGAGAACAACCATTTCGTCGAAGTTTTTGTATATGTGCCTGTTGTAGCACATTGCAACACCGTCAGACATTTTCCCCTCGAGCAGGTCCAAGAACTTTGAACCGGTCTTTGGGCCGGTAAATATTACATTATCCTGAGCGCTTATATTGCCGCTCCGTAAATCTGTTTCAGTTGCTTTCGTACCAGAAGCTCCGGCCAAGGTCTCGAAATCGTCTAAATCCAACACTTTCAGAGAATACATTTCCACAAACACATCAACGGCTTTTCCACTACTTGGGTTTATTCCTTTTACTAAGCGACGTTTGCCTGTATCCGTTCCAATGGTGCTCGAAAGCTTTTGTTGAAACTTCGTAAGCTGTTGCGCGTCCAGCTTGTTCTTTGCGCCCCAGATTTCTGGGCCAATTGCAACGACAAGGACACCCATCAAAATAGCCAGAATGCCGATGACCACCATCAGCTCGACGAGCGTAAAACCACGGGAATGTCTACGCGGCGTCATTTGCATATTGTTCTCCAATGAGGGAAAGAAGGGGCCAAACCAGTCACAAAGTATAGCTTGCTACCATAATCTGAGTATGGGCGGAATGTCACAGGTTTATCAAAAATTCAATGGCTGTTAACCACTTCCAGGGAGGCACCAGGACTGCTGCAAAGTCGTGAGATTGCAACTTGCCGTCATACCGGCGAAAGCCGGAATCCAGTCTGTTCTTGGGTCTCTGGATACCGGCTTTCGCCGGTATGACGTTCCAAAGGGACTTTGCAGTCCTGAGGGGGACGCTTCCCTGCACCGTGGTCTCGAGTAGGCCGCGTAGCGGAGCAAGCGTGTGTTCTGGCCGCGGAGCGGCCGAAGAACATGGCCCACGGCTTGAGCCGTGGGAACAAGTGGCGTCCAACTCCCCCGCGCCCCTACGGGGCGCGCATTCCATGCTGCACGGATTCCCACGGCTTAAGCCGTGGGCTATGCCCTTGGCCGCTCTGCGGGCCGTTGCACATGACGTGCCTCCCGCTGTCCATTCGTTGACCACTCCCTTGCTTGTGGATAGACTCCCTCCCTCTTCCAAAACGTCCGATGGCAGGAGCGCCTGTGGTTCGACTCCGAGTGTCTTGTTGTCTCATCGTCCTCGTGGCGTCGTTTTGCCCCGCGTTAATGGCTCAAAATAGCGGCGGAGAGATTGGCGGTGGGGGTGGAAATACGCCATTGACGCCACCGGGTATTGGCGATGAGACGGTAACACGTTCCGGCCCCGCCGGAGTCACAAGCGAGTTCGGCCCTGACGCCCGTGAGAACACGCGTACAAACGAAACGAAAGCGGCCGACAAACCCGCGGCCAATTCCGGGCGTCCCTACAATAAGTTCGCAGACGACCAGCCGCTCAACGTGGCGCCCGTCGCGCGCGCCGGAGAAGAGGCGGAGGCAAGCGAGGGCTTCGACCCCGTCCCGTATATCGTGAACATGGCCATCGGCCTTGGCGTCTTTATCGTCATTGTCATCGGCGTGATCTGGTTCCTGCGACGCAGCCCGAAGATCAAGCGCTATGTGAGCGGGGCGGTGGAAGTGGTGAGCCGCAGCTACCTTGGCTCGCGCTACTCGGTGTATGTGCTCAAGGTTGGGGAGCGGTTGCTCGTTGTCGGTCAAGGGCCGGAAGGGCTCACCACGCTGAGCGAGATCACATCGCCCGACGAGGTCACACGTTTCCTTGCGAGCGTGCGCGAGCAGCAGCCGGGCAGCATGAACAACACCTTCCGCGATGTTTTGAGCGCCGCGAGTTCGAAGCCCGCGGTTAAGGAGCGCGCCAGACCCAACGAAGAGGCGCGCACGAACGGGGACGCTCGCGCAAGTTCGAGCGGGAAGGCGGCGTTCATCGACGCGCGCGTGAGCGACGATCCCGCGCCGGTCTCGGCCTCCGTTGACGCGCAGGCGAAACTCGCAGCCATTCGCGAACACCTCGAAAAGAACAAGGCGCGCCTGCAATGATCGCCCGCACGCTCGAATACCGTTCTGCCTTCGCCGGGCGCGTACCTGCGCCATTGGCTGCCATGCGGCTGCTCGGCGTACCGCTCTTTGGCGGAGCAGCACGCGAGGTGAAGCTCGATGGCCCGCAGTTGATGTGGGGCCGGATGCTCGCAGCACTGCCGGGAGTTGAACGAAGCGGCGGATTGAAACGGATGCTTTTCAAGTCGCTCAAGGCGTTGTTCGTTGTGTGGGCGCTTGGGGTGATCTTTTTCGCTGCGCCCTTGATCGCGCAGGGGTTTCCGAACATCAAGCCGACGATCGTCGAGCGCGCCGATACACCAGAAGATGTGACCAGCACGATCGAGCTGCTCTTGCTGCTGACGGTGCTGTCTGTCGCGCCGGGTATCCTGATCATGACGACGGCGTTCACGCGCATCGTGATCGTCTTCGGCTTTCTGCGTATGGCGCTCAGCACACAGCAATTGCCACCGACACAAGTGCTGACGGGTATGGCGATGATCCTGACGTTCCTGATTATGCGCCCGACGATCAACGAGATCCGCCATGACGCGCTGGTTCCCTACCTTGATGCCGAGATCACGCAGGCGGAGGCATTCGACCGCTCGGTGCAATCCTTACGCCGCTTCATGTTCAGTCAGGTGGCCAACGACGATCTGCGGATGTTCGGCGAACTGTCGGGCGACAAACCTCTCGAATGGACCAAGCACGAGGACGTGGATACCTTCGTGCTGATGCCGGCGTTCGTGTTGAGCGAGCTCAAACGCGGCTTCTATATGGGCTTTATGCTCTTCATCCCATTCATGATCATCGACCTCGTGGTGTCCACGGTGCTGATCAGTATGGGTATGCTGGTGTTGCCGCCGGTGCTGATTTCGTTGCCGTTCAAGATATTGCTCTTCGTGCTGGTGGATGGCTGGTCGCTGCTGGTGATGTCGCTCTACAAGAGTTTCGAGGGCGGGACGCAGGGCGGCGGGGTGGCGCCGTAGAAGAGTCCGGAGTGCGGAGTCTGGAGTGCGGGGTCTGGAGCCGGAAGAAAAGACGAGAGAAGTCGAAGAGGAGTAAGAATGTTTTTGGTGGTGTTCGATCCGGTGCAGCAGGCAATCGACGTCGTGCAGTCGGCGTTGATGCTGACCGTGATTCTTGCCACGCCAATCCTTGCCATCGGCCTCGTCGTTGGCCTGATCGTCGCGATTTTCCAAACAGCGACGAGTATTCAGGAGCAGACCCTTGCGTTTATTCCCAAGATGTTCGCGGTCGCGGCGTTGCTCGTGCTGCTCTTTCCGTGGATGGCGCGCAGCTTGCTGTCGTACACAGACGATCTCTGGACCAACAAGATGCCGGTATTTTTGACGCGGAGTTTCGGGCTTGAGGACGTGACGCCGCCGCAGTAGGGGTACGGGCATAATCTTTTGGTAGCGTCACGGCTATGCCGTGACGTCTTTGGGCTGTTCAAGACGCCACAGCAAAAGCTCGTGGCGCTACGGAAGATAAGACGTCACGCGGGGGCGCGTGACGCTACAGAACAGAGTCGCGTCTCGCAGTATTCCTATGGAAGCTTTCCTGCTCGATCCGACGAAGATATCGCTCGCCTATGTGCAGGGCTTTTTGCTCGCGTTCATCCGTATTGGCGCGATGTTCGACCGCATGCCCGTGATCGGCGGCTTGAGCGTTCCCCGCCAAGTCCGAATCTGGTTCGCGTTCCTCATCACCGTGGTGATGTTCCCGGTGATGCTGAACAACCAATCGATTCCCTTGATGCCGCAGTCAACAGGGATTTTTTTTACCGCCGTGCTGCTTGAACTCACGATCGGGTTGTTGCTTGGAATGGCCGGGTCCTTGCTCCTGACGGGTATGCAGCTTGGCGGGCGATTTGTCGACGACACCATGGGTTTTTCACTCGCCAACATCATTGACCCGATGACGTCAGAAGATGTGTCGATCACCAGCCAGTTCGTGTTCCTTTTGGCGGTGATCATCTTCGTGGTCATGGGCGGATTGAATCTTTTGATTCAGATCATGGCGATGACCTTCGACTATGTGCCGCTGGCGCACGCGCCGTTGATCGAGCACGGGTTGAACGCGAACTTTCTCCAGTATTTCCTGACGACGCTGATGCCGCAGACCTTCATATTGGCGATTGCGTTCGCGGCGCCGACCAAGATCGTCGGGTTGCTTGTGACCACGGCGCTCGGATTGGTGGGGCGCATCGTGCCGGAGATGAACAT
>JABWBM010000223.1 GCA_013360495.1 Planctomycetaceae bacterium
AAAACGCTTCTTGCCGGAAGCGCGCCAGCGGGCGGATGTGCGCTTGGCATGGAAAGCCGTCGGGAGCAAAACTGGCTTTTCGTTGCGGCGGCGATGGGATTCATTGCCGCCGGTGTGGGGCGGCGCTTTTCTCGTCGCCGAGCAGCGGCATCAAATGCTTGAAGCAGCCGTATCCCTTTGAGAGATAACGCCGGATACATTGTTCGGCCCATGAACGCATGGCCTTGTGCGTGGAGTTTCTTGTGTCCGGTTGCACGAGCTTCAAAATATTGATGGCGTTCATGCCGTACGCCAGCACGCGCACGTCGTAAATTTTCGGGATCGCGCGGTATTCCCCGAAAGCCTGTTCGGTGGCTTCGAGGGCTTTGCTCTTTTCGCCGCCGAGCCGGTAGAGCATGGCGGTGTAGTCGGTATAGATGGCGTGAAACACCGGGTGCTGCTGCCGGACGAGCTGCCGTTCCTCATGCTTGTTCAGGTCGTCGAACTCCTTCAATGCCTTGGAAAGATTTCCTTCGATTGCATCAAGAGCGAGGCGCGAGACGATGCTCGCGGTTGAGTCTGGCTCTGCGAGATGCTTCTCGTTGCCCACGAACCAGCGGTACGCTGAACGCATCAGGCCGGCGTCATCGTACAGGCGGGCGAAACGCAGGCCGTAGAACGAAAGATTCCGGTTGAGCGCCGATGGCGAATGCGCCAACCCTTCAATGTCGAGGATGCCGGCGTACATCTGGGCGACCGTCACGGCGACCTGGCTGATGACGAGGTTGTTCGGATAGAGCGTGGTATGCACCTTCAGCAAGCGCTCGAAACCGCGATGGAGTGAACCCATTTCTACTTCCACCATGCCGATATCGACGAGCAACTGGTTGCGCCAATAGTCGAGTCCCGGCTTCCCGCGCATCATGCCGAGCGCTGAATAGGCCACGCGAATCGCCTCTTTGCAGCGATGGGCGCTATGCAGGGCGGTCGCATGCCGGAACGCGCTTTCGGCGAACTGCTCGTCGGTGTCTTCCGTGCGCGCGAGCCGGTGGATGAAGAGGCGCCGCTGGAGCTCGTAGGTGCGAATCTCGGTTCCCCAGTAGGATTCAAAAGCGAGTTCGCGCTGGGCGAGCTGCATCAAGAGCTCGTCGTCGGAGCACAGCCGCGAAAGCTGCTTTGCGGCTTCCAGATAACGCGCGGCTGTCTGGCGCGCGACGCCCTCTTTCAACACGCCATCGAATTTTTGCAGGACGTCTTTCATCACGTTCGCGGTCTGGCGGTTGAGTTCTTGACGAAGGTTTTCGTGCGCGGTAAGCGCCTCGTTTAACTGGCGAAGCACTTTCAGGTGGTCTTTGCCGAGCAGTTCGCCGAGCTTGAGCTTGGAGACGCTGTTCATCGCATTGACCAGTTCCAGCACGTTGCCTGCCATTGACGCGACGTCGGACGTCACCGACGAAAGGAATGGCGCGCCCTCACCGAGCAGCAGCCATGCCGGGTTGACATTCATATTGCGCGCGAGTTTGGACAGGAAGGACGCCGGCGGCTTGGTGCCCTTGAGATAGCGGCTGATGTTGGTGTGTGACGTCTCGGTCTTTCGCGCCAGTTCCGCCTGCGAAGTGTGGACGATCAGTTCCATCAGACGCTTGCGGATCGCCTGATCATCGTCCAGTTTCGGTGTTTGATTCGCACTCATCTCCACCTCTCTCCGAACGGATCCGCACGGGATCAGAACACGAACTTTTCTGCACGATAAACATTGCTCGACAAGGGTCAATGACGTGCTGATCTGTTCAAGAGGGCGTCGTGATGACATTTCCTCCGTAGGGGCGCATTCCCCGTTGGTTGAATGTAGCGTCCCCGCGCCCCCGTGGGGCGGACCGACCAGTAATAAGACGCCCTGCGAGGGCGCAGGGCGCTACAAGAGCTACGCGTTGTATATCTTCTGCAAATCAGCATTGGAAACGATCTAAATTGCCATTACTCGATAGTGACTGACCGGGCCCGATTCCTCACGTCCGGCGCGCGTCCCGTCGTATACTCTGGGAATTCGCAATGGATATTTGGTCGCCGCGCCGTGCAGATGCCGCGGTGGGCGGTCTTACCCGGGTGGCGTCATGGACAGCGTCATCAAACCGGACCTCTGGCTCGACCGCTTGCGGAGCAGCCTCGTCGCCGTCGATGAAGCGCGAGACTCGGGCGACCGGGAAGCGGTGCATACCTTGCGCGTCGCCACGCGCCGCATCGACGCGTGGCTTCAACTCGCGGGTATCCGCGTCTTTCGCGACGACTTGCGCCGCCTGCGCCATGCCGCCGGGAAAGTGCGCGATATCGACGTTGCCCGAACACGAGAGAAATTGCCGCCGCAAGTGGCAACGTGGCTCGACGACGAATATCCGGCTGCGCGCGAGGAACTCGTCCGCGCGATCAGGGACGAAAGCACGGGCGCATTGCTCGAAGCGCTGCGGCTGCTTCCGCCACTATTGGAGTCCGATGCCCGGCTCAGGCTCGAACGTATCGTTCGGCGCGTGTTCCGCGCGGGCGAACACTTGGAGAAGGCCGATGGCGATATTGGCTCCCTTCACAGGCTGCGCCGACGCGTGAAATTGTTGCGCTATGCCCGCGAGTGGCTCGGCGAGCGGCCGCGATCCCTCGTCCGGCTGCAAACGGCGCTCGGCGAGTTGAACGACACGGCAGTGTTGTTGAAGCTGCTGGAACTGTACCCGCATCCCGATGCGGCGACGCACGAGTTCGAAACCCGTTGCCATGAGACCATCGCGGCCCAGCAGTTTTCCGCGGTACATGTATGGTCGGAGTGCGAGCGGGATTTGCGCGAGGAAAGTAAGCGATGGATATCTACCTGATCCGACATGCGATTGCCGAGGATAAAGGTCAAACCAAGCCCGACGCCGAACGCGCCTTGACCGAAAAGGGGCGGAAGCGGTTCCGCCGTGTCGTTCGCTCGCTCGACCGCATGGATGTGCGCTTCGATCTGTTGCTGCATAGCCCGTTGCTCCGGGCTGTGCAGACTGCTGACATGCTGATGTCGCTGGTGCGGGGCGAATCGCGTGTGACGGGACTGCTCGCTGCCACGCCCGGTGGCGGATTGCTTGACCTCATGCAGGGCGAGGGTGTCGGGCTTGTGGGCCATGAGCCGTGGATGAGTGAAATGCTGTCGTTGCTGCTGCTTGGGGATATCGAGCGCGCATCGTCATTCTCTATCGGCAAGGGCGCGGTGGTTTGGCTTTCGGGAAAGCCCGTACCCGGCGAGGCCACGCTTATGGGGATGTGGAGCCCGGCGATGCTCGGAAAGAAATAATACCGATCCTAAGAAAGAATACGGTTTTACAATCGTCATGCCGACGAAAGCCGGCATCCAGAACCCATGAAAAGACAAAGAGTTAAGATGGATTCCGGCTTTCGCCGGAATGACGATAGGATCCGATTTCTCTTTTGGAGTTGGTATAACCCGCTCAATCGTTTCAATAGAGCACGTGCATTGTCTATTTTGTGTAGCGTCACGCGCCCTCGCGTGACGGACGATTCAAAACGTAAGACGCCATGCGCGGGCGCATGGCGCTACGCAAACCGACGCGACCGTGACTCGAAGACAATCATGAAAAGATTTTGGAACAGGGATGAAGACGATAAACGCAGATGAAGAGAACGATGAAATCACGAAATGGAGAAATCATGAAAATGACGGAAGCCTCGAATGTATATTGATCTTTTTCGTGTTTTCATTCTTTCGCGCTTTCGTGATGAAATTCTTATCTGCGTTCATCATCTTCATCCCTGTTCCCCATTCTTCTCTCAAAATTCTTTCCTCAGCGGCTCTGCGGTAAAAAATCTTCGGATTTTCCCTGAAATGCACGAAAATTCACCGGGCCGTGGATGCTTAAGGTAGGAATGAATGACTTTTTGAGTCCGGATCCCTTGTGTATGGGGTTCGGGGTCAAAGAAAAAGTCCGGAGTTCGGAGTCAATAAAGAAGGTTGTCACGTTTTGACTCCGGACCCCGTACACCGGACTCTTACAGGAGAACTCCCATGCATCTCGACAAGTTGAAGCAATTGGAAGATGAGACGTTTGAGTTTTTGGTGGCCGAGGCCAAGGTGGTGATGAATCGCCGCAGGTATGACCGCGGTAAGCCCCTGCGCACGGCCGACTTCGCGCTGGTCAAGTGCGTACGCAAAGCCGTGATTGACCGCATCAAGAAGGCCGAACAGGACAGCAAGTCCGCCAAGGATTCAGGCGCTTCCCCCCAGAAGCACGGCGTATCAAAGCCGTCTGCCGGTCAGCCCGTGGAACAAGCCGCGGCGCAATCTGAACCGATCAGCGAGACTGACGCAACGAAGCTTGGCGTCGAGATCATGACGCTGATCGCGTCGGGCATGTCGCCCGCCGACGCGATGAAGAAATTGAAGTCCGACCGTTACCCGGTTGCTGACGCGTTTCTCGCCTCATCGCCGGCCTCGGCCGCGTTTGATGTCGGCGACGCCGCGCAGCCCAACGCCGCCGCGGCGTAGCCTGCTTCCGATGGCATCGAGTAGGCCCGGCCTTGCTCTGCCGACCAAGCGGCTTCGCCAAGGCGAGAGCGGCCAAAGAGTATGGCCCACGGCTTTGAGCCGTGGGTTATGCCCTCTGGCCCGCT